>JAPLHZ010000037.1 GCA_026389365.1 Cyanobacteriota bacterium
CTGGGCCATCTTCAATTCCTTCGCCATTACGTTAGCCAGACGCGGAGGCTACCGTACCGTACCGGATGCCCTCAGAGCTTGGGCTAATATGCTCGACAATGTTTATCTTTTCTTTGTATGAAACCACCCTGCTACGTCAAGCGTCTTGGGGCTTTGATGATGTTACGCAAGGCTGATTGCACTTGATCAATCGTTTGATTGACTTGTTCTTCGGTCAGATCATCACGCTGGCTTAAGAGCTTGACTAATGTTTCCCGATCGACATGGGACAACCGCTCCTGCAAGGCGTGGCTACCCGCTTTCGGATCATGGAACAATGTCGCCAAATCCCGTTGAATCCCTTCAGGGTTGAGTTCTTCAAGATTGGTTTTTCGGAGATAGTCCGCCAGTGCTTGAGTAGTGTGGTCGTACTGCTCTTTAGCTTTGCCTGCCAGCTTTCGGGGGGCTTGAACAACGGTATCGCGCACCGACTCTACTTGATCAAGTACCTGATTTACCTGTTCTTCGCTTAGATCTTGGCATTGGCTCAAAAGCTGCACCAGCGTATCGCGATCGAACTGTGAGAGCCTATTTCGCAAGGCAGTTGCTCCCGCTTCCGGGTCATCGAAGAGCGTTTTAAAATCTCGTTGAATGCCTTCGGGACTCAGCTCTTCTTTGTGAGTGTCGCGGAGATAGTCCGATACTTTTTGGCGGAGTCGTTGCGCCTGTCCTTGAAGCAAATTGTGTGATTCTTGGCCTTGTGATAAGACCCGATCACGCGTACTTTCGAGTTGATTAATAATTTCGCCTGATTCCTCATGATTCAGGTCTTGGCGCTGACTTAGCAACTGCTCCAGAGTCGGACGATCGAACTGGCCCAGACGCTGACCCAAGATATCAAACCCCACCTCCGGATAGGCTAGCAAGGGTCCAAAGTCACGGGCGATCGCGTCTGGATTCAAGTCAGCTTTACTCGTAGATCGTAGATAATACTCCACGTTCTGGCGAAGATCTTGCGATTGTTTTTGGGTAGCTGCGGCCTGGGCTGTGGTCAGCACCTCCACCCTAACGGCATCCAACTCACGGGCTAAATTTTGAGTCCTTGGGGGCGTGATGTCATCTCGTAAATTAAGTACTTTGACAAAGTAGTTCCGATCGATCGCCGTCAATTCTTGCTGGATCAAACTTGGGTCAGCGGCAGCATCGTAAATCACATGGCGAAATTCTTCCTTAGCATTTTCCTGGTTGAACTTCCAGGGAGGTGAAAACAATAGACTTAATCGGAAATAGGGTTTTGCGAATTTACAGCCCTTGCCTAGCAAGGCTTTGAATCTCTAAAAAATAATTTCCGATAATGTTTAATAAATAATCTTTTAAATCAGCCTGGATGAGACTAAACGGTTCGTCCGTGGACTTCCCATTGAACTTCCCATTGGATTTCCCATTAGATTGGCCGTTGTTCTCAGCCTTTGCACTACTGCCCAACGTCCGTAGTTGTGAACCAATCTTCTCCACATCCAAATCTGATAGATCAACATTTTGCAAGACTCGACTCAGTACCGCTGTCGCGCCAAATTGCAAGGCTCTGGTGGTCATATTGCCGTCGGAACCATCTTGCTTAGATGCTGATTTAACCAGTTGACCCAGTTGATCACTGAGTTTGCCGGATTTCAGATCTTGCGGTGCGGCTGACCTCAATTGTTGAATCAAGTCTTGCGGATCGATCGGGTCTTTAGAACTGACCACTTTTTTCCAAGCGGCTTCCAGCTGATCCGTAATGCGGTTAACATCTTTCTTAGAGAGATCGGTGCGACTACTGACTAATTTGGCTAATGTGTCACGATTGACGTTTTTGAGCAGGTCACTAGTGCCGATGGCGCTAAAATCAATCTCCTTAAGCAACCTCTCAAACTGTCCTCCCAATTGATCAACATTCAACTGAGGCAGCTGCACTTGGTCTAAGGAACGTTGCAATGTGGTCCGAATACTATCCGGGTCAAAGCCTGATGTTAACTCACGGCGCACGGCGGCGGTAACTTCTTCAGCCGTTGAAACGATTTGATTCTTCGCCAGGTTTGCGCCAAGGACAGCGCTACCCGTGCCCAACAAACCCTGGACTCCTGTGGTGGCGGTACTAATAATCGATCCCATTAATGAACCCACAGCAGTCGATCCAAACCACGTCAGCAAGGTGAAGAAAATAGCCCAAATAATGACGCCAATGATGGCTCCAATCATGGGACTTCCCACCAAACTTAGCTTGACCGCCAAGAAGGAAGCGAAGAATAGGGCAATGCTGACGCTGATCAGCAGTCCTAACCCGACCTTCGCCTCAATCCCGCGAATGGTGTCCCCCAAATTTTCGTCAGAGTTGTTTCTCTCAGAGTTGTTTCTCTCTGTGGGACTATCGGGTCCGGCAATGACCGCGATCGCTAAGTTAGCAAAGAGCAGTTGGAAGGCAAAGGCCATAATTACTCCAACTATCAGCGCCAACCCAAATTTGGCTCCGGAAAATATCAGTGCAGGGTCTTCAACAGGCAGGGTCATTTCATTCTAGATTTAGGTGACGAGTTTATGTGGTTTCAGCCATCGAAGACGAAAATCTCTGATGCCTGGAACGGCGCGTTCTCGTAGATGCACAAAATGTCGAAATTTAGAATGAAACAGCCCTGCAGCATCCGCACCATTGAACGGGTAAGGCAAAGGTTTATCGAAGACGGATTAGAAAATGCTCTCGTACCCCGTCCAAGGCAAACATTGAAACTGAAAAAACTAGACGGAGAAACAGAAG
>JAPLHZ010000192.1 GCA_026389365.1 Cyanobacteriota bacterium
ACAACGAGTATCAAGACTCGTCAGAAAGACTTTATCCTTTTCCAAGAAGTTGGAAAATCACATCGGAGCCATTTGGAATTTTATTCATCATTACAACGCTTCTTTACCTGCTCGTTCATCCTTTCCTTTTTAGGACTACCACTTTGCGCTTTCAGTCTTTTAAAAACATTAAGTCTATTCCCTGTTAAGGTATAGTTTGATTCCCGATCGGGCTTATAAGATTTCGATCGAAACTAAATCTCAAGGTGAGAACGTTCATATTATGATTTCAGATAACGGCGGTGGAATTCCTGAAATCATTCAATTCAAGCTATTTGATCCATTTTTCACCACAAAACCCGTCGGCAAAGGAACAGGACTCGGGCTTTCTATTAGTTCCCAAATCATTGCAGAAAATCACAATGGGAAATTATCCTGCTCTTCAACTATTGGTCATGGCACAACATTTACCATTGTGATTCCCATCTCTCAAGCAGATGCGTTATCTTAAGCGTTATCTACCTCTGCTCTATTTGCCTTAGATGTCATCAGGAATAATCCATTTTGGTGGCTCAGATGCACGCTCTTGACGACGACGATCGATCGCAGCCGCAGCCATTTCTAGCATTTTTTCTAGAGAGGTCTCCTCAATGAATTTTGATGCCTGAGCTTTAAATTCCAGATTCGGACATTCTGTACCTAAAATGCAGCCATTCACACATTCAACCTCGCAATTCACATTCCGCTGAACCATTCCCTCAATCATTGCAACTTCTCCACTAATGACAGATCTAAACAGATTAATTATCATAATCTCATCGAACTGCACTTCAAACCATCCTGAAGACTGCATAAAAGTCTGAAAAGATCGTTACATCACTTTTGTGAAACTCCTCCCCACTCCACTATGGCTTTCTCTTTCCCTACCCTAGACGATCTCTCCTCCGTTGAATTGCCTCACCAAAGCCATTTGCTTCGGGGGTATACTGCCGACAAAACAATTAATCGTATTCTCAACGCTTGTAACCTCAAAGCCAGCGTCGAACACCAGCTCAAGCGTCTACACCGGCCAAATTTTTCCCTCACAACGGATCTGATTCAAGCCTATGTGAGTCAGTTTTACCTGCACGCCTTGCAGGATCCTAGATCTGAAGCGTCCAATTTTCTCAAGTCCGCCTTGCAGCTTTTTGTTCGCCAAGACGATCGTAACCCCATTCTTTGCTACATCTTAGGGTTTGAGGTTATCACCTTATTATTTGGCATGAGCTGGCACGAACATGAGCGGCTTTACTATCTACAACATCATCCAGAGCAATTTTATTATCGTTATATCAAACCGATTCAAGTTGCCCATCGGCTGAATGAAAAAATCGTTCCGCGAGATGCTGATATTTTCTTCGCTAAACGTACCTACTTCATTCAGCGTCCCTTACTCCGTCCCCAGTAACTCAAAGCGATCGCCATTGCCACTTTCCCGGCTGAGGCAATTTTAAAACTCGGCTTCGACATGATTCGCCATCCGCGATCGTTTGTTTTTGACCACGCTGCTATTTTTGATGAGCCAGAACAACACGCTTAATTTGAAAGGCTGAATTTAGGTATAGATATGAAATCGTCTACCCATTAAACTAGGCTTCGCGATCGTTTCGCTTCAGACTGACGACGAATGAACTCTGCCAGAAGCACCACTAGTCCCGAAGCCGCAATCAACACCACACTCAGGGCATTGAGATCAGGCGTGAGATTCGTCCGAATGCGACTGTAGATTTCCATGGGTAAGGTATTGATGCCACCCCCTGCCGTAAAACTCGCAATCAAAAAGTCATCCATACTGCATACGAATGCCAACAAACAGCCCGAAATAATTGCTGGATACAACTGCGGCAATAGTACTAAGCGAAACGATTCAAATGGCGTTGCACCAAGATCTTGAGCCGCTTCTTCGAGATGTGAATCTAGGCTATTAATTCGGGTCGAAACCGCCAGAGAAACATAGGCCAAACAAAACACCACATGGCTTGCGATAATAGTCGCCAAACTCAAGGGCAGCGTGATCGCCGCCAAAAAAACCAAGGTCGCCACAGCAATGGAAATATCTGGGATAATCAGAGGTAAATACACCGTATTCTGATAAACATCTCGTCCCCAAAAACGATAGCGAGCTAATCCTACGGCCATCAATGTCCCAAACAATGCGGCGATCGTGACGGAACCCAATGCCACTTTCAAACTATCTGACAGGGATTCTAAAATACGTTCATCGTGAAAAAATCGGTAATACCATTTAAACGAAAACCCAGTCCATTGAGCACTCAGCGCTGATTCATTAAAACTATAAAAAGCCAATACTGCGATCGGCAAATACATGAATCCAAACATTAATAGTGTCCACCAAGCTTGCCATAGTGGCTTGGTAATAATATTCGATCGAGGAGATAAATTGGCTTTTGAAATAACCATTAGATTTTAGATTGGGGAATTTGGATTAGGGATTTTATGGCCTAGATACTGCGAGCATTTTTATCGCCATATTTGATTAGGCAGACAATGGCTAAGGTCACTAGCATGATGAGTAATGCACTAAGGGCACTGCCCATGCCCCAGTCGGGTGAGGCTCCCAAGAATTTGCCATACAACAAACGAGCCGCTGTCATACTTGACGGCCCCCCTAAAAGTTCGGGATTTATAAAGTCTCCGATCGCATTAATAAACACCAACAGAACTCCTGCGGCAATTCCAGGTAATGCTTGGGGGACCGTGACGTTCATGAAAACATCTTTAGGTGGGGCACCCAAATCAGCAGCAGCTTCGAGGAGGCGACGATCGAGTTTTTCGAGGGATGAATACAAGATCAATACCATATAGGGCAAAAAACTATAGGTCATTCCAATTAAAACAGCCGGAAGTTGATTCATTACATCTAATGTGGGTAAATGTAATGTCATTAATATTGTATTCAATACGCCTGTCGGTCGTAGAATACTAATCCAGGCATAGGCTCGCAGCAGTGAAGAAGTCCATAGTGGCAAGACAAACGCTAGCAACAGTAGGTTTTGCCAACGTTTTGGGGCAAGTAATGCAATCCAATAGGCTACCGGAAATCCAAGAATCAAACATAATAAGGTTGTAACTATGGAAATGCCGATGGATCGCAAAATTATCCACAACACTGACGGCTCAAAAATTTTAAAGTAATTTTCTAAACTGGATGGATTGACTAAATCTCCAGGTTTAATTCCTGGCACTAAGCTCAGTTGAAAGATTAGTAAGGTCGGTAATATCAAGAGTAAAAATAACCATAGTCCCGCTGGAACCAACATCAAAAACGGTTCTAGTCGCTGAAACCAAGATTGGGATGAATTGGATATGGGAGAAGAAGGCATAATACTAGATTGATAAATGATAATTGTTCAATTCCTATCAACTCGCTCTATCAACTCGTAAGCTGCGTCCAATACTTATCATAAAGTTTCTCGGCCTCATCCGTCAGTGCCGTCATGCTTTCACATCGGGCCATCACATCTGCTGTCGGATAGCTAACCGTATTGCGCTGTAATTCTTGAGTCAACAATGGAATTGCATTGGCATTAGGCGTTGTCACCGCTAATCGTTGGGACACATTCGCGGCTACATCCGGTTTCAAAAGATAATTGATCCATTGATAGGCTGCATTGGGATTAGGAGCCGATTTAGGAATAACTATCCAATCACTCCAGCGCGAGGCTCCTGGTTTTGGCACTATGTAGCGTAATTTAGGGTTCTCTTTCAAAAGCCCGATCGCATCTGATGAATATCCCATCGCTATCCACAAATCTCCTGCCGCAAGCTGAGTCCGCCAACCATCGGTTGTAAAACTGGCAATATGAGGTTTAAGAGTGATCAATTTTTCATAAGCTTTCTTAATCCGATCGGGATTTGTTTCATTGACACTATAATTTAACGACTTCAACGCGCATCCCAAGACTTCACGAGAATCATCGAGTAAGGTCATTTTTCGAGTCAGCTTCTGCTTGTTTCTCCAAAGATAGTCCCAATCTTCAATGCCTTCCGGAATCTTTTCTCGATTATAAATTAATCCTGTTGTTCCCCAAGAAAAGGGAACCCCATAATGATTATCTAAATCTGCCATCGATTGGCGAAATTGTGGCATCAAATTATCAAGCCCTTGAACCCGATCGTGATCTAATTCAGCCAACAAATCTGCTTTTACAAGTTTTGGGATAAAGTATTCGCTGGGATAGAGTACACTAAACTCTTGCCCCTTGCCCGCTTGCAATGCCGCCATCATTTTTTCATTCGAGTCAAACAATTCACGAATGGTCCGCAACCCCGTCACATCACGAAAATCTTTGAACAATTCGTCATCAACATATTGTGCCCAAGTATACAAAAATAATTCATTTGGCGAACTAGTGTTGCTCTGACCCGATCGGACATTCCCCAACCGCCAGCCACAACCCGACAAAATTTGAGATAGCCCCAATCCAAACGCGCCCGATGTCGCCATCTTAAGCAATTGGCGGCGCGATCGAGGTTTGGGTGAAAATAATTCAGAATCCATCGCTAGAACCCAACAAAACAAAAGATCAAACAATCAAGAGATCAAACAACAAGTCTCGTCAGCCTGGAACTGGCAATGCCAAACAATCCTGCGGACTCCACACGACGTAAACCGGACCTGCAATTTTAGAAACGGCTTCCGGCGATGGTTGCCGGACTAACAATGTCCGTCCCGATCGTAATCGAATCACACAATTCACATGAGTCCCTAAATATAATGTGCTCACCAATGCACCTTCAAAACAATTCTTGCCCTCCAAATTCATCCCATTGCTACGCGGATCCGATCGCAATAGTTCCACCTTTTCAGGCCGTAAATTAATTGCGACTCGGCCCGAGGTCAAGAGCTTACTCCCAGTCGATATCGGTTGGACTTGAAATAACTCCCCCTCATCACACTTCACCCACAACATCGACGGATGGGAGCCTTCAATTTTTCCCACAATGATATTAGTATCTCCAATGAACTCAGCCACAAATTGACTTTGGGGCCGATCGTAAATTTGACTGGGTGTCCCGATTTGTTCCACTTTTCCGCCATTCATGACCGCCATCCGATCGCTCATGGTCAAGGCTTCTTCTTGATCGTGCGTCACCATCACAAAGGTAATGTCTAGTTGTTGATGTAACCGCTTCAATTCAAGTTGCATTTCCTTACGCAGCTTGAGGTCCAATGCACCCAGTGGCTCATCCAACAGCAACACCATGGGACGATTCACCAACGCCCGCGCCAAGGCCACTCGCTGCTGTTGTCCCCCAGAAAGTTGCTCTGGAAACCGTTTAGCAAGGGCTTCCAACTTCACTAACCGCAGCGCATCCATCGTCCTATCTTGAATTTCACTGCGGCCTAATTTTTTAATCTTCAGTCCAAACGCAATATTATCTTCCACCGTCAAATGACTAAACAACGCATAACTCTGGAACACCGTATTCACTGGGCGACGATAGGGCGGAACCCCCAGCATCGACACCTTACGAATTAACAATTCTCCAGATGTTGGGGTCTCAAACCCTGCAATCAACCGCAATAGCGTCGTTTTCCCACAACCGGACGGCCCCAAAATACTGAAAAATTCACCTCGACGAATTCCAAGGTCCACTCCGACCACCGCAACTTCGCCGTTAAAGCTCTTGGAAACTTTACGGAGTTCGATGTCCAAAGGACCATTTAATTCGGTGTCTGAAGGAGAGAAAGAAGGGACCATAAATCAGGAGGAAGCCGAACTAATGTGCTTCATGCAAGCTTAATATTACGCTATTGTAACCAATACAGTGGAATTGGTTACAGATTACTCGGCATAAATTCTTGGTGACGTCGATATTCGATCAGCGTTTGGATGAGGATTCAGCCGCATAGTGGCGCTATATGGGCGCATGGACCGAAGCCCGAAACTTGGTGCTGGTCTTTGGTGAACGGACGGGGCGGCAGCGCATCCTTTATAGAGCCGACGGTTAAACAGGTGATTGCATCGTATTTTGCTCTTAGAAATGCGCTGAAAGATGCGTTGGATAAAAAACTGCGTGACGAGAAGAAATTAAATCAATGACGCGCCATAACTCCCAATAATTCTCTATAATGTCTTGTCTGAAAGGCATTAACTAGAGAGTTGGGGAGCGGTGAGATGGCAATTTTACGGATGGAAGATGGGCGGAGTTTGACGGATCTAGAGGCGATCGCAGCGGAACTTGAACCGTTGAATATTGGCCTTAGTTATTGGACTACGGGTGATAATTCTGAACTGCAACAGTTACTTCAAAGTCAGGCTCTGAATGATGCTGAAAAAGAACAGGTATTGGTGAGTTTAGATCACTACTTTGAATCCCTCAAAACAAATCTTGGCTACACCTCACGAGATTTAATTGTTCTCCATCCTGATGTTCCTAATCTCGATGGGTTACTTTCTAAATTCAACAATGTGCATACTCATGCTGACGATGAAGTCCGTTATATCATCGACGGAGAGGGGATCTTTGGCTTTGTCAGACCAGATGGTTCACAAGTCGAATTAACAGTGCAAGCTTCTGAATACATCAATGTTCCAGCCGGGACTGAGCATTGGTTTTATCTAACTGAACGTTCTCGTGTGAAAGCCGTGAGATACTTTGCGGGCACCAGTGGCTGGACTCCAGAGTATACAACTACCGCTATTAAATTTCGTGCATAACGCTATGACCATTCAAGTTGATTATCGTTTTCCTCCCGGCATTAATGCTGAAAAGCAAGCCAAAGTAATTGCGATCGGGCAAACTGTTGGCAGTTGGGACGATCGTTTTTCTCACCGCGAAGATTCTTTCCAGCGTTATCTCGCCCAAGTGATTAGCATTGTTGGTCACGATAGCGGTCATAGTACTGCCACGATTGAGTTTCCGGTTGCAAATACTGAAGGTGATATCGGTAGTTTGCTGACTATGATCTTTGGTAAGTTCTCCATGGCGGGCGCTGCTAAAGTTACGGCTATTCGACTGCCTGAGAAGTATGGCCAAATGCCTGCTGTGGGGTTGTCCGGTATCCGTAATAGGCTAAATGTACAGGATCGTCCCCTCGTGATGGCCATATTCAAACCTGCTCTGGGATTGACGGCTGACGATCATGCTGGAATTCTACGGGAGGTTGCGGCTGCGGGATTGGACATTATTAAAGATGATGAAATTCTTGGTAATTTAGAAATTGCACCGACGATCGATCGGCTTAAAGCTTGTCGTCAGGTCATTCTAGAAACTAAAGAAACCACAGGTAAAGAACTTCTGTACGCCATTAATGTAACAGGCCGTGCCCATGAAATTCTCGACAACGCCAAACGATTAGTTGCAAATGGTGCGAATGCCTTGTTATTCAATACATTGACCTATGGTTGGTCAGTATTAGAATCCCTAGCGCAAGATCCTGAAGTTAATGTGCCAATCTTTATGCATCCAGCCTTAGCCGGAGCTATGTGTGGTGCGCCGGACCACGGGTTTAACTATTCCACGATTTTAGGAACGCTTGCATCTCATGCGGGTGCTGATGCGGTGTTGTATCCAGCTCACTATGGTAGTTTGCCTTTTGAGAAATCTGAAGAAATGAATATTCGAGATGCACTGCGATCGCGCAATGTCTTCCCCGTACCGTCCGCAGGCATTCATCCTGGTGTGGTGCCCCGAGCGATCGCCGACTATGGTAATGATGTGATTCTCAATGCAGGCACAGGAATTATGGATCATCCGAGTAATCCAGCATCTGGAGTTGTAGCATTCTTTGAAGCATTAGAACGAGTGAATAAAAATCTGTCGTTTAGTATTGAAGAGGTTCCGGATTCTGCATTAAAGATTGCGTTGCAAAAATGGATGGCTTAGAGGGCGTTTGAAAATCCTTGCGTTGGTATTGAAAGACCCGATCCCCCTAAATCCCCCTTTTCAAGGGGGACTATGAGTTTAATTTTGATTCCCCCTTTTTATTCATCACCATTCTTCTAACCTTCTTCTAACATTATGCCAAACTCGATCGTATTCTCCGACTTCGATGGAACTATTACTCTCAAAGATACCTTTGTGGAATTGCTTCGTGAATTTGCACCCGACCAAGCCGATGAACTCATGGGGCAAATGTATGCTCAAACTCTAACGTTGCGTGAAGGCGTGACGCGTTTATTGGAAAGTATTCCGTCTAGTGAATATCTGAATATGATCGAATTCTCAAAACCTCATCCAATCCGATCGGGTTTTCCAGAATTTCTCGATTTCCTCGAAGCCCGAAATGTTCCCTGTGTCGTTATTTCTGGCGGAATTCGGCTCATGGTTGAAACGGTCCTAGCCGATCTGAAACCTCGACTGCTTGGGTTGCACGCGGTCGATCTCGATGGATCAGGCGATCGGTTCAAAGTCATTCCCGCTTACGTGGGTGAAACTGAATTGATGGCGAAAGTCGATGTGATGGCGAAGTATGATTTTAGTGAATCAATTGCCATTGGGGACTCGATTACGGATTTCAACATGGCGATGGCGGCTGATTTAGTATTTGCCCGCGATCGGCTTGCAAAATATCTCGATCAACAAGGAAAACCATACATTGCTTGGAATGATTTCTTTGATATTCGTGATTACTTAATTCAACACTGGAGCTAACATTATGACCAATCCTCTAACGCTCCGAGAAGAACTCTGCTCAGCGGCTAATTACTTTCACGATCGGGGCTGGATGTGGGGAACTGGCGGCAATCTCTCGGCTCGTATTAGCACCGATCGATACTGGGTCACAGCAAGTGGCAAATCCAAAGGCACTCTCACCCCGCTAGATTTTATTGATATGAATCTCGATGGGACTTGGGAACCCGCTCGCAACGGCGACAAACCGTCCGCCGAGACTTCCATTCATCAAGCTATTTACTCCTTATTTCCAGATATTCAAGCTTGCTATCATGTCCATTCAATTGAAGCCAATCTAGTCTCGAATTTCACCCAGCAAGATAGCATTGCATTGCCGCCCTTAGAAATGGTCAAAGGTTTGGGGATTTGGGAAGAAAACCCAACTTGTATGATGCCTCTATTTGAAAATCATTTGAATGTTCCAACGATCGCCCAGAACATAAAAGACTATTACTCTGAAACTAAACCAAAAATTCCAGCCCTGCTGATTCGTAACCACGGTGTAACCGTTTGGGGACAATCTACAGAACAAGCCCGCAATACTGTTGAGCTTGTAGAATACATCTTCCGCTATATGGTTCTTGCCCGTCAGACTGTGGGTTAGCGTATTGATGGCGTTTTAACCAGTTAAGCGCCTCGGATTGTTCAATCACTCATTTCTCAGATCAAGCGATACACTAGTCTCGTTAAACTATTCAGTCATCTTATGGACGATCGTCTCTGTGCCATTCAAAATTTCCTTGCTATTGACGATCGTCTTGCCACCGCTGGACAACCCAACCCCTTTCAATTTGGGCTAATCAAAGCAGCCGGGTATTCCACTGTGATTAATCTTGCTCTGAGTAGCTCAACTGATGCCCTAAAGGATGAAAATGCTCTAGCAAGGTCAGCTTGGCTAGAGTATATCCATATTCCAGTTGTTTGGGAAAAGCCCACGATGATGGACTTTGAATTGTTTGTTCAGGTGATGAAACGTCGTCAAACTCAAAAGTGTTTCATTCATTGTGCCAAAAATATGCGGGTTTCTGTGTTTGTTTATCTATGGCGACGCATCTATGAGAAAGTTCCCCATGACATTGCTCAAGCCTCGATCGATGCCGTTTGGGTTCCCAATGATATTTGGCAACTGTTCCTAGAATCCGTCCTTAAGCACCATGAAAATCTTGTCGAAATTCACTCTAATTCACCACAATCCCCTTCGTAATCCCCTTAGTCTTGTTTATTTAAAACTTATCTTGACCACATTGATTTGGGGCGGAACCTTCATCGCCGGACGAATTGCAGTGCAAGATATGGGAGTGTTTTCCATTGCATTTTTACGATTTATAGTAGCCACCTTACTATTATTTGGTATTAATGCTCACCAAGGTCAACCCATTCCAAAACTTACCCCTAAAGAATGGCTTGGGATAGTATTTCTAGGACTTACGGGAATCTTGGCCTATAATGCTTTTTTTCTAGGCGGATTGAAGCTTTTACCTGCTAGTCGTGCATCGCTGATTGTGGCATTAAATCCGATCGCGATCGCCCTGTCATCTGCGGTCATCTTTCGAGAATCCCTATCAAAACTCAAACTCTTTGGAATTCTAACCTCCCTAATAGGCGTATCTATTATTTTATCTAAAGGGAATCCGATCGACCTGATGAAAACGGGAATTGGCACCGGGGATCTATTACTATTCGGCTGTGTTGCAAGTTGGGTAAGTTATACGCTAATGGGTAAACAGGTTTTAAAAACCGTATCAAACCTAACAGCAACAACCTATAGCTGTTTGATAGGCTCTCTAACATTATTCCCCATTGCATTACAAGAAGGGTTGCTCAGCGACCTGCCAAAACTATCTCTTAATGCAGGATTCAGCACCATGTATATGGGAGTACTGGGGACAGTAGTTGCGTTTCTATGGTATTCGGAGGGCATTCGCAAACTCGGGGCAAGTCGAACGGCTATATTCACCAACCTCGTCCCCATGAGTGCGGTCCTGATCGGTGTGCTTGGATTTGGCGAACCTTTCACACTATCGATCGCCCTTGGCGGAGCATTGGTGATTGGTGGTGTTTTTTGTACTAATCTGTCAATCGAATTCTTCAAGGACTAATCTATTGAAGTGATTTGGATGCCTTACAGGTGGCCAAGATATGGCGATCGAGATCGCTTAGTCGCCCCACGGATTTTAACCCGCGAAGACCAACTTGAATCATGGGTGCATTAACGGAAGACGCGATTAGGCTAGTGCGGTCCAGAGCGATCGCAAAGGGATTAACGGTCTTTTCGTAGGTGCTAACAATGCTCAACAACAATTGGTCATTCTCAAACCGCCCATAAGCACAGTCAAAGTTTGAATTTGGTGAATAAACAGCTCCTTTAACTTCGCCTTCCTTGACATCAAAAACAAAATACGTTGCACCCGCTTGATTCGGTTGGTCCGATTCACCGTAGAGATAGGTCCCATTGGGCAGGCTGCTAGGAACCGCTGCTTGAGATTGTCCGCAGACGGCAAGGAATGCCAGCGCACCAATTAATCCGCTCATACCGCGATTCATCATCCAACCCTTGAAGCCAGTCATTTGATTTTTCATTTTGGAACTCTCACAGAAATTGAAGGGTTGGCCACGGTTGTGACGTTCTCAATAACCCATAGGGCCAAGGAGTGGAGGATTATGCAGGTCATCACGAAAATAGAAAAATCTATCTTTTTGAGGAGAGCGGATAAAGAAGTCTTTAACCGTCGCAGCCTGCACTCATTCCATATAACTATCAAATCATATTCACCTCAGAGCGACAACCAACGATCGTGACAGTCTGTCATCTGGCCGAAAGATCCAATTTACAAACTGGCTGCTAAATCTACTGTTTCTTTCCTCTAAGTAATAGTCTCGAATCCCTCTAAGCTAAAGCATTACAAACACGATCCCCGCCATGCACCGATCCCCAAGGGTTTGACCTTATTGTAAAGATCTTCCCATAGACTATATGTACTCATTCTCAATGAATCGCTTAATTACCCTAAAGAAATAGATGATGGTTTTACATCTCGAATTGCAACAAAAAAGGGGCCAAAGCCCCCTTTCTCTAAACATTAGTAAATATTAAATTTTGCAACATCAGTGAAACATTGCCCTGAATTAAAAATCCTCTAGGAGGCGAGATATTCCTGTACTTGTCCTTTACGACGACGCAGATAATCAAGCGCCTGACGTTCCAGTTGGCGAACCCGCTCGCGGCTCAGATTGAGGCATTCTCCAACCTTAGCAAGCGATCGTTCGATGCCATCGTCTAAGCCATACCGTAGTAAGAGAACTTGACGTTGCTGAGGGGTTAGGTCCGCTAGCATGTTGTGCAAGTCCTGACGAAGTAGCACTTGGGTCGTATAGTCTTCTGGGGATGCGGTTCCGTCTTCCAACAAATCACGCAATTCCGTGTCCTGATTGTCGCCAACTCGCATATCTAAGGAGATAGGCTGACGGGACATCGACAGGTAATCCCGAATTTCGGTGGCTTCCATGTCGAGCATTCCCGCAATCTCATTCACATTAGGACTACGCCCCAATTCTTGAGTCAATTCACGTTGGACGCGTTTGATTTTATTAAGCTTTTCGGTAATGTGAATGGGTAGACGAATGGTGCGGCTTTGTTGGGCGATCGCCCGTGTGATCGCCTGACGAATCCACCAGTAAGCATAGGTTGAGAACTTGTAACCCCGCATCGGGTCATACTTCTCGACCCCACGTTCTAATCCCATGGAGCCTTCTTGAATTAGATCCAGGAATTCTAGGTTTCGTTTTTGGTATTTTTTCGCGATCGAAACTACCAGTCGAAGATTGGCTTCAATCATCCGCTGTTTCGCCCGACGACCCCGTTGTAGATTGGCTTTCAACTCTTCTTCAGGCAGTCCAAGATGAATGGCTAATTCTGCATCAGTAACGGGAGTTCCTTTGGTTTTGGCTAAGGCTTCACGGGTTTCCAAGAACGTCATCATCTGCTGCACTTGTTTGCCGTAGATGATTTCCTGCTCATGGGTTAGCATAGGCACCCGACCAATTTCGTGGAGGTAGGTCCGAACCATGTCGGCGGTGTAGGCCGGAGCTGGGGTCGAAGTGGGGACTTTGCTCTTGGTTTTCTTTTGGGTTGCAGTGGTCATAGTGACAAGACTCCAGTGCTTAATGAAAGCTTAAAAACGCGGGGGCGAACCCGAATAGTTAGTGGCCTGAAAATTTAACGAATGAAAACTCTAGATGGGTTATCTCGAAGTCATTTCGAGTATGGATTTATCATAAAACGAATTTTCAGGAGAGTAAAGTTCGGGTAAGGGACGGTAGAGGATGGGTCGTGAGACGGTACCTATGGTTTTGGAAAGGAGTCGCGTAAAAGGCTCCTACCTTAAAATAGAGAAGCCATGTTTCACATCTGTGTAGCTGAGGTGACGATCTCGTGATGGGAGTTGAATCATGATTAGAAGCTCGATCGGTAGAGTAGAACATATGAACGTACTACAGTGTAACATGTTGTTTTGGTCTTGACTAGATCACGTTATGGAATGCCAAAAAGTTCCCATCAAAAAATTCTACGATCGGGTTCGCAGTGTTGTTATTGGCCGTGCAGTCTAAACTCTAAAATCCCAAATCTGTCTTTGCCGCCGCTGCTGCTACGAGAAGTTGATCATGTTCGACGGTTGACCAATCCGTGTCGCCAATTTCGCCATAAAATTTCTCGTCATAGGCACGGGTTTTGATGACGACGGGCATCGGGACGGCGTGACCCAGAATTAAGGCTTGTTGTTTTGAGTCGAGTTTGGCTAGGACCGATCGGAGCGCTTGGCCGCCGGAAACTCCTGTGAAAATTGCTTCAATGTCTTTCTCGTCATTTAATAAGGCCGTAATTCGGGTGCCAATTTGCGACATCACTTCATTGTCAATGCCCGAGGGTCGTTGATCTACGACTAGCAATGTGACAAAGAATTTCCGCATCTCACGGGCGATCGTCCCAAAGATTGTTTCGCCGACCGTGGCTGGATCTAAAAATCGGTGCGCTTCTTCAATGGTGATCATCAGCTGACGAGGCCGATCGAGAATGTTTTTAGTTTGCAGAAAATACTCGGCTTTTCGCACATAGGCGGCATGAATTCGGCGTGAAATGATGTTGGTCGCGAGCATATAGGACAAGAGATTTGATTGTGAGCCGAATTCAATGACAACGTGTTTACCCGATTCGATACATTCGAGGACTTGATTTAGATAGTTGTGGGGACAGGTTTGACGTAGATATTTCAAGTCTTCAAGACGGATTAGTTTGCGCTGAAGGGCCATGATGGAGGATTTATTTCCCATTTTCACTTCACAAAATTCTTGAATTTCTTCATTGCCCATGGCCATCAATCGGGAGATCCAGCCTTTGCCAAATTCATTTCGCAAAATCACCGCATTTTCTAAACTCGTTTCCGATAAGTTCAATTGTCCCCGCACTAATGCCAAATCTTCGACTTCGACTTGTTCGTATCCAATATAAAACTCTTGAGCATTTCCCACGCCGCGTCGCCGGGTTGATTCGACATCTAGAGTGAAAATCTCTACTTTTCCAGGAAACAATTGCGCTAAGCCTTTGACGGTACTGAAGCTTTTGCCTTCTTTAGTCGCTTCCCAGCCATACTCTGAGTGCATATCGAAAATCAAATTAACAGCAGCTTGTTTTTTAACAACTCCGGCCAGCAGCAATCTCGTTAAAAATGATTTCCCGGTGCCTGATTTGCCGAAGACACCATTGCTTCGTTCGACAAATCGATCGAGATCAATACAAACAGGAACGGGCATATCGATCGGTTCTCCGATCGCAAAATTTCGTCGCAATGGATCGTCTTCCCATCCAAAGACGGCCCGAAAGTCACGTTCACTGGCATCGTAAACTTGACTAAAATGGCTGGGAATTGTTTTGACGGGCAGTAATTCAATATCGGCGTTGGTATTGGCTTGATAGGAGGCCAGTCCTTTGGTTTTTTTGGTAGTTTTTGATTTGGTGGTTTCGATCGCGGCTTCGATTTGACGTTTGCTGGGATCGTCTGTGATCATCAGCATGGGTGAGAGTTCTATGGTTCCGTAGGTTCCGGTCCCAGCTAGAACTTCCTGCAAAAAGCTATCGGTCGGGTCGGGTGGATTAGACAAAATACGCTGGCTTCCCGTACCCAGCGCCACGTCCGTCAGCATACAAAAGAAGCGCGATCGGGTTCCGTGGACCACCAAAAACTTGCCCACACGCATTTCTTCAACGGAAACATCGGCATGGAGTCGGACTTCAAGTCCTTTGCTGAGGGATCCTTGTGTGATGGACCCGAGGGGCTTCTCAATTGGCATAGGAAAATTAAGGCGATAATTCACTTGTACCAATTGTAAGCCGAGTTGATGCCATTACCTAACAGATGCAGCAATTCCAAATTCGGAACGGGGTTTAAACTCTAAAATTTTTGAATTTCCACCACATAACGACAAAGTTGAACGGCGACGAGTGAGCTAGAAACGAAGCAAAAAGACGATGCTCGCCGTTCCAACGGCTGGTTAGACCTCGCCGACGCGATCTGGCTGCTCAGTCAATCATACATACGAGCTGATGGGGCACTAGGATTTTCTTCCCAATACAACTCAAAATTGCTCTTGGGCTTCTCAACAAAATCACTTTTTCTGAGAATATCGCTGACAGAAATAATGCCTAATAATCCCCCTTTGACGACCGGAGCGCGACGAATGCGAGTTTGGGCAAACAACCGAGCCACGTATTCGACTCCCAGTTCTGGATTGACGACCACACAAGGCTTAGTCATAATCTCATAAACCCGCATTTTTTTAGGGTCATGCCCAAATGCCGCAACTTTGTAGACGATGTCTGTTTCCGTCACCATCCCATAGGGGTCAGTTTCACTGCGTGGCTCTACCACCAGCGCTCGTAGACCATTCTCTTTCATAAAGGTCACCGCTTCTGCGACTGTGGCCGATCCACGAATGGTCATCACGTCTTTGGTCATGATTTCTTCTGCTTGCATCATGGCTTTTACTCCTTAAAATCAAGTGGACGTCTTCAATAAAATATCGAGTTGTGCTGAGTCTAAACGACCGGCTTCGTATAACGTTTGGGCAATTTCAGAAAATTTCAACACGGCATGGGCTTGATAGCCCTGACGCTCTAGTTTCTGGTTCACATCCCCTTCGTGATCGATCAATACAACCACATCCTTCACCACTAAACCCACCGATTGCAGTTTTTCGATGCCTTCTAACACACTCTTACCTGTGATCAGAACGTCATCAATCAACACAACCGTTTCACCGTCCCGAAATTGCCCTTCCACTATTATTCCTTCAATAGTGCTGTCGAAGGGTTGTCCGTCGCACATAAGATAAATACAGCCTTGTCTGGATAGATGAGAAAGAGGGGCACTCCATCTTGCCCAATGTATGGATTGAGGGTAACCGCATCTACCTGCCAGATTGCAAAGATCATCTGGGCAAAAATGCTGCTAGTGTGACCGTCACTATGCTGAGCATCCAGAATAACTGGGATGTGAGGTGGGATGGCCGCCAGGATCTGCTGCAATAATCCTAGCCCCGAAGCCCCCAACGTGCTATAGAACTCCAACGTTAGCGTGTAAGCGCAAACTAAATCAGCCGTTTCTGCAATCAAAAATTGCAACCATTCCTGTAATCCCCAGATATTAGCATTGGCACCTTCCCAGCCACCTAAGTGTCTGGGCCATATTTGGGGATTTGGAGCGAGATCAACAGAGAGCAAACTCTGATTGCGAGTCATAGCCTCGCTCAACTTATCGCAAAACTTCATAACCACTTTTGGGGGAGAAGGATTTAATCATCATAAATGCGGCACTCTAAGTCATCAGGATTGGCTTCGCAGTAGACCTGGAGTGAATTCAGCCCCTGCTTTTTGACCCGTTGATGGGCGGCTTCCGCCTGGAGTTCCTCAACCACATCCCAAGCCGCAGCGCACTCTGGAGAGGTTCCACCCTGGGCTGCACAAATAGCCCGTGCGTCTTCGCGGGCAACTTCAATTTCATCTTCGATGAAAAACTGCTTGGGCTTTTCTACAAAATCGCTCTTGAAGAGAATGTCACCGACGGAAATAATGCCCAGCAAGGTTTTGCCCTGAATCACGGGCGCTCGGCGAATGTTGGTTTGAGCAAATAACCGAGCCACATATTCCACACCCAGTTCGGGATTGACGACCACACAGGGCTTGACCATAATTTCGTAGACCCGCATAGCCTTGGGATCATGGCCAAAGGCCGCCACTTTGTAGACAATGTCGGCTTCGGTCACAATCCCAAAAGGGTCTTGGTCATGGCGTGGTTCGACAACCAATCCCCGCAGTTGTTTGTCTTTCATCAATTTCACGGCATCTGCAACCGTTGCCGAGCCACGAATGGTGACAACGTTTCGGGTCATGATTTCTTCAGCTTGCATCATTAGGACTTTAATTTTCTATTGAATAAGAGGACTGGAATACACTCAAAAAATGGCTAGTGGTGCCCCGAGAGCAATGCGCTGGGTGCTAATGTCGTCACAGATGACACAGGTAAGAGGGCCGATGTCTTGTTGTGGCAGCAGCAGTAGTCCGCTGAGCAGCAGTGGTCCACTGAATGCCAGGTGCATAGGCTTCAAGTACAGCACCGTTTTGTGAACACGTTGTTATGAAATAGTCGCAAGTTGGACATTCGGTCTGGGTCACTTGTAGTCTTGGACATTTGTACCCAATGGTTAAGCGATTGCTAAAGAGCCGTTGAGCCAAGCTGCCGCAGTTGGGACATCGAATTTCTATGCATGTATGCATCGTCGTTCCTCAAAATTGAATGATCGCATGAGAAGGAAAGGCTCAAAGCCAATGGAAACCAAAATTGGAAGACTATTGTTGTCGTTCTACCGCAGCCGTAAATTCTGCATAGGGCTTAACCCCAATTAATGTTTCCATCAACTCGCCCTGTTTAAATACCATGACGGCTGGAATATTTCTAATTCCAAAGCGTCTGGCTACGGCTGCGTTATTGCTCACGTCAAGTTTGAAGACTTTAACGTGATCGCTATAATCTTCAGCCAGTCGATCCATTAACGGCGCAACCAGTCTGCAAGGCCCACACCAAGTTGCTGTGCAATCTACAACCAACATTGATTCACTGCTCAACAGGGAATCAAATTCAGTTTCATCTTGAATAAATGTAGCCGTACCCATATCTATACCTCCAGATTGATTGATGTGTGACCTTAGTACAAATTTTCTTCTTGGTGCGTTTTAATTGTGCAATTGGAGCGGGGATAAGCAACACAGGTCAATACAAACCCAGCCTTCACCTGGTCCTCGTCTAGAAATGCTTGATCCGACTGATCCACTTCACCAGAAATCAGTTTGCCAGCACAGCTAGAACAAGACCCTGCTCGGCAGGAAATTGGTAAATCAAGGCCCGCTTCGTCTGCGGCATCGTACACAGTTTGATCGTCTGGGACATCGATGGTGACATCTAATCCCTCGTCATTCAACAGGTTTACTTTGTAAGTTGCCATGCGGTACTCCAAATCAAAACAAATTTATGGCGTTAAGTTGCGATAGGATGGTATTTCAAGTCATTGAATTGACACCCCCATGAGAGTGACCCCTTCAAATGATGTATCTGCCTGGGATCGGCTAGAACAAGGCAGACAAACAAAAGCAAGCAACGGTGGCTATGCGGGCTACGGTTCGCCCGCCTTTGGACAACGATCGGTGGATGGTGAATTAGTGGATGATCCGGAAGAATGCCAGGTCATTGAACTGATTCGCCGCCATCACAAATCTGGGAAATCGTTGCAGAAGATAGCCGATTGGCTCAATGAACAGGGGTACACCACAAAACGAGGCCAACCGTGGCAGCGTATTTCCATAAAGCGAGTGCTCGATCGACTTTATGGAAAGGTGTCCAGAATTTCTGGAGTAACATCTCAGGCTGAGCAAAACCCGGAAGTATTCCCCTCAGCGTCTAGCGATGCCGTTCTTGAAACCATTAGAGGCTCAATGCCTCCTAAATAAAGGACTGTAGGGTTTAATCCGTAACATCCCTCTATGATACACCGAAGTCAGCCTAAAACCTTTACGGATCTAATACGGATTGAAATAAAACGTTACATCCCTCTAGGAGAAGTTTGATGACGCTACATTTTGGGATAGTTTTGGCAATGGTTCTGGCTACTATGACAGGGTGGGTTCTTGCCTGCAGGGTGGCTCGCCCTCCTATCTTGGCTTTTCGGGTTGCAGGATGGTGCTGATGCCACTCGATACGCATCTGAGTTGGGCTCCCGATCTAGAAGAGGCCATCGAGCGGCAGCCGTTGACGGTGCCGCCAACGACTCCTCTGGTTGAGGCGATCGCCTTGATCAGTCAGGCCCATAGCCATCTGTGTGTGCTCACAGATGACCTATCCTGTTTAGCCCCTCCGGCCAGAGAGGTACGTGCTAGCTGTGTGCTGGTGATGCAAGGGCAAGAGCTATTGGGAATTTTGACGGAACGCGATGTGGTGCGACTCACCGCTCAAGCGATTAACCTGGCTGAGACAACCGTCGCCGATGTGATGGTGTATCCCCTGATCACGTTGCCCCAGCAATCCGTTCAAGACATTTTTGCCGCACTGTTTTTGTTTCGCCGCTACCGGATTCGCCATTTGCCGATTGTGGATGACCAAGGGAAATTGGTCGGGGTTATCTCCCATGAAAGTATTCGCCAAATTTTGCGTCCAGCCAATCTGCTGCGGTTTCGTCGCGTATCGGATGTGATGATCACTCAGGTCGTGCATGCCCCACTCACCGCCACTGTCTTGCAATTGGCACAGTTAATGGCTGAACATCGCGTGAGTTGTGTGGTGATTACACAACGAAATTCAGAAGACAATGACTGCCCCGTTGGCATTGTGACAGAGCGAGATATTGTGCAGTTTCAAGCAGTTCAAATTGATCTGCGCAAGACTCAGGCCCAAACGGTGATGAGCACGCCGCTATTTCTCCTCAGTCCTGAGGATTCGCTGTGGACGGCTCATCAGGAAATGCAGAAAAGACGGGTGGGGCGTTTGGTGGTGTCTTGGAACTGGGGGCAAGGGTTAGGCATTGTCACACAAACCAGTCTATTACGGGTTTTTGACCCGATGGAAATGTATGGGGTGATTGAAAATTTACAACAAACGATTCAACAGCTAGAGGCTGAGCGATCGCCCTCCAATCCTTCCCCTCAACTCGATCCTTTGCCTACCCAGTCCAGTTCTGCGGACTCATTACTCCAACGGACTCGCGCCCCATCGCACAACGAGATTGCGGGCGATCGCAAATTCCTACTTGCCTTGCTAGACAAAGCTTATAAAGACGTGAAGTACATGTTTACCAACTTAGATCTTTTAGTCGAGCAGCGGAGATCTCTGCTCCAATCTGTTCTAGAGATGCTTGAGCAACTCGGTCGTGAAATTAGCTCTTAGATAACTATAGGACTTACGCATTGACATAACGCCAAGACTATGGATGGACTAAAATGATGGGATAATTTATAGGAATTTAGCTGTGATCGAACGATCGAAACCCTCGACAGCGAAATGTAAGTCCTATATTTATAAGCTGTTTCTGATCGCGGAGCCGAA
>JAPLHZ010000152.1 GCA_026389365.1 Cyanobacteriota bacterium
GACCCACTGTGGTCAGTGCGTCCGTTAGAATATTCTGTAGGCTATCCATTGCACAGTCTCTGTTTTTTGTATGACTGTACTTTAAGCTTTGGATAGCTTTCTTCGCCACTACCTACGTTAAAAACTGTCCGGACTGTTGAGAATTAAAGACAGAAGTATTAAAAACAAATTAACTCACCCCATTCCTCAACTACTATGACCACTCAATTCACCGCTCAAGTCTATCAAAATGCTTACTTGCCCGAAGGAAGTCGAGAAGTCAATGCCATCATGACTATCACAACCGATTCAGAATCAGGTGATCAAACGGTCGCACCGAGCGCATTGGTCGCTTCGGGTGCGCCTCGGGTATTTGGTATTATTTGTGATACTTCTGGTTCCATGGAAGGAGTCAAAATTCAATCGGCCAAACAAGCGATCGCAAAAGTGATTGAACTTCTGCCCCCCGATGCTCATTTCTTTATTGTAACGGGATCTAGCCAAGCCACATTACTATCGGGCCTCACCTTAGCGACCGACAGCGCTAAAAACACGGCCCTGGCGGCACTCCGAACAGTCACAGCCAATCGCAGCACGGCCATTTCCACTTGGCTTAATCTAGCATTGCAACAATTCAAACTCATGCCAGGTGCGATCGCTCAAGCATTGTTGCTAACTGATGGCCAAAACGATAGTTCTGATTTGAATGCATTGGAAAAAGTTCTGAATGCCTGTGAAAATCAATTTCAATGTGACTGTCGCGGGGTCGGGACTGAATGGCGCGTAGCTCAATTACAAATGATCGCCCGCAAGCTGCTTGGGACGGCAGATATTATTGCCGATGCGAGTACTATGGAAAGTGATTTTCGAGCCATTCTTGGTCAAGCCATGAGCAAACAAGTCAGCGATATTGCATTGCGGTTGTGGACTCCTCAAGGGGCAAAGGTTCTGTTCTGTAAACAGGTGAGTCCGGAAATTTTAGACATTACTAACAAGGCAAAGGCGATTAGTGGACAGATTGCAGACTACCCAACAGGTTCATGGGGAAATCAAGAATCTCGTGATTACCATTTCTGCATTCAAGTTAACGCTGGAAATGTCGGGGATGAAATGCTAGCAGGCCGAGCCAGCTTGGTTTATAGCCAAAATGGAGTCGAGACCAAGGTTGCTGAAACTCGAATTCTGGCCATCTGGACTGACGACGAGGTGAGGTCAGCTAAAATCGATCGGACGGTCGCCCATTACACCGGACAAGCAGAACTCGCTCAAGTGATTCATGAAGGCATGGAAGCCCGTGCCCAAGGCAATTTTGAAGTAGCCACGGCCAAACTATCCAAAGCCGTACAGCTTTCGGACGAATCTGGCAACGAAGCCACTATGAAGCTTTTGCGAAAAGTTGTAGATATCGAAGACGCAGCGACCGGAACTATTCGTATTCGTCGTGAAGTTCGTAAAGAAGACGAAATGGCTCTCGAAACCCGATCGACCAAAACCACTCGAATAAATCGCTAGTTTTTACTCTAATTTTAGAACACCATGAGCTACGCCATGATTCATAACTGTCCCAAAGGCCATTCCTCTACTGATTCAGATTTCTGTTCTGTCTGTGGAACTCGTATAGACTCCAACGTTATTTCTAGTGCAAGTTCTAGTGCTGGTATTAGTAGCTCAACCTCTTCTAATTCAAGTACTTCCTGCCCCGACTGCGGCACAATTCACGAGATCAGTGAAGGAAAATTTTGCGAAATCTGCGGACATAATTTTGAAACCGGCAAATCCGGTGGATTACCGATGGATTTGCCGCCCATGGATTTACCTCCGATCGTTATCCCATCTCTCGACATTCCTACGATCGCACCCCTCTCCCCACCGCCCGCCGATGGCCCGCCGTCCCCCGTCCAAACGGCAACAACTTGGACCATCACCGTCACAATAGACCCAACGATTGCCTCGGCGGAAAGCCCACCAGCACCGACTACACAACCCGATCGCACATTCAAGCTTCAACCCGGCACTACAAATTTAATTGGTCGCAATAGTGCAGCCCGAGCGATCGCCCCTGAAATCCCCCTAGACTCAGACACCGCCGTTTCCACACGTCACGCCCTACTGGAGGCTCAGAGCGACGGACAACTCGTGTTACGAGACATCGGGTCATCCAATGGAACTCAGATTAATGGTGTTGATTTGGTCCCTCTGAAAGACTACCCATTAAAATCCACCGATCGCATTACCATCGGCCACTGGACCGCGATCGTAATCAATTAAGTTTTCTCCATTCTTCATTCCCAATTCTTTATGAATACCGATCTTCAAAAAGCCTCAAAGTCATTGAAAGCCAATCAAATCGCTCCCATTGCGCCTGCCGCATCATTACGACAAGTTCGTTTGCCATTTCGATCGGAACTCTTAACCACGCCAGAAGTCTATAAAGCAGCAACAGCCTGGATTCTAGGTAACACTGTATTATTAACAGGTGCGATCGCAAGTGCCGTCATGAATCAACGATCGGCAGTTCATGCAGTTGGTTTTGAAACGACACCGAGTATTTATCACGCACAGCGAATTCGTGACAGTGTGGCGGATATGGATGCCAATATTGCAAACCTTTTACTAGTGCCGATCGGTCAAAATCCCGATGCCGAAAAAGTATATCAAGATCGTAAGAAAAAACTTTCATTATTGCTAACTCGTGCGGCAGAAAACATTACGATTCCCGCTGAGCAAACACTAATCAGTGATATATCGTTGAACCTGAATAACTATATTGAAAAAGTTCAAGAAGCTAAGATTCTTTATGGTCAAGGGAAAGATGAAGCCACTCTGAAAGCTTATCGTGAAGCTCAAAGAATTGTTGATGATGTGTTGATGATAAAAGCTAACGAATTAGATCAAGTCAATTTTAAAGCGCTTCAGGAAAGCTATGACAATGGCAATCGATGGGCGATGATTAATCAACTCTTTGTAGTTCTCTTGGGTGCAGTGGTTGTGGGGTCCCTAGTTGGGCTTCAGATCTTATTAACCAAGTGGACTCGTCGTCGATTGAATCTGGGACTGTTAGCGGCGACCTTTATCTCTATAATCTTTATTGTCGATACATTATTTCGCTTAATATCATCATCCAACCTTTTAAAAGTCGCAAGAGTCGAAGCCTTTGACTCGCTTCATGCATTGCGAAAAGCCCGATCGACCGCCTATAGTCTCAATGCTGACGAAAGTCGTTATTTGCTAGATTCACAGTTTGCCACCGTACACCAAGAAAACTTCTTTCGTAAAGTTACAGAACTCGGATTTATCCCTAATGGTCCATTACCAAAAACACAACCCGATCGTTATTCAAGTGAACTCAGAAAGATTGCAAATATGCCCGATGCTCGGTCCCAGTCTCTGATCAAGGGTGCTTTTGCAACACAGCTTCAAAACATAACGTTTGATGGCGAACGTAAAGCAACCCAAACAATGATTAACGATTTTATGAATTACTTTGATATTGACCAAAAAATTCGGACAACCAGTAAACGAGAAGAGGCGATCGCCCTATGTGTTGGAAAATCGAATGAAGCGTTTGATGTTTTTCTTGAATCCCATCAAAAAGTTATGGACATCAATATCCGCGCCTTTGATACATCCATTTATAAAGCATTAACCTATGTCGAAGTGAATGGAGTATCTAAAGAAATATTGCCCGTTGATATGGTCTCTGATACAGCCCCCAATGGTCAAAATAAAGGATTAGATTTCTTTTGGATTAAGGCGTTATTAATGACAGGCGCGATCGCTGGATTCACAGTTTATGGAATACGATCGCGCATTGCCGAGTATGAAGCTTAATCTAGTTTAATTGTAATTGCACTAGAACAAGCTATAGCCCGATCGCGTGCCTCCTCAGTAGTATTTCCCGTTGCAAGTGCCACCGCCATTCGACGGTTTTTATGACAGCTTGGTTTGCCAAAAATCCGGAGCTTGCTAGTTGGCACTTTCAAGGCTTCATTCACTCCCAAAAATACGGGATTACTACTACTCCCCGTTGCTAATATTACCGACGACGCACTCGGTTTTAACAATTCAATCGCACCAATGGGCAATCCCGCGATCGCCCGCACATGCAATTCAAACTCCGACATATTCTGGCTAATCATCGTCACCATTCCCGTATCATGGGGACGCGGACTCACTTCACTAAAATAGACAGTTTGGACTCCATCCGGTGAACCCTCAATAAACAACTCCACCCCAAACAATCCCCAACCGCCCAGCGCGCCCGTAATTTGATCTGCAATTGTTTGGCATTGCTTTAAGGTTTCTTCTGACAATGGGCAAGGCTGCCAAGATTCGCGGTAGTCTCCATTGATTTGCACATGACCGATCGGCGCACAAAAATGAGTGCCATCGATCGCCCGCACTGTCAATAATGTAATCTCAGTTTCAAAGGTCACAAACCCTTCAATAATGACCCGATCGTTCTGGGTTCGTCCTTTATCGTGGGCATAGTTCCAAGCGGGCAATATATCGGCCTCTGTTTTAATTGTGCTTTGGCCTTTGCCTGATGAACTCATCACAGGCTTAACAACACAAGGAAGTCCAATTTCTTGAATCGCCTTTAAATACTCCTCTTGAGTATCTGCAAACTGGTACGGCGATGTTTTCAGTCCCAGAGTTTCCCCCGCAAGACGACGAATGCCTTCTCGGTTCATGGTTAGGAATGTCGCCTGAGCCGTAGGGATTACATTCCAGCCTTCTTTTTCTAATTCCACCAATGTGTCCGTGGCGATCGCTTCAACTTCCGGCACAATCAAACTCGGTTTTTCCAATTCAATCAACGATCGCAATGCCTCACCATCCAGCATATTAATCACATGCGATCGATGAGCAATTTGCATAGCAGGCGCATTAGCATAGGAATCCACCGCCACCACTTCAATCCCTAACCGCATCGCCTCGATCGCCACCTCACGGCCCAACTCTCCGGAACCCAATAGTAATAACCGATGCGAATCCGGATTGCCCGGTGTAGTCCATTCAGTCCAAGCAGAAAGCGACATGATACAAGATTCCTTAACTGTAAAACTCCTACGAACTATAGCGAGTTGCGGGGCACTACAACTGGACAAGCAAGGGATAAAATTGAACGATCGTTTCTAGAAATTCCATCCAGAAATCTAAACATTGGAACGATCGGTAAGCCAGCGATCAAGATCTGCCGATGATCCAAAATCGAGAAGCGCCTCTGACAAATCATCGAGTTGGTTGGTAGAAAGTTTTCGCACAGTTGTTTCTAGTGACTGATTCAGTAATCCAATCCGACGGTTGAGTTGGCGGAGTATAATAGACAATGCCTTATCTTTGGCTCCGCGTGCTTCACCGCGTGCTTCACCGCGTGCTTCGGTAGCCGCTTCCCATTCGAGGAAAACTTTTGGATAAGCCATAATTGTTGCCTCTGAAGATTCAAAAATGGATGGATTTGTTTCTATAGTAACAATTTTCCAGGCACAGAGCATTCGTAGCAATGTGGCTCGTCGTGGATCATCTAGCGATAGGGCAATGACTTCTAAAATCGCATTGGTTTGAGTATTGCCACGACCAAGGACTCGTAACCAAAGAGTCTCGGGAATGTTTGGGAGATCTCTGATGGAGACTATTGTGGTGCGGATGATAGCGTTTGGAAAACGGTAAACACCTGGGATACGGCGGGTTTGACGAATGAGTGCGCATTCTTTTTTGAGCGGTTCGGGTAACGTCGGCGTTAAAATCCACAGCCGAGGTAAATCGTTATCAGTAAGTTTACGTTTTTCGGCGTTTGCTTTTCGAGTAATTTCTTCCCGGAGCCAGAATAGTTTTAGCAGGCAAGTGGAAACGTCTTCACTCGAAGGTGCGTTGCTGTAGGCTTCTAAAACGCTGGGAGTGGCGATGACTTGGTTGAGGAGTCCTTTTTCTTTGGAGTTGACAATTTCCGTGGGATGGAAGAGAAGGTCGATGTATTTGGATTCGCCGGGAACTTCAAACGATCGCTCGACGGTGCCAAAGGGGGCGAGAAGATCGGCCAGAAATTCTTTGGAGAATGCATCAAAAGGGGTTTGGGTCATGGGGCGATCGTCCAAAAGTCTGAAACAAGTCCTAAAATCCACTAGACCTGCTACGAATTAACATCAGCCTAGGCATCAGCCGGATTAAGCGCCATCATTTGCCAAGTGACAAAGGTTCCGATCGGACTCCATAATAAATAAGGCACTAACAATAATGCGGCAATTTGTGAAACCTGTGAGACTAAGATGGTGAGTCCGATCGCTACAAAAAATCCCGTTGCGCCTAAAATCACCCCGACTCGGAGCTTCCGAAAAAAGCACATCACCGAGACATAAGACAGTGTAACCACCTCTAAAAGTGCATAAAGTGTCATAAGGAAAATCGACCGAGAACTCCCTGGTTCCGCTTGCCATACAATATAAGCTGACCAACCTGCCGCCACAAAAATACTGGTCCAAATAATTGGAATCGCCCATTCAAACGTGAGCCACGCGGGACGACGCAATCTAAAAAACCAGCGTTGATCGGTCTTTACCAGTTGGTTCAGGCCAACCCCAATTAAAACTGCGACGATTCCAATAACTAACCATGCGGGGATCATCTGAGTGCCTCTACAACAACATAAAAACAATGTGTTTCTAACCAGTATAGAAGACGAATTCTACCCTCGTCCTTATTCAGGCTTTATCTGTGCTTCAGGTCACAATCCTGATAAAGTTAGCAAGGATATTGTTCATCTCATTTAATACTCCTTCACCAAAAACTCATGACTAAGGGATTCGGGCCGCAGAAAGAAGTTAAAAAACCGCCTTCTGAAAGCAGTAAAAAGCGTGTGGAAGCCTCGAAGCAGATGGATGACATGAAGGCTGAAGGTTTGCCTGAATTTGAAATCTATCTCCGAATCAAGGATCAAAAAACTTGGTTCCCAGTTGGTGCAATTACCGTACAACGCACCAATCAAGTAAGTGCAGCGATTTATGCGAACGAACAGAGTCTTCGTCAAGGTGCATTCCGCATTTTCCCCGTGTTGAAAAAGGCTGCTCAAAATCTGGAATATGGGTATCGAGATAAGGAATTTAAAGAAGAACCTATTCAAGTTGCAGTTAAGCCAGCACCGGGTGTTCAGGGCGCTGTGAATGCGATCGTGAGTAATATTTCTGAAGCGGTGACGGGACTGTTTAAAAAAAAGAAGAAGAAATAAAGAATCATAATTGCTGTGAAAAAGCCCTCGCTCAGTTACAGGGCTTTTCATAGCAATTTTAGTTAAAAAGCTCTAAAGATAGCCTTCGCACGAGGGCCAAAAACAATCAAATCTTGATGGTTGAGAAAGGCTCGCGTCACGGGTTTTCCATTCACTAAGATGCCGTTTGTACTGGCCTTTCCCTTGACACTACCGTCCTGGATTTCAAAAACGACTTCGCCCGTTTCGGTCACAAGACGACGGATAACTGCGTGGAATCGGGATGAAAACTGCGATCGCAAACAAATTTTATTGTCTAAATCTCGACCGATCGTATAAATATCCTCCACTAACTGAATACAACTAAAATTTGCCTCGTCTTCCAATAAAAGCGATGCCACCATGGTGGAGCAGGTGGACAGGTCGAGAGACGTTAGGTTGTGATGATCGCTTGACTGATCACGAGCATTAGGACTCTGTACTTCAGTCCACTCTGGCACTAACCAAGCGGGTTTAGTGTCGGGAGCTTGCACGGTAAGTCCGAGTTGTTGTTGGGCCTGATGTCTGGCTTGGGCTGCAATTTCGTCATTCGGGGAAATAGCAAGGGAATGGTCGTAGGATACGATCGCCTCTGAATACCTCATCAGGGTCATCAACGCATTGCCTTGATTACGCCAGGTCAATGTAAGTTGTGGGTCGATGTCGAGGGCGCGGCCATAACAAATAAGAGCATTTTCAGGCTGATTGTAGCCGTATAACAGCGCATTACCTCGGTGGTGCCAACCTTGGACTTGTTCGGGTTGGAGTTGAAGCACCCGATCGTAGCAAATGAGTGATGCATCGTATTCACCTAGACCATATTGATAAGCATTTCCGCGTCGCAGCCACAAATTAGCTAATGCTTCTCGGCGAGGTTCGAGGGTTAGGGCTTTGTCATAGCTGGCGATCGCCTCAGCAAACCGGCCCAAGTCTTCCAATACTGTGCCCCGTTCATACCATGCTTCCCAAAAATCTCCTCGCGGCGCTAGGAGGCGATCGTAACATTCGATCGCCTCGACCAATGAGCCTGTGGCCGCCGCAGAAATCCCTCGGCGATACAGATCAAGTTCAATACTGGATAAAGGAACGCGGCCCGTGTCGATCATGACGACCACTCAGCGAAGTACTTTCTAGTGTGTATAACTACTGACGATTTAGCATCTTTCTTGGGAGATTTACATAATTTCTACATGCATAAAATTGTTTCACCACTCAAGTCTGATAATCTACTATCCAATAGTCTACTAAAGTATAGTGAAATTACTAGGCTCATGATGAGATTTCCGTATTTTAACGCTTTTGTAGAAATAATAGTCCTACAGAAATACCGTGCTACTCCGTCTTCATTGGTAATCCCTGAGTAAAGTGAGTCACTAGTGTAATCTGTCTGCATAATAAATGTGCAGTTGGGACCCTGAAGGATCGAAAGAAGGATGGTGAATTTGTTACGGTTTGGCGTTATTGGGATTATTTCAGTGTTGTGCTGCATTTTGATGGGTACCCCCGCAATTTTTGCTCAGAGTGAAGTAGACCTATTGCAACAGCAGCGCCAACAGGTTCAGCAACAACGCCAGCAAGTTGAGCAACAACGCGATCAACTTAAAAAATTAGAGACTACTGCCGAAAAAGAACGATCGGGCCTACAAAAATGGCTGAAATCCACAGAAACAACTCTCCAATCGCAAGAAGTGGAACTGGATAAATCTACCAAGGCGTTAAGATCTCTCGAACAATCTCTGACGGAAACCGAAGCCAGTTACCGTCAACAGCAATTAGTCATGTTGGCTCGATTGCAATTTTTACAACGACAACGCGATCGGCAAGGGCTGTCACTCTTACTCAAAAGCCGTAATTTAAATGACTTGCTTGATAAACGCTATCGTCTAAAAAAACTGTTTGATTCCGATCGTAAATCTCTAGCCACGCTTCAAGCTCAGACCACAAAGCTAAATGCCCAGCGATCGCAAGTGGAGATGAAAAAAAATGAAATCTCCCTGATCATGCAGCAGCTTTTAGCACAGAAAAACGAGTTGAATGCCCAATCGTCCTATCAAAAAGAATTCATTAAACATCTCAAAACCAACCGCGAAGCCCTAGAGTCTGCCATTGTCCAGCTAGAACGCGACTCCACCAGTATCGGTCAGATCATCCGGCAACGAAGCATTGGCGACAGTCGCGGCATCATCATCACAGGACGCGGGATCATGACGGTTCCAGTGGATGCGGAAATTACTAGCGGATTTGGCTATCGAATGCACCCGATTTTGGGCTATCAGAAATTCCATTCTGGTCTCGACTTTGGTTCAGACTCGGGCAGCACCATCCGATCGGCAGCGGCGGGAGTGGTTATTTATGCCCAGTGGTATGGCGGCTATGGCAACACGGTAATTGTGGACCATGGCAGTGGATTTACTACCTTGTACGGCCATACGGAGGGCTTCTATGTGGCAGAAGGTGCCACAGTGCAAAAGGGACAACCGATTGCGGCTGTGGGTTCCACCGGACTCTCCACCGGACCTCATTTACACTTTGAAGTCCGACAAAATGGGGAACCGATCGACCCAGTTCCATACCTATAAATGCCGATCAGTAGTTCTCCATTCAGAAGGAGTTTGCACCGTTTCAGCGATCGATTGATTAAAAAGATCAAATCCTTATTCCAATAGATCTGAGGAGATTTTCAACTCCACCAAATTCCTGAAGACAAAAACAATTTTTATTATTCTTTTTGTCTTTAGTCTGACCAAGTTATAAGCTAGAAAGATCTAATAGAAAAGCCTCATCATTCTGATCATTATGAAAATCATTCGAGAGATTCCCTGGGCTTCCCTGCTTCTACTGTTAAGTGGATACACCGTATTTGGTCATTTTTTAGCGGATGTGACCAGTCCTCGCCTTGCCCTGATGATCGGTGCGGCGACGGCATTTGTGGCTTCACTCGTTTTCATGCATCCGTTAACCGGATTGGGAAAGCTCATTCAAAGCCGTTTTACATCAGATACATTGGCAATTTTGAGTTTGATTGTCTTCGCTGGATTCATCTCAATTTTGCTCAACTGGTTCAACTGGTTTATGCCTTTCTTTATGATTTTATCTTGTGAAGCCCTGGCCCGAATTGACCTGAAAGCCGCTCGTATTGGTGAATCAGCAACCTGCTTTTGGTTGACCTTTTCAGCTTGGTTGGGATTGGGATTGGGCTGGATTATTGGGGTTTGGGAATTGAGCTAATGGTTAGACTTGGAGTATCAGACTTGGACTAATAGTGAGACTTTGTTCTTTTAAAAAAAGTCGATCGAGTGGTGAACAAAAACATCAACAGAAATAAACTCGATGACACCAAAACGATCGCAGGTCCAGAGGGTAAATTCAAATAATAACTAAGATAAATTCCCACCAGACTCGACACCATCCCAATTCCACTGCCCAGAAACATCATATGATGCAATTCCTGGGTGACTAAATAGGCAGTCAATGCAGGACCAATTAACAATGCAATCACCAACAATACGCCCACCACTTGCATACTCGTAATAATAGTCAAGGTAATTCCCATCATCATTCCTAAGTGCAGCCATTTAATCGGAAGGCCCACGGCTTCGGCACCTGTCGCATCAAAGGTATAATACAAAAGCTCTTTATAAAATAGATAAATTGCTCCTAAAACCAGCATTGCGATCGCCGCAGTGGCATAAATATCATTCAACGTAACCGTCAGAATATCGCCAAACAAAAAACGATCGAGATCTAACTTGTTTTTTAACAATGTAATTAACGTAACGCCGATCGCAAAGAATGTCGAAAATGTTAATGCCATTGCTGAATCCACTTTAACGCGGGATTGCGATCGAACCCAACTGACAAAAAACGATCCCAACATTGAAGAAACAAAGGCTCCAATGGACCGATCAACCCCAAAAAATGCAGCAATTGACAATCCTGGCAACACACAATGCGCCATCACATCGCCCATCAATGCCATCCGCTGCACAATTAAATAGGTGCCCACCACAGGACACAGAACCCCAATCATCATACTCACCCCGATCGCATTACGAATAAATTCAGATTGCAACGGTTCTATTAACATTGATATTAAGGTTGACCACATATTCAATCACTCCAAATCCCTAACAGAACAAATCATCATCCTTCCCATCGCCATGAAACGCATGGGTCCAAACTCGACCATAGGCAAGCCGAAGATTTTCGCGGGTCATCACTTCACGGGGCGTTCCCGATGCAATCAATTCACGATTCAGCAACAATAATCGATCGAGACTCGTCAATCCTTCCGCTAAATGAGTGCCCCATTCATGACTACTAATAATCAAAATTTTGCCTTCATTGCGCAACTCGGAAAACACCCGAAACAAAATATCTTCCGTCGTCGCATCAACGCCCGTAAAGGGTTCATCAAATAGCAAAATCTCCGCATTCTGAGCCAACGCTCTCGCCAGAAAAACCCGCTGCTGTTGGCCACCTGACAAATTGCCAATTCGCCGATCGCGCAAATCCCAAATATTCACCCGCTCCATCGCCTGCTGAATTGCGACATTAGTTGCCACGCTCGATCGGCGAAACCAACCCAACTGACGAGTCGCGGCTAACGAAACCACCGTCTGCACCGTCGCCGGATAATCCCAGTCAATCTGCGATCGTTGCGGCACATAAGCAACCTTTTCAAGCTGTTGATGCAGCGGACAAGTGCAATAGCGAACCTGGCCACCACTGACGGGCACCAAACCAAGCAACGCCTTCATCATGGTGCTCTTTCCAGCGCCATTCGGCCCCATGACTCCCACCATTTCTCCTGGCAAAATCTTGAAGCTAACTGGGTCCAATCCCTGACCGGATCCATAGTTGACAGAAACTTTTTGAACTTCTAGCATGAGAAACTACATGATAACGATTATCATTTTAAACGGATGCAGGGCTAATTGTCGCACTAAGTTGGTCTTATTTCACACCGTTAATTATTGCCAGAGAGTTTTATGAATTTCAGACATTTGAGCTTGGGTCTATTGGTATTGGGGTTAGCCGGATGTGGCGGGGCAGCCACAACATCGAGCAATACAGAAAAGTCAGGCAATGCGGAGACCTCAAAAACATCACCTAACAAGCCCATTGTGGTTGCGAGCTACAGTGTTTTATGTGATCTCACCCAGCAAATTGCTCAAGAAACCGTTGACCTCAAGTGCCTCATTCCTGCGGGTCAAGATACTCATACCTATCAGCCGACAACAGACGATCGCAAAGCCATTGATACTAGCCCTCTTGTTCTCTATGGTGGCTACGAATTTGAAGCCTCAGTAATCAAGCTAGTCAAAGCATCAGGCAACCCAGACACTAAAGTTGCAGTCCATGAAATCGCGGTCCCAAAACCTTTAATGGGTGAACATGACCATGCTCCGGGTGAGGCGAAATCTGCGAAACCTGCTGAAAAAGAAGCCGATCCGCACGTTTGGCACAATGCAAAAAATGGGATTGCGATCGTGCAAGTGATTCAAGACAAACTCACAAAACTTGCCCCACAGAATTCTGCCCTGTATGCCAAAAATGCAACGGCTCTGCGCGATCGGCTCACCAAAGTAGACGCTTGGATTCAGACCTCAATATCCACCATTCCCGCTGCATCTAAAAAGCTCGTCACTACTCACGATGCACTTTCTTATTATGGGGCTGCTTACGACTTACCGATTAAAGGGGCATTACAAGGCATTAGCACCGACGAAAAACCAACGGCCTCTCGGCTCAAGGCGTTAGTCGATGAGATTAAAAAATCAACAGTTCCAACCATTTTTGCTGAAATCACCCTCAATCCTAAGCTCATTGAAACGGTGGCAAAAGAAGCAAACGTTAAATTAGCTAGCAAAGGTCTATTTGCCGATGGCTTAGGGGAAGCGGGTTCCGGGGCCGATCGCTATGACCAAATGCTGATCAGCAATACCACCACCATTGTCCAGGGTCTTGGCGGAACGCTCACGCCTGCACCTTAGCTTTACATCAATACAATCTTGACAGATAGGGCTTTTTCTACAATAATTTTAAGTTGGCAATTTACACCGCTCGGATCAGGTTTTTCTAAAGCAAACTATTTTAAATAATAGGGTTGCTACCTGTACGGCACTTATTCGGAACTAATCAAAATGGCATACGCAATTATTGAGACGGGTGGAAAACAGATGCGGGTTGAGCCAGGTCGTTTTTACGACGTTGAGCGCTTGATCGGCGATCCTGAAACCCCTGTCACCATTGATAAAGTCTTTTTCTTCAGCGAAAATGACGATGTAACGATCGGCCAACCGCTAATCGTCGGCGCAACGGTTCAGGGCAAAATTCTGAAACAATACCGTGCCAAAAAGGTCATCGTCTACAAGATGCAGCCGAAGAAAAAGACCCGTAAAAAGCGTGGACACCGTCAAGAACAAACTCGTTTCTTGGTTGAGTCGATCACGATCGGCGACCAGACTTTCACGGCACCCACCGTTAGCGAATAGTTCACCCTAGAAACAGTTGTTGAGAGGATTTTTCCATGGCTTCTAAAAAAGGTACAGGTAGTACTAGGAACGGGCGCGATTCAAATTCCAAGCGCCTAGGTGTCAAAAAATATGGCGGTCAAGTTGTTAAAGCAGGCAACATTTTGATCCGTCAACGTGGCACCAAAGTCCATCCCGGCAACAATGTCGGGCGTGGCAGTGATGACACCTTGTTTGCATTGATTCCAGGAGTCGTAACCTTTGAACGTTATGGCAAGAATCGCAAAAAAATCAGTGTGTATCCAGCTGTAGCTGAAACTGTCGTCGCGGCGGCTTAGTTTTAAGCAGAATCCTCCTCCGCGAATTCGTTGAGGAGGATTATTTTGGATAAATTATTGACTTTAGTTAAAAAGCTATCCAAAATTCATTTTGTTTGCTACTATCATTAGAGATTCATGCGGATATGGCGGAATTGGCAGACGCGCTAGGTTTAGGTTCTAGTTTCTTCGGAAGTGAAGGTTCAAGTCCTTTTATCCGCATTGTTTAATAAAAAGGATTCTTAATTTAGTTTAGGAGTCCTTTTTTGTTTTAACGAGTTATATTTGAACTAGCTATCTCGTTTGAATTCCCATGGCCTCCAAAGCAGATTTTCAAACTCAACTTAAAGACCTATATAAGATCAATAAAAATATCAGCGAACCACTTACTCGCGATGAGTGCGAAGCGTTGCTCTTGTTATTGGCAGAAAATCCCAGCGCGATGAAAATTGTTGAAGCCTTTGCCAATAAAAACAGCAGCCTTGGCAAAAATAATATGGTATTGGGCGGGCAACGATCGCGGGCAGAGCGACGGTTTGAGACCTTGCAATCAGAATATGATGCCTTAGAAATTTCAATAGTAGATCTCGAAAGCAGCACCAACGTACTGAACCAACGCAAACTCCAGCTTGAAGCCGATCGGCAAGCCCTGAGTACGGAAATTGATCAGATTGCGACGCAGAATAAGGCCTTGAGTGAAAAAGTCGGAAAATTGAATGTGTTGACCGATGAACTGACGGACGCGAATGATCAGTTGAAGAAAGAGAATAAAGCCCTTAAAAATCTAGTTGATGCCATTCGGTTAAGACTCGCCAAAGATGTGAAACAACTGCTGAACTACGACGATAGCGAGATTCGTAAAGCGCTTGTGAAAGTTTTTAAGTCTACTTTGGGTTAAGTCATGAGTCAGAAACAAATCAATCCAAAAAACAAATCCAAGTCGTCGCCCAGAACCCATCAAAAATTTACCTACCGCCAATTACAAGCCTTTAATAAACAATCCCGATCGCAGCTTCGGCCAGACGATCGGCAATGGTTGAAAGTAAACGATTATAAGAATGTTGGTTGGGATTGTGCGATCGCGCTCTATGAAAAAATAATTGATTACAAGGCAAAATATGATCTAGAAGAGGAAAGTTTGGAAAATTTATTTCTAGAAGCCGATCGGATTGGGAATAAATACCAAACTCCAGAGGAAATTGTTGCCTTTCAAGCCGCCCTAGCCATTGAAGTGAATGCCATAGCCGATTTGGTCGATCAACAATTCCCCGATACTACAACTGAATTTATTGATTATGGAACCTAATCCCAACGACGAAAAAACCCTAAAAGAGCTGTTTCAACAGGCCGATAAACTTGGAAATCGACGCTATCACAGACTGACACAGCAAGATTTTGACGATTATCGCAAATTTGATTACTGGCGATATTTTAATGGTCGAGGAGAATGCGGCACAACCTTGGAAAGTAAGGCATGGGTCAACGATCATTCTGACCGCCACTGCCCCCTCTGTGAACAATTGTTCTCCCAGCACGGCGGTAAAAGTATTGACCATAAACTTCCTCGATCGCAATATCCATGGCTTTCTATGGAATTCGAGAATCTATGGGTAATTTGTCGCGATTGCAATATTGAAAAAGCTGAAATGCACTGGTATCGCTACGAACAACATGTCTTATTAACCTATCCCGATCGCTATGAAAATGCCCGCCACGCCCGTCCGATCGCCCTGCTCAGATCACTCGCTAACGCCCTCATTAATAAATCCGAGACCTAGAGTAATGTCCCAATACCTCTTGGCTCCAGCGCACTAAATCGGATGCCCCTTCAATTATGAGTAAATAATGCTTACAGAATGTCCTTCTGTATCTGTACCATTAAGATAGTTAACTTTGAATCCTCTCTTTCGGTGATGTTATGCCTCCTCGGTGGTCTCGTGTTCCAACCCGCAATGATCCAGATTTTCGTAGACTCGACGATCGGATGAGCTTCGCAACCCATGTGGCGGCGTTTACGGCGTTTAATTCCGGCATTTGGTTTTTCAAACTCCTGAAGCACTCAGATTCAACTTGGCCGCTTTGGGTGACGGGTCTTTGGGCCGCTGGATTTTTAGGCCATGGGATTTATGTATTTGTCATTGCAAAATATGAGGATCAAACTAGTGGAGAAACCTAAATGATTAACTCACCTCAAATGGATCAACTCGCGGCAGACATCGGCGATCGGGTCTACATCGACATTGCAAAATGGCACCTCTATTTAAAGGATGCCAAGCTTCACACGGGTTTAGCTACGTCATTTTTGCCCATGTGTGAGTCAGGTAAAATTGACGAAGCAGCAGTGATGGCTATTTTAAATACCGTTAAGCTCAAGCTGGGCGGCGGTAAACAAGAACTACCGCTCTCTGAACTCATTCCAGTGGCTGGCATAACGGATTTGATTCGGGTGTTGGAAGACTTTTCTCGATCGCTCTAACCTTGTCCGCGCTAGTGTACGCCATATTGCACGCTATATTGCACCCCCAGTCCCGGACGATCGTTCGGAATTAACCGTCCGTGGACTAAGGTTGCGCCGTCAAATGGGTCGTTTTTAAAATTTAAATGGCTACTGATGTCTAAATAATCTGCCAGTGGAGCCAAATGGGATAGCGCTGTATTCATCACAACACCGTCATCATGGCATCCCAGCTTGACCTTCAACCCATGGGCACGCGCCGTATGAATCATCTTGAGGGCTTCGCTGAGACCACCGCACTGACTGAGTTTGATGGTGATGCCATGAACCCGATCGTGAATGGCGACAATATCGCTGCTCGTCCGGCATTCAGTCGCAAAAATAGGAACCGCCGATCGTTCATACAGGGCCAGTAAGTCTTTTTCATGACCGGGGGCGATCGGTTGCTCGATATACGTAACGCCTTCTTTTATAGCTATAGCCAGTGAGGTTAGGACGCAGCAAGAGCAAGAACGGAGTCTATAGCATCATGAAGATTAGGTGAATCCCTTAGGAGTTTACGGATACGAGATTTCAGCCAAGCCCAACAGTTTTCAATACGGTTAAGGTC
>JAPLHZ010000184.1 GCA_026389365.1 Cyanobacteriota bacterium
AGTTACTCCATAAGCTTGCGGCTCTGGGATTGTGTATCCCCATTACGCTTGTTTTGGACAATGCTCGTTATCAAAAGGGTGCCTTGGTGTTTGAGTTAGCTCAGTCCTTGAATATCGAACTTCTCTATCTGACTACCTACCAGGGCTGTTTCATTCTAAATTTCGACATTTTGTGCATCTACGAGAACCCGCCGTTCCAGGCATCAGGGATTTTCGTCTTCGATGGCTGAAACCACCTAAACTCGTCGCCTAAATATAGAGTGAAATGACCCTGCAATTTACTCCTGCAATATTTCTGTTAGGCTCTGCAATAGTAATGTGTGGTTTTGAACGAACGAAACTTTCTTCTACAAATGTTTCTCGTAGGCTCTGTAACAATTAGGGTAGGGGTTTGATTTCCAAATCATTTAACTTTAATGATTGACAAATTCTTGAATAATTGATTTCTAAAACTTGGACTTGGAGACGAAGCCCTTACAATCCTTGTCGGAGGCTCTGCAATAGTTGGGGATTGGTTGCCATTATTTCTAGCAGCATTGAATATGTTTCTATATTTGGATAGGGAAGGTTAGCTCGTTGGGCAAGGATTTGTAGAAGACCATACAAGGTTTCGGTATCGCAATCCAGAAGAACTTGTACATTAAACATTTTTGTTGCAAACAGAGAATCTTTAGTGTCGGGATGATGATCGCCTAATTTTTGTTGCCAAATGGTTAATGCTCTTTGAGACAATGTCTCTGCCTCTGCATAGTTACCCTGGGCGCTATAAAGGAAGGCCAGATTGTTGAGATTAGCGGCAACGTCAAGATGGTTTGCTCCTAACTGTTTTTCCATGATAGAAAGAGATCGCCTGAAGAGGGGTTCGGCTTCAGCGTAACGTCCTTGGTTATGATACAGTGATCCTAAATAGTTGAGACTTTGGGCAAACTGAGGATGGTCTGCTCCTAATCGTTTTTCCCAGATAGAAAGAGATCGCCTGTAGAGGGGTTCGGCTTTGGCGTAGTGTCCTTGGGATTTGTCCAATGCCGCTAAATTTTCGAGAACTTGGGCAACATTGGGATGGTCTGCTCCTAAATGTTTTTCACAGATAGCAAGCGATCTCTGGTAGAGGGGTTTGGCTTTGGCGTAGTGCCCTTGTGTGTAGTAAAGTAACCCTAAATTGTTGAGACTGGCAGCAACTTCACGATGGTCTGCTCCTAGCTGTTTTTCACTGATAGAGAGTGAGCGCAGGAACAAGAGTTCGGCTTCGCCGTAACGTCCTTGTGTGCGGTACAGTAACCCTAAATTGTTGAGGTTTGGGGCAACATCAGGATGATCTGCTCCTAAATATTTTTCCCTGATAGAAAGAGATCGTAGGAAGAGGGGTTCGGCCTCAGCGTAACGTCCTTGACTACGGTACAGTTCAGCTAAATTGTTGAGACTGGTTGCAACAACTAGGGAATGGTCTGCTCCTAAATGTTTTTCCCCGATAGAAAGAGATCGCAGGAAGAGGGGTTCGGCCTCAGCGTAACGTCCTTGTGTGCGGTACAGTAACCCTAAATTGTTGAGACTCTTGGCAACATGGGGATGACCTGCTCCTAAATGTTGTTCCGTCAACTTTAGACATTGTTCATGATAGGAAAGTGCTTCGCTGTAGAGTCCTTGATCGTTATAAAAGCGACCTAAACCCGTAAAAAACCAAAACGAATTCTCATTTTCTAGCCATTGATTTAATTCCTCAGCCGCAATTTTGAGGTGATCAATTAAGGGTTCAATCTTAGCAACATCTTCTAAGGTTAGGGCTTTATCAATTGTTTCAACAACCTTAACCATTTCCGCAACATAGGCTTTTTTAGCCGTCTCTTTCACCTCAGATGCTTCTAACTTATCCCGTAGATAATGACGAATCAAAGTATGCAACTCGTAATTATTTCCACCTAAATCCTTCAGCAAATTCAAATTTACCAAATGCCGCAGATCAGTCCTAGTCGGCTTCGGCAAATTAAACTCAGAAATCGGTTCAGCTTTCGGCTTACTAAACCACTTAGAAAATGTCGGAAAATATCGCTCAATTGCCCCACTATTTAAAGGTGGTTGGGGGGATTCAACCTCAAACAAAGCCAAAATTAAATCTTGAGGAATCGCACTTTCTGCAAACAAACTAAGCAACTGACCTGCTAACTGAGAACTCCCACTTAATTCTTTCCAACTCAACTCAAACGCCGCCGCCACCCCCCGTTGGGCCGTCATAAACGCATTTTGGGGAAACTGTAAACTCTCATCCTTTAACCGTTGTGCTTGTAACTGTTTTAAAAGCTCTTCTAACCCGCATTTCATATACTGCTCATAACGCCCTACCAATTCAATTCCCAACGGTAAACGCCCCAACCATTCCACCAATTCCCTCGCTTTTTCAGAATTATTTTTCACCGCATCAGGCAAAAAGACTGCTAACAACTCCACTGCCGATTCAGGACTTAAAACTTCTAGGTTAATTGGGTTAAAATTACGAGCAATCTGTTCATTACGAGTCGTAACAATTACCTTAAAATGTTGATCAGCCTGGGGCGGTAAATAATCCCTAATTTGAGATAGCTCACGAACATCATCAAAAACAATTAACGTTTGATCCTGCTCTTTTTTTAACCAAACTTGCCAAACATAACGAACCCGTTCAACTAATCCTCCTTCTTCGGGCAAAGTTAAACCCAAATGAATCTGAGCAAAACTTAAAATACTCAAACCAGGATCACTATCGGCCACATTCAGCCAACAAATTCCACCGCGATAGGTTTTCTTTGGCCATTCTTGCCAAGCATACTGCAACGCCAACTCCGACTTACCAATGCCACCCATCCCCGTCAAAGTGGAAATGGCAACGCGATCATTTTGCTGTAATTGCTGATCTAATTGCGTTAAAACCTCGGCTCGTCCCACAAATTGCGCGACCTCACTATTTGGTAAATTGTGAGGATTGTCTTTAACCTGTTTGGGTACCAATGGCAAAATTATTTTTTGCTCAATAAAAATCTTGGCGCGATCGCCAAAAGTTGAATTTTCAATTCCAGTTTGATTAAATTGCTGTTCTTCGCTCACACATCACCTCCAGAGACTAAAGCGATCGCCTCTTGAATTATACGATCGCGATCGACCATCGCACCCAATTCAGCCGATTCATACTTTCCCTCAAAAGCCTCACCCGCAGCAGCATCTAACGCGATCTCATAAGCCTCTTCTATCGTCTCGCGTAGTTCTGAAGGTTCGCAATAACTTCCTTTAGCCTTACGCCGTTGGTTAGTACGCTGAATTTCTCGTGCCGAATTTTTAATTGAAAGATCCCACGATCTCGTAGTGCGATTTTCGGCACGTTGTTTGATCAGATACATCAGCAAGATTTTGGCAAAGCTATAAATCTTGTTCAGCTTGTCATCCTTGCTCATCTCTGTCATCTCCTCCACTATCAGCAATGCATCGGAGATATTGCCACTTAGCAAAAATCCCTTCAGTTCTGATAACTCTTCCATACTTTTAACCTCTAGCTTCGCAGCCTAATCTTTGGTTTGCTTAACTTTAAAAACAGCATCGCCAGCCGCGTTCACATCTCTAGCACCAATCTGCTCAACGCGATCGCCCTTAGCATCCTGCACAATATCTGCCACGACCCGATTCGCCGTTATTCCATCTAAACCCACCTGCAAAATTTGTCCCGCATTGATTTCCTGCGCCAATTTTTGCAATAGTGCAGCAAAGCTTTCATCTTCATCCAACAACACATCAAGATTTTTAGTCACGGTATCAATAGCAGAGCGATCGCCCGATTCCAACTTCACCAAAGCCTCATCGACCTTCGCCGATCTTCCCTGTAGCTTATTTTTAATTTGCTGCCACAGTTCGGGTATTTTAGCGATCGCCTCAATCGTAAATTTCTTAGCTAGCTCACCAGCACCAGACTCAACAAACTTTTGAACTGCCAAACCTACCAATACACTAGCCGTTAAAGGATCTGACATAGCACTCTTTTTATTTAACTAGATTGCAACTCATAATAACATTGGAGATCGTCAACTTCGCCCAAAAGCGCAGCGTCAAGACCTCCTATACAGTTTGGCAATGGTTCAGCCAACAGGCGATCGCCCATGATGTCTTACCAATTACCCAACTCAAAGCCGAAACATTAGTCGCCGCCCAATCCGATGTCAAACAACTCTGCCAACTAGTGCAAACCGAACAATGGGTGAAAGTAGATGAACCTGAAGAAGAACGCGAAGAAGAAGCCGATGGTAAAATCCTATCGGAAATCCTCAAACATGACATCTACGGACAACTGCTAGAACATCCCTATGTAGTAAGAAAGATTGAAGACCTAGTAAGAAGACGGTGGTTAACCTTCGCTACCAGTGGCGGTATCAACTTCTCTAGCTTCATGGCACAGCCCTGAGATTGCAGCATATCAAGTAGAGATTGCAGATCGCATTCCATAGATTACCTGAGCGGAGGAAAGAATTACTTTGCGACGGAGATAGTTACGACTAGTTTCGATGCCTTTGCGGGTAACTAAATCAACATCTCGTTGAAACAGAATTTTGAGTTCATCTTCCATGTAAGACAGATCAAAGAGACTTGGGTGCGCCTCTGGATGAAATTCCACCATAATATCGATGTCACTATCGGACCGAAAGTCCTCACGCAAAATAGAACCAAAGAGCGAGAATTCAATGATATTCCACCGATCGCAAAACTCGACGATTTTTGATTTGGGGAGTTCGATCGCAGGGGTTATCATGATTCGCTCCTATGCATTCATCCCTATTTTAGTCGAGTTCGATCGACCCTATACCAACGTCCTTAATTTCCTCGCATATCTTGCGGAATAAACACCCGATCTCGGGGCAAACTCGCCACAGGTTCCGACAGTAAAAACCCTCCCGATCGAATCTCTTCTTGCAACGCGATCGCCACCTTTCGTGCCAAATACAAACTTGCCAACGGAGCCACCCGAACCATCCGCCCGTCAATACTCACCTTCCCCGACTTCAACTGCGCATAGCTCACCAACCCAAACGTCGGACGAACCCGGCGCGGAATCGAGAAATCGACAATCGGAGCCACCAGATCCTTATCTAAAACTGAACAGTAGGCGATCGTCTGCTCACTCAACACCGGAATCGGCACTCCCACCCCCAACATCATCGACGGCCCATAGCCCTTAAAATAGCAACCCCGAACCCACTTAGAATCCATCTGCTTTGCATCCCCAATCAACGCCAACGTCGCAGCCGGACCCACGGGCGTATCATTCGGTAACCGCTTTTGCAATGGAAAATGTTGCGTCCCCTCCCACGTCACATAGCCCTGCGCTCCCGCCAACCAAATTCGACTGCCAATTCCAACCGATTCCAGATTTGGATCGTTCAGCAAGGGGGATACCGAACCCGGATTGGAAAACACCGCATTCCCCAAGCGTGGCTGAAGTATCCCAAGGTAGGTATAAAGAGGACGTTCTCCACCATTTACGCCCACAATGAAATTTTGATAGAGGTTGCGGGGATTGAATAAATAGAACTGATTAATCCGATCGCGGGTAATCGTTGTTTCAAACAAAGATCTCGGATAGCAATCCGTCACCTGACCTGTTGCCCGCAGCGACACCGCCTTGCCCGCCACCAAGTCCTCAATCACATGTCCGCCACCTCGTTGTCGTCCGGCAAGCTCGTCTTCCCCCTCACCACCCGACTCCGCCATCTGGCTGGCTCCTAAGTACAAATCCACTGCCCCAAAGCCCGCATAAGCCGGAACGCCATCCAGCCAGCACTGTCGTATTTTAATCGGTGGATCCGTCTGCCCTAGATTCAAAATTGCTCCTGAGGACTCCATCGGCTCAAATGTTCCAGTTGTAACCACATCGACTGTCGCCGCTACAGCCTGAACCCCCTGATCCTGAACGCGTGCCTTCACTTCTTCCACTGTCAAAACTACGGCCCGACCCGCTTGAATGCGCTCATTAATCAGGGCGATCGATCGCATAATCCAGATTCCTAATTAAAATGTTTGACAAACCCCGTGGCTATCTGGCAGTATTACATATGTCGGAGGAAAGCGGGCCACTCGCCATTCTCCAAGACATGAGGGATTGTAGTTCAATTGGTTAGAGCACCGCCCTGTCACGGCGGAAGTTGCGAGTTCGAATCTCGTCAATCCCGTAATTGAAAGGTCAGACTAGATTTTTTCTGGTCTGACCTTTTAGGTTAGTGGTCTGATTAAATTCATTTTTTTGAAATAACAATCTACAGAATTCGTAATTACTCCTAAGAAGGGTGTAAATTTTGAATGGTTCCATTCTCTTCGATTCCTCGGCTCATGACTTCAAAGCGTATTTTCGTGACTGGTGCCAGCGGTTGCATTGGCCACTACATCGCAGATCAACTCATCCGAAACACTGACCACGAGATTTTTCTCCTCGTCCGAGATCCGAGTAAACTCAAATTCGATCCCCAAGTTCGTCCTAATATTCATCTCATTCAAGGCGACATGCGTACGATCGCAGACCAGCGTGAGCTACTGCTGACCATGGATAGTGCTATTTTGATTGCGACATCCTGGGGCGACGCAGAAGAGACTTACACCATCAATGTCACTAAAACCTTAGAACTAATAGATCTGCTGTCCGGCGATCGCTGCGAACAAATTCTCTACTTCTCCACCGCGAGCATCCTCAACCGAGACAATCAGCCTCTTCCGGAAGCTGGAAGTCTTGGAACCGATTACATCCGGACCAAGTACCAATGTCACGAGCAGCTACTTCAGTCGCCGTTGAAATCCAAAATTACAACTATCTATCCCACGCTTGTCTTTGGTGGAGACGATCGCTTTCCTAAGTCACACATCACCGCAGGCTTACCTGGTGTAGTCAAGTGGATGAAACTAGCACGGTTTTTAAAAGCAGATGCGAGCTTTCACTTTAGTCATGCCTACGATATTGCTCAAGTGGTTTGTCATTTGGTAGATAATCCGCTAAGCGAGGGCGATCGGCGCGATATTGTCACAGGGCACGATCGATACAGTGTCCAACGGGTGATTGAGGAAGCTTCCGTATATCTAAAACAGCCCATCTATTTCCAATTTCCACTGACTCCTTGGCTGATTGATGTAATTCTACGGGTCTTCAATATTGAAATGGCAGACTGGGATCGTTTTTCTATCATCCATCGTCATTTCACTCACCAAAATATCGTTAACCCCTCAACTTATGGTCTTACTTCGATCGCCCCAACCCTCGCCGACATTTTCAAAACTTGTGGTGTAGACGAGATCAAACCCTAACTTTAGACTGAGACCAAACTAACGCACAAAAAATCCGCTCTCTGTCAACATGGCAGACAAGCGGAAATCAAACAGCTCAGAAAGACTTAAATTAAGTTGATGCCGCGCATTACCTTGAATAGGCCGATCGCCACGACAAAAGAACCGCCCAAAAACGCAACAAACAAAATCGCAGAATCCATTTTTCTTATCTCCTTAGACATTTCTCTACTTAGGACTATACAACGATTTCAGCACTATAGCGGATCACAACGTGGCACAATAGAATCCCTGCCTATCTCATCATCATGCAATCCATCATTCCCGTCGCTCTACCCGATAAGCCGTATTCCATTGTCATTGCTCCTGGGAGCCTAGATTCGATCGGCCTCTGGATGACTGATAAACTAGATAGCCCTAAGCCGCTAGGTCGGAAAGCTCTTCTGGTTTCTAATCCAACAATTTTTAAGCATTACGGCGATCGGGTTCTAAAATCCCTGACAAATGCTGGATTCACCGTTGCCACCGTCATCCTTCAACCGGGCGAACGGTATAAAACTCCTGCGACCTTACAAAAAATATATGATGCGGCACTGGCTCATCGGCTGGAGCGATCGAGTGTCATGGTGGCGTTGGGGGGTGGCGTGATTGGGGATATGACAGGATTTGCAGCCGCGACGTGGTTGCGGGGCATCAATGTTGTGCAGGTGCCGACGAGTTTGTTGGCGATGGTGGATGCTTCGATCGGGGGTAAAACGGGCGTAAATCATCCGCAAGGCAAAAATTTAATCGGTGCCTTTCATCAGCCAAAACTTGTGTTAATCGATCCGCAAGTTTTGAAAACGCTTCCGGTGCGTGAACTGCGGGCGGGAATGGCGGAGGTGATTAAGTATGGTGTGATTTGGGATGCGGACTTGTTTGGCAAACTAGAAGCAGCAAAACGGCTGGATCAATTGCGATTTATTGGTGATGAACTATTGCAAGATATTTTGTCGGCATCCTGCGGGGCTAAGGCGATCGTGGTGGCGAAAGATGAAAAAGAATCGGGTTTGCGCGAAATTCTCAATTATGGCCATACGTTAGGTCACGCGGTGGAAAGCATCACAAAATATAAAGTTGTGAACCATGGAGAAGCTGTTGGGATTGGAATGGTTGCTGCTGGAGAACTGGCGGTGAATATGGGGCTTTGGAAACGGGACGAGTGCGATCGGCAAAATGCCATTATTGAAAAATGTGGTTTGCAAACAATGCTTCCTCCCAATTTAGATCTTTCTCAAATCATTGCTTTGACGCAGAATGATAAAAAAGTGCAATCCGGTAAAGTTCGATTTGTACTGCCCTCTACGATCGGCTCTGTACAAATCAATGATCAAGTGACCCCGGAGTTAATGAACACTGTATTAAAAACAATGTATTAAAAAATGTAAAACTGCCATTTTGCTGATTTTGGAGGCTTTTGAACAAGGGGGATGAAGCATCCATGAAGCATCGTCATCGTTCCTGGACCGATCGCCTTGAGTACCGACTTTGGGCAGGGTTTTTGACGAAACCGAAACGGAAAGATTGGATCTTTGCGATCGTTTGTCTCGTGATCTATGGTGTGATTTTTCTGCCGATCGGTCTCAGTACGGGACTTCTCCATTGGCAACCTGTCGCAAATCCTTGGGTTTGGATGAATGTTTCGATCGCCTCCTTGATTATGCCGGGATTCAATGAAGAACTTATCTTTCGAGTTTTGCTCATTCCCCATCCGACCGAACCGATCGGACCGATTACTCGACAAAACATACTTGTTTTAAGTTGGATTCTATTCTTAATTGCGCATTTGGCTCCTTGGACACCAGCCTTTTTCCACCAATTTCCTTTTCTAATGGGTGCCGGACTGCTGGGCATTCTTTGTACATTGTCCTATGTGCAAAGTCGATGTATTTGGATGCAGATGTTTATCCATTGGGCGATCGTTGTGAGTTGGCTTCTAGTTTGGGGTGGCGTTGAAAAATTGCGGTAGTCGGGACAGGACGGTTTCGAGTAAAGTACAAATCAAATTGACCCATTTCTCCAAGATCATATGCCTCTACCATTCTCCAATGGTATTGGGTCAGAACGATCGGAGTGAATTGACTCTATTATATTTTGAGGTCGAACTTTCCAATCACTTGGAAACCCCATGGATACTGTATCGATATTGTGAGCACAAAGATAACATTTCTTGCTTCGGCAACGTTGGTATAACTGTAAATTCTCGATTCCATCGTCTTGCGTGGTGGGCACAGAAGTTCCGGACGATTGTCAGATGATGGAGTAGGGATGTCAGGATTTTTTCATCTAGTCCATAGCTCACAGCAACAGCATTTCGATCTTGACCGCAACGGGTGTTGTGATACGGCTCAAGTTATCAGTGGGGTTATACTTGCGATGCTGTTTGTGAGTGTTTGGAATTAGGCGGCTTTAGGCTATCAATGTGCGTTAATCTACTGATGTGTCATCATTGACCTACGCCTCAAGCTAAACTTACTTAGTGCCTTTTCTGTCGGCATCTTGCAACGATTTATGACTGCTGACTCACCCGCCCCCAACGATTCATCTGCATCACTCCCCGTCAACCCAGACTCGGAGACAACTCAGCCGGACCAAACCGATGCTCCTTTTCCAGTGGTGGGGATTGCCGCTTCGGCGGGCGGGCTAGATGCATTTACGAAACTGATTCACCATTTGCCAACGGATACGGGCATGGCGTTTGTGCTAATTCAGCATTTGTCTCCTGACCATGAAAGTCTGCTGTCGGAAATTTTGGGCAGAGCGACTACCATGCCTGTGCGTCAGGTAGAAGACCAGATGCGGGTTGAGCCAAACGTGGTCTATGTGATTCCACCCAATACCCAAATGACTTTGGTTGACGGCATTCTGCGGCTTGCGCCTCGGCGCAAACATGATGGCAAATATTTACCTGCCGACATCTTTTTCGAGTCGTTAGCGATCGATCGCGGCAACAAAGCGATCGCCGTTGTGCTGTCGGGGATGGATGGAGACGGTTCTCAGGGGGTGAAAGCCGTCAAGATCGCTGGGGGTGTGACCTTTGCCGAATCTGATGCCACGGCGCAGTTTCGCAGTATGCCCAATAAGGCGGTTGCAACTGGCCAGGTGGATTTTGTGTTGTCGCCGCAAGCCATTGCTACAGAACTGAGTAATCTCAGTCGCAACCCCTTTCTGGGGAAATCAAACTCGTTGCAGATCATCCAAGAGTTTCCCCCGAAACTGAGTGATCCTCTGAGCCAAATTTTTCCCCTCCTCCGCACGACAACTGGCGTTGACTTTATCCAATACAAACCAGCGTCGCTAGAGCGCCGCATCCAGCGGCGAATAGTATTGTGTAAGCTGGACAGTCTGGAAACATACGCGCAATATTTGCTAGCGAATCCAGATGAAATTGCCGCACTGTTTGAAGAAATTCTGATCCATGTGACCAGCTTCTTTCGTGATCCCGAAGTCTTTGAGCAATTGAAGACCCAGATTTTCCCCATGATCTTCCAAAATAAAGCCAGTGGTGAGCCGTTTCGGATTTGGGTGGCTGGCTGTTCAACTGGGGAAGAAGTCTACTCACTCGCTATTTGTTTGTTAGAGTTTTTCAGCGATCGCGGCACCGTCCCGCCGATTCAGATTTTTGCCACCGACATCAGTGAACTAGTCATTAGCAAAGCCCGATTGGGCTGCTACCAAGAAAGCCAGATGGAAGGCGTTTCAGCGGAGCGTAAAAGTCGGTTCTTTGTCCCTCAGGCGGAGGGTGGCTATCAAATTAGCAGTACCATTCGCGAATTGTGTGTGTTTGCCCGTCATAACTTAGGCGGCGACCCCCCATTCTCGAATCTCGATCTGATTAGCTGCCGTAATCTGCTGATTTATTTATCCGATCGCTTACAAGAGCGGATCATGGCGTTGTTTCATTACAGTCTCAATTTAACGGGCTGTTTGGTGTTGGGTAAAGCAGAAAGCGTTAAAACTACCTCAAATTTGTTTGCCCCCATAATGGATGAAGCCAGCAAAATCTATGCCCGAAAATTGAGCGTATCTAATCCCTCATTTGCGTTTACAGCCACTTCTATGACCGTCCCTGGTCTCTATAATCCGCAGCCCAGCCCAGAAAACCGTTCCGTTCCCTTTGATTTAGCCCGAGAAGTTGACCAACTGATCGCCAATCGCTATATGCCGCTATCGGTCTTGGTCGATGAACAGATGCAGATATTACAGATGCGCGGAGACCTCGATCTTTACCTGAAGTTGACCCCTAGCACCACGGAGCTAAACCTGCTGTCTATGGCACGCGAAGGGCTGGTAACATCTCTTCGCACCGCCTTGTATCAGGCTCAGACACAGAAAGTGATGGTGCGGCAGGAAGACATTCAAATGGAACTGAGTGGATCGCGGCTGAATCTGGAGGTGCTGCCATTTCGCCCATCCCAGACAAACGCCCTCTATTTTTTGGTGCTTTTTAATCCCATCTCTGCCTCTGACATGTCCACCAGCCTCGCAACGGTAGAAAACTTGGAGCCATTGGACTTAGCGCGTGAGCTTGTCACCCTGCGTCAGGCGCTCTCTGCCGCCACCCAACGCGAACTCTCGGCCCAAGCGCATCTGCAAATGGTGATTCGGGAGCAAAACCAACTCAACCAAAGCCTAATTGTCGCTAACGAGGAGATCCTATCGAGCAACGAAGAACTGCAAAGCGCGAATGAAGAACTGCAAACGGCGAAGGAAGAGATTCAAGCCACCAATGAAGAAATCTCGACGACCAATGAAGAATTGCAGAATCGGAATCTGCAACAAAATCGAGACAATAGTGATCTCAACAACTTTATCACCAGCATTAATATCCCGATTGTGATGCTGACGAATGAATTAAGGATTCGCCGCTTTACACCAACTGCCCAGCGACTGTTCAATTTCATCCCCACCGATATCGGACGACCGTTCACTGACCTGCATGGCAAATTTGACATTTCCCAGCTAGAACCGATGATTTTGGAGGTGTTGGAGACGCTTAATACCAAAGAACAGGAGATCCAAACAGAAGCTGGCTACTGGTATAGCCTCCGCATTCGCCCCTATCGCACCACCGAAAACCAAATTGACGGTGTGACGTTGTGGTTACAGGATATTCACGCCCTTAAACTCCACACTGCCAGCCTGGAGCGCGCCCGCAACTATGCAGAAACCATCGTTGAGACGGTGCAAATCCCACTGGTTGTGCTGGATACTGATTTACGGATAAATGCCGTGAATCGAGCATTTTACGGGACATTTCAGGTTTCTGAAGCTGAAACCATCCACACGTTGTTGTTTGAGTTAGGCAGCGGGCAGTGGAATATTCCCGAACTGCGATCGATGTTGAACGGCATTCTGGCGGATGATCTGCCTGTAAATGATTTTGAGGTCAGTTATGATTTCGAGCAGATTGGGCATAAGGATATGCTGCTCAATGCGTGCAGACTGAACCGAGAAGACAATACAGACATGATTTTGCTAGCGATCGCAGATGTGACCGAGCGCACGGCGCGCCAGCAGGCTGAAGCGGCCAATCGTGCCAAAGATGAATTTCTCTCAAATCTGTCCCATGAACTGCGAAATCCGCTCGCCTCGCTGTTGGGATGGGTGTATCGGCTCCGCACCCGCGACCTCGACGACCCGGTAGCACAGCAAGCTTTAGGAGCGATTGAGCAGAATGCCAGGATACAAAAACGACTGATTGAGGACATTCTGGATAGCTCTCAGATTGCCGGTGGCAGATTGCAATTGAATAACCACCCAATCGACTTGAGTTCATTGGTTCCAGATGCTCTCGATGGAGTTCAGTTATCAGCGGTGGCAAAAAACATTCAGTTGGTGGTGTCGTCGTTGAGTTCGCTCACGGTACTGGGGGATGCCGAACGATTGCAGCAAGTGCTGTCGAATCTGCTCTCGAACGCGATCAAGTTTACGCCTGCGGGTGGACGAGTAGACATCACGCTGTCGCAGGTGGACGACCAGGCACAAATTCAAATCAGTGACACTGGCAAAGGCATTGCCGCAGAGTTATTGCCGTATATCTTCGAGCGGTTCTATCAGGTCGATTCCAGTATCAGCAAAACCAGTCAAGGGCTAGGATTGGGATTGGCGATCGTGCAGCAGCTCGTCGAGTTGCATGGTGGCACGGTGCAGGCCGAAAGCCCAGGTAAAGGACAAGGTACGACACTGACCGTGCGGTTGCCTTTATACGCCCCGCCCTCAACCTCACCACCGATTATCGAAACTTCTTTGAACGCTTCGCCGCTTCCCCCTGATCTAGAAGGCTTGCGGATCCTGCTGGTTGACGATCAGGTCGATATGCTGGCAAACTCGAAATTTATCCTAGAAATTCACGGAGCAGAGGTGTTGGCGGTGACAACTGCCAGAGAGGCGATCTCAGCGATCAGCGATCGCCCTAACCTATATGACGTGTTGATCTCTGATCTTGGCTTGCCTGAGGAAGATGGTTTCTTCTTGATTCAACAGGTGCGATCGCTAAGTGCAGAAGCTGGAGGACAAATTCCTGCGATCGCCTTGACGGGATATAGCAGTGAAGCCGACCAACAAAGAGTGATTGCGGCTGGGTTTCAAAGGCACGTAGCTAAACCCTGTGATTTTGTTCAACTGGGTGCGATCGTTGCCGATTTGGCTAAACAAACTTAATGGCTTGCCGTTACAGTTACACGAGGCTTGCCTTCCCAAAAAAATACATTTCAAGTTTTAATTCGGAGTTGTTGCACACCACACTCCGATGGTGAATCTAACCGGAGATCTGATGAAAATCAGAGAGTCAAACATGATGAACTTCCTCTTGTAGCGTTGATGATGCAGCAGTGCTGTTTGAAGGGCAACAAGTTTTGACATCGCTGCTTCAGGATCAGTTATACCAGTTGGAGATTTTGCCAAAGCTCATGACTTCTATAGCTATAGCCAGCTAGGTTAGGACATAAGATAGAAAGAAAGCGAATTGTCTGAGCAATAACAATGCCAAAACCATATAGTTCCGATTTACGGCAAAAGGTAATGCAAGCAATCGAAATGGATGGGCTAAAGAAAAATGAA
>JAPLHZ010000048.1 GCA_026389365.1 Cyanobacteriota bacterium
GGGGGCAACACTTCCGACAGAAGGGGTTCAAGACGTTCCCATTCTTTATCGGTTAGACTGCTGGAATAGGCCATAGGACTGGTGGATATGAGGTTTTTGCGCTGCTTTTAGGATACCCTAGAATGTCAAATAGGTTCTATAACGATGTTAAAATTGGCACTTTAACTGGTGCCACAAGCAACAGTGCTAATGGACTTAAAATTAATCCTCACGAACCCCAAAAGCCATTTGAATAATGAAAGGTTGGCCACCCTCTTGATGATACCGATCGGCCCATTGCCGAATCACTTCATCGAGTTCTTGTATTGCTTGATCCACCCGATTGGATGGAATATCTAATGCCTCTAAAACGCGCATAAAGTTGGGTTGCGGATCGGCCCAACCTTTCATCAACTTGAAAAAACGAGCCGTATCTTCTATCATAACCAGCGTCCGTTCTTCATCATCTTCTGGTGAATAGGTCATACGGGTAAGCGCATAGAACGGCATTCCCCAAGGCGATTCAATCCGACAAACTGTCCCTGAATATAAAAGCCGACGTTTAATATGTTCTGCTAGGAATTCGCTGAGGGCAACCCGTTGTCCCGCAGGAAATTCTTCCTGTGAAAGGATATGGAGATACTCAATCAGTTCTGAAAATTGGAATGAACTAATAATCTGAGCATCAGGAATATGGTCCGGGAGCTTTTGTTCCAACTGCCGCTTTTCGTCGGCAGTTAAGCTAGTGCTGTAAATTCGCGATCGACCGGGTTGCCAAGCATATTGTTTCAGCCATACATAAGGAAGCTGAATCAAATAGCGTGGTTCCTGAGACCCGAACATTTTAAGCAATTTGCCTTCAGTCAGGGCCTGCCCAACCTCTTCAACAATTGACTTAACCCGTTTGGGTTCAATATGATGCAGATGGCCCGTCATCCGAAGATTGCCATCTTGCTCCATGTAGGTCATGTAAACTGCACACTTTGCAGCAGTCGCAGCAGCATCTAGAAAGGCTCCATGACGGTGGCCTCCAGTTCGCATCGCGCTAAATGCCAGATACAACATGATCTGATCCATTGCACTGGGACTAAGCAACTTAATTAGATCTAAATCTTTAGTCATAATGGGCAAACATAATACCTCTATTCAAAAGATAACTAAGCGGACGACCAAAATTAGAGATACGTAGTTAGTACACATAACCTATGTATTAATTGATAGCTACTGTAACTATGGTATATTATTGAATAATAGTCTACTGTGGAAAATAACGATAGGAGTAGTATATTATTATACCCAGTATACGGTATGCATGAACATCAGAGATATGCCAGATTTTTGCTCTCTTTACGAGGACTCTATCCAGATAGAAGTCCTGATATAGTCATTATCCATCGCGCGAGGCATGAAGTAGATTCTACAAGTCCCTCTGAACAAGGGTTCCGGACTTTTACTCATACCTCACGGGAGTCGGAATGGCTATATGTTGACCGTCTAAACTTTCAAAAATAGGGAGGACGATCGGTATCCAAGGGTTTAAACCTCCCCGAGGATGTACTGTCTCCTTGAAACAGTGTGGGAAGCAACGTTGACAAGTCAGATAAGAGTTGTGAAGCCCTATACTGTGACACGACCGCTGCCCCGATAATCCTTGTCAGTACCATCGTCAGGACCAAGGCGATCGCTGCCTCGGTATCCTAGAGCTTGTGCGGGTTCCGTGCTGAACGAGGGAACCGTCATCAGGGAAACGAGGACGAGAAGAGCGGAAAGAAAGAAAACGCTTTGAGTACGCATGATAGTTTACCAGCTATGTAACTATTCACTCATACGGACTCTCCGTAGTCTGATCAGGAAACATTCAAAGATTTCTCAAAATTAAAGGTTGAAATTGTCCGATAGGCTAATGATTTCCAAGTGACTTCTATTGGATGACAAGCTACCCGTAGTCAACCTAAAGCTAGGATCAATGGTCTTTAAGATCGCGCCTACTTTGGATCAATATCAATGCTCTCCACAAAAATCCATCCGCCAGATAAATTCAGCCGTCCCTGTAATGACAGCCATGATTTGTCAGAATAGGTTCTCAATGCACGATCGATTTCAGGGTGAGTGGTGACTAAATGATACGAGCGACCGCCTAATTCTACGGGAGAATTAATTTCAAGTTGGTAGGAATTCTCATCTAATTTAATAAATTTCCCAGTAACAAATTGAGTTGGTGTGGCCTGGGGTGAACTTAGGTCTAAATCAGGGATGTTTGAGGGCGCATCGCCTTGTCGGGAGTAGGCTTCCGGATTATCAAGGTAGTACTGTTGCCAGAATTTCCATTTGGGATGAGTCAGGGGTTGGTTATAAAGTGGGATGACGGCGGCGGGTGCGATCGGATCGTTGATTAATGCCGTTTGTAGCGATCGGACGGGCAAATTTCGGGGTTGACAGGCTTGTTCGACACAGAGAGCTGCGGCCATTCCAGTCGCTTGACCGAGGTTTAACACTAGGGGTTGGAGCCGAGTTGCACCGTTGGCCATGTGAGTGACGGAGATGTTTTTTTCGCAGGCCAAAAAGCCGTCAATCTGTTCAGGAATTAGGGCCGTGTAGGGAATGGTGAATGGGGTTCCAGTCCAGCGGCCGCCCCATTTGATGGATTTGGGCGCGAGGGGAATATCGCCGCTGGGGTAATGGTGATCATTGGCGTAGTTACCGATCGCGATCGCCGTGCAGACCTGTTCGACCCGATCGCAGCCCATGCCGCTGATGGTGAAAGGCAAGGATGCGTTGCGTTGGCCTTGGGGGAGGAGATCTTGTTCGCGAACGGTGGTTAGGCCAATAATTCGACGACTTTCACGGTGATAGGGATGGAGGGCCAGCGCTGGATGGAGCCGGTGGTGGTGGTTTTCGATCGATCGGAGGTCATTGGGTGCGGGCGGGAAAACGTCTGTTGCTAATCCGTATCGCATTCCTAATTTTTGCTGGATCCAATAGGCAAAGGCTAAACTATGGCGTTGTGCTTCCAGTCCGTAGGCGAATCGTGCGTCTTGGGATTGAATCAGCCGATCGACTCCTTCGCCGTAGTCGTTGCCATGAATTGGCCAGTTGATCATGAACCGATCGCCCGGAAGTCTGCCGTAGTTGAGAAATTTTTCACCGCCGTAGTTTTCCCATGCCTGTTCAAACTGGGTCAAATCAAAATCGTCGTTTGGTGCCTCGATCGCGGGTGCGGTTTGGCCTTCGCCGTAGTCTTTAAGTACCACAACCCAAGTGGGAACTTGAATGGGATAGCGTTTCATCCAATCTTGAAGTTCTGTCGGGGCACTGGGTTCATTGAAATCATGGCTATCCCAGCCCCAACGATGGGGAATGTCACCTAAGGGCAACAAGTCTCCCAGTTCGGTTGCGTCTATTGTGATTTTGGCGGTGATTTTGCAATCGTCGGTGGTCACCCCTGTGATTTGGTTGCCCGATCGTTGGACCGATCGGGGCGTTTGGTTCTGAATCCATTTTAAGTTGGGCAATTCCGTGACCCAGCGTTCAAAAATTTCCGCCCCAATACGCGGCTCATAGGTAAAAAAGCTGACCCAAGCATTATCTAGACCGCCCGGTTGACAGATTTTAAGTTCTTCTAAAAACTCACCCCAAATCCCCGTCTGCCATGCCTGCAATTCATTCCCATCGGGAGCTGCAACCCCAGCGCTCGTAAGCATTCCACCTAACCATTCAAATTCGCTGACCAATATCACTTGAATTCCGCGTCTTGCGGCTTGAATAGCGGCGGCAGTTCCGCTGGTGGTTCCGCCAATGATCAGAATATCGGTGGTGAACGATCGCATAGTGCTACACAATAAATAATCTGCCGCAATTATTCTAAAGGCGATCGGGACCTCAAAAATAAACCCCGCATGATAGATTCGGAGACGATGGTATTTGAATAAAAAAGAAGCAATATGAAAGCTCAAGTATTTCGCGGCGTGAATGATTTGCGGTTTGAGGATGTACCAAGGCCGGAGGTGGGATCAGATGAGGTGTTGGTGAAGGTGAATGTGGTCGGGCTTTGTCAGTCAGATATTAAAAAAATCAAGTATCCACTGTACGAGCCGCCTCGGATTTTTGGCCATGAGACGGCGGGGACAATTGACCAGATTGGTGATGCGGTGACCAATTGGCGGGTGGGCGATCGGGTGGTGGTGATGCACCATGTTCCCTGTATGAAGTGTGGGTACTGCGATACAGGCAGCTATTCCATGTGCGACACCTATAAAAATGTCACGACGACTGCCGGATTTTCGCCCAGTGGCGGCGGGTTTGCGGAATATGTGAAGGTACCGGGACATATTGTGACGAGTGGCGGATTGATTGCGATTCCGGATGATGTGACCTTTGAGCAGGCTAGCTTTGTCGAGCCAACCAATTGCTGCTTGAAGGCGGTGAAAAAAGCACAAATTCGCGAAGGTCAAACGGTATTGGTGACGGGTGCTGGACCGATCGGATTAATGCTGATTATGTTGGTCAAACATTTTGGGGCGCGGGCGATTTCTACGGATTTAATTCCATCAAGGATTGAAAAAGCACGTTCGATCGGTGCAGATGCGGCATTTGATGCGAGGGATCCTGATTTGGCTCAGAAAATACAAGCTGAAACGGGCGGATATGGGGTCGATGTGAGTTTGTTGGCGGTTCCGAGCGATCGGGCATTTTTCCAAGCGATGGATTGTACGCGTAAGGGCGGCAAGGTGTTGTTTTTTGCTGAATTCCCGGATGAATTGGAGATTCCTATTAATCCAAACTTAATCTATCGTCGTGAGATTGATTTGATGGGGAGTTATAGTTCGGCGTTCCCATTGCAAGCGTTGTCAGCGGAGTTGGTCTTTGAGAAAAAGATTGATGTTGATGCATTGATCAGCGACAAGTATCCATTGAGCGACTTGGCGATCGCGGTGGAACAAGCCGTAAAACCCACTCCAGAAACTTACAAAATTTTGCTCTATCCATAAGCCAATTCCCATAAGTCGTACGATCGAGACAACCACCGACTTAAATCATTAATCATTAGGTAATGGCCGAAGATATTTCGGCCATTACCTGACGAAATGTGGAATAAAACTTCCCCTTATCTCAATAGTAAGAAATGAGGATTTAATCAAGCCGTAATTCATTGAATTTGAGAGATTGCTGTATAACTCCATTTTGGGAGGTAGTCATCAAAGATAATTTCCATGGTTTCCTTAAATTCTTGAACTACATTCAAAAAGGAGAAGTATAGCTATAGCCAGTGAAGTTAGGACGCAGCAAGAGCAAGAACGGAGTCTATAGCATCATGAAGATTAGGTGAATCCCTTAGGAGTTTACGGATACGAGATTTCAGCCAAGCCCAACAGTTTTCAATACGGTTAA
>JAPLHZ010000125.1 GCA_026389365.1 Cyanobacteriota bacterium
ATAACCCACAGTTCATGACGACGACCTCGAAGGTGACGAGGGTCGGAAATTTGTTTTAATTGAGTGATGAGGGACATGGACTGACCAACGATTACAATATCAGTCCATCCTCATTTTCTTAGCCCTGAATGATATAAATCTAGGCCCATTTATTTTATTTCCCTAGTATGAAACCACCCTGCCCAGAATTGGGGGTTGGGGGCCTCCGGTAGGCTTATTCTTGGGAATCGCCTAACACCCTTTCAATCACTGCCCTAAATTACCCATCCGATTGAGATCGGTCAAGTACTCACCATGAAATCATCGCTTTTGTAATCTACCAAATGAAATCTTCTGGGTTGCTTCTAGCGCTGCGCCCGCAATACGTTCTTGTACAAATAGATAATCTTTACTTTGCCATAGTGGAATGAACGGGACATCACGGGCTACGATCGTTTGCAATTCCCCATATACCGATCGGCGTTCTTCGGGATTAGTGGTTTTTCGGCTCTGACCAATTAACGTATTCACCCGATCGTTGAAATAAAACGAACCCTGTTGAGCGGATGCGCCTTCTTTACAGCCCGATGTTGTATCCCCTTTTGCACAATCGACAAAGGGTTGAATATAGCTATCCGCATCTAAATAATCTGGAGACCAATCTAGCAAAAACATCGGGTATGCGCCTTTGTCGAGATTTTTATAGGCTGTCGCCGAATCTACTCCATTCAGTTCTATTTTCAATAAATCTGGTAATGTTTTTTTAATTACACCTTTGATTGTAATTGCCGCTAATTGATCATTAGGTAAGTTCGATCGGTACCAAAGCTCCAGAGTTAGTGGATTTTGTTTCGAGTATCCCGCTTTTGTTAATAGTTGCGTGGCCTTCTCGATATTCGCACTCGCCCCATAATCTGTTTTAAAACTCGGAACCTGTTCACTCAAGGTATTCGGCAAAAGACTATACAGAGGTACGACTTGTTGATTAAATACCCGGTCTTCCAATACCGATCGATCCATCACCGCCGCAACCGCCTGACGCACTTCAAGCCGATCGAGTGGAGCCGAATTCACATTCAAAGTCAAATAGTCCATACCACTTCCGGCTTGCTCAATCACTTGCCAACGTTTTTCCGTTGCTTGGGTTTGGAGTGATTTGATATGCTCGATCGCTAGCCCTTGTAATGCCATATCAATGCTTCCGGTGCGAAATGCATTAAACAAATTCGATGCGCCGGAGAAGATTTGGATATCAACGCCTCCATTCTTTGGCTTGTCTCCCCAATATTGCCCGAAAGGTTCTAACCGAATCCGATCGACTCCAAACGATACTAATTTATAGGGACCAGTTCCCACAAATTCTTTGGGTTGAAAGCTTCCGGCTTTAATTTCATAGGCTTTTGGTGAAATGGGGCAAGTCCCCGAAAAGGCTAAGAGTGCCGTAAATGCCGTAAATGGCTTTTTGAGTTTGATTGTTAATTCATAGTCAGATGTCGCTTGAATGGTTTCTATTGCATCGGATAGTAAAAACGAGGGTGCCCCGCCATTTTTAATAAACCGATTCAATGAAAACATCATTGATTTTGCATCAAATTTTTCGCCATCATGAAACACGATTCCCTGGCGTATTCCAATCACGTAGGTCAAACCATCAGGACTGACCTTCGGCATTGCGGTGGCAAGCTGGGGCACGAGTTCGGTGGTGCCCGGTTTATAAATATAGAGCCGATCGCCCAAATTATGTAGCAGAATTCCCGCAATGCTGCTGTAAGCATCGGCTGGATCAACGGTGCTAACGCTGGCGGTGGTCCCGAAGGTAATACGATCGGCTGTAGTTGTAGCTGTGGGAACTGTTGACGTGCAACCGCTTAGAGTAAATAGGCTGAGGGCTATCGCTACAAATACAGATGATTTTAGACGAGATCGAAGAGTTGACCTTACTGTCTGAACAACGATCGTCATTATGCCCGTTCCTAAAAATACTGTATTTGATTAAACCATAAATTCTTATACCGAATATTGTATTCAAATACAAGTGCTCAAGTGCAACTTTGCTAGCACAAAAATAGGTGGCTCAAAAATGAACCACCCATCCACCGATTAAACGCTTAAAAGCGAAGAATTTCTAAAAGCGAAGAATTTCGCAATGAAACCTATTCAACCTTTACAGAACGCCCATTCTCGACAATCCTAGAATTGTACCCGCACCTAAAACATGGCCAAAGCTGGTTACGCCCAACATTGCTCCGTGGCTCATGCCGCCGAAGAATGGACCCGCAGGTAGTCCCAAGCCAACATTTTGCTGACGGATCGTCAATTTACCAATCACGATCGCCAACACATTACAACCAATCATGACAGCCGCCACATTGGGATTCCACTCAATGGTGCGAACTGCTGCAAATAACATCGGGGACATGAAATATTCTCCTTTCGGGTTAAGCAAGTCACTACATTGTTCCAAAAAGTGACGAAAAGTTCGATCGATCGCAGCAATTGTTAACGTTAGAGGCGATTGTCGGTGAATAGTTACACAAGACTATCCAGATCTGTAGTAAGTCAGCCTTATTAAAAGTACGGAGAGGGGGGGATTCGAACCCCCGTTAGGTGTGACCCTAAAGCTGATTTCGAATCAGCCGCATTCAACCACTCTGCCACCTCTCCAAGGCATTGCAATGTGTGGATTTCTCCAACAACTATCACACAGATATTAATACCATACTACAGTCTGGCAAATTCTGCATCGTCCACGGAAAAACTAGTTTTAAATCCATCCCTCGGACTCCATTGCACTGCACCATCTTGTGCGAGATGGAATGTGGGAATTCTTTGCTGATCTAAGGTTTGAGCTACTTCAGGTCGGAGAGTTTTACCATAGGCGATCGCCCCCACTAGTTGCATCTCAGGGAGTTTTCCACCATTCCACCACAGAATGGCAGGTGTTGAACTGAGAGTGTCCGAAGCTAATTTTCTCGGGAGTTTGTGCGCCAAAATCCAGGGCGCTTGATGGGGAAGTTGGAGTTGAAGTGCTGGGACGATCGGCTCGGGTCGGTCTTTGACCCTTGAGGTTAGACCAGGTTGAGGCAGTGGAATTGTCCGTAGGGTAATGTGGCCCAGATTGAGTTCTTGAAAATCATTTGTTGTTAGAACTTGCCGAATGGTGAGTCTATTTCGCAGGGCTTGAACTGCCTCTAGGTCAGTGGAATGCAATTGAATCAGTGCATCAACTTGATTAATGCCTTGCTTTTGTAAAAATGGGGTGATAGTCATTTCGGTCTCATTTCGATCGCCTGTATTCACGAGTACGACTTTTCCCTGTGCTTGCACCACTAGGATGGGTTGACGCGTGGTGGTGAGTGCTGTGATTTGAATTCGAGTTTTGGCTTGTTGCCATGCGGGAACAACAATGATGGACAATGCCGCGATCGTCATTCCTAATATCCAATAGCGTTTGGGTTGAATGAATTTGCTATTACCCACCGCAATGCCCAGAAAACCATAGAGAATGACTAGCACGCCCACAGAAATCGTTCCAGCTGCCCACTGACTGCCGGGAAGACGACCCATTTGATCGACAATTCCGAGCAGGGCGACGATCGGATAATGCAAAAGCCCAGCGCTGAAACTGCCGAGTTTGGGAACGATCGCTGCTAGCAATGCACTGACCATTCCGCCCAAACTGATAATGCTAATCAAAACAGTTGTGAGAACATTGGCGGGAATACTGTACGGCGAGACTAACCCAAACGCATAAAGCTGTAACGGTAATACCCAAATATAAGCTGCGATCGGTGTGGCGAAGGCGGCAGCGATCGGGCTTGGAAGCCAATCCAAATGATTTTGCAATGGTTCTGATGTGACTAGTAATCCTAAGGTTGCTAATGCACTGAGTTGAAAGCCTAAGTCCCAAATCCATAGTGGATTCCAAACTAAAAGTAATACGCTAGCAAATAACAATGACCCAATCGGTTTAACCTTTTTCTCGGCCACGATCGCCACCAACACCGCCGCACCCATCACCCCAGCTCGCAATATGGCAGGTTGTGCCCCGGCTAATCCAATCAGAATGACGATCGCAATTCCGCCTGCAATTCCTTTGACTTGTTTGGAGGCTCGACTGCATAATGCTAGTACGACAGATAAGGTCAGTGAAACCTGAAACCCAGATGCAGCAAGCGCATGGGACATTCCAATTTTAGTAAAGGCATCCTGCATATTACTGGGTAAATCAACTGCACGATTTCCTAAAACCATTGCAGCCAAAAGTAGTCCTTCTTCCCCTGGAAGCCCGACCATTTGGGCTTGAACAATTCGTTGTTGAAGTTGCCATAGTCCCCAGGTTTGTTTGGGCGGGGCGATAATTGTAAACTCATCAGCAGCCAATCCCGCAAAGCATCCTTCAATTGCTAATCGCTTTTTAAAATCAAACCCACCGGGATTCTGTGCGCCTTTGGGACTATACAGTTTTCCTTTGAATTTCACTTGAGTTCCGGGGGCAAATGAAGGGTGACGATCGCGAATGGTGACATACAGCTTTCCATTTGCTTTGTCTGGCGCAATAGTTAACCGACTATTCAACTCACCCGCATCTATGCTTTGCACCGTCAGCCAAAGTTTAGTTTTACCACTGCGAGTAGTCCGAGGCAATTCATCAACGGTGCCTGTAATTTGAATAGTCGTCCGATCGATCGGCTCTACAAAACGACTAATATCAAAGGCTCCTGGCTCCGGTGTTCTGAAGTGATACCAGCCTAATGCTATCAATATAATCACACTCGCAATCAGCCAAGGTTGAACTTGATGGCTGGCGGGGCGTAGTTTCCGTAGGATTATTCCAATGCTGGGAAATGCGATCGCGGCAATGGCCGTAATCCACCATGGGGACTGAGCTGTGAGTAGTCCGATAATCCAAGCAATACACCACAATGCACTTGAATAGCCTTGCATGATAGTCTTCCGTTGCTTGCATTTTTTATATCATTTTAATATGCCCAAATCTTCAAAAAATAACCTTGGATTTGAGACTCCTAATGGCGAACTTTAAATCTAAGGTTAATGATCTCATCCGCTTCAAATTAAGAAGATAACAGTAGTTTTAAACTCACTAGTTTATTCTTCTGTCAAGAGGAAATTGTTATCGTCTTAGCACGACGACGTAGAGCAAATTTCCCCACGATCGCACCCATAGCCCATAGGAAGGCAGGCTCAGGAACATGCTTTGGAACGGGTGGCTTAATTTCAATGCTCGGTACAAGAGTAGAAAGCACAACTGGAGGGGTTGGGACTACAACTGGAGGTGTTGAGACTACAACTGGAGGGGTTGGGACTACAACTGGAGGTGCTGGGACTACAACCGGAGGTGCTGGGACTACAACCGGAGGTGCTGGGACTACAACTGGAGGTGTTGAGACTACAACTGGAGGTATTGGGGCTACAACTGGAGGTGTTGAGACTACAACTGGAGGTTTCACTGTGGGACGATTTACAAAAGCTTCACTCCCATCTTTCCCATTGATACCAAATGCTTGAACATGTATCCCAACTCTCATAGAGCCGTTGGTCATATCATTGATGACATCTTGCAATGTCTTAGTAGGCGTTAAGTTAAAGAGTACATTTACCCATTCTCCAGGGTTAACACCTTCCTGAGACACAGGAGTATTTGCTTCGATACCAAAATCTGAGACAAACTTATTCGTCAGACTGTTTCCCCCAGGAAGATTTAAATTACCTGATGCTATGGAATAATCAACACCAATTCCACTATCTGCGATCGGTCCGATACTTTTTAAAATGCTACTATTATCAAAATAAATCTGGGTAATAGAGGAACCTACTGAACCAACATTAGAGAACTTAAACAAGACCGATGATGATGAGAGATTATCCTTTCCAGTAGCATCTGTCACATCCATAAACAATTGACTTTCACCCGCAGCCACATTGGTCGCTTTATTACTAGTAATGTGACCAAAGTTAAACTGGAAAGCCTGGGCAGGTACAGCCGTGAGAATAATTCCTGAGATGCAAACAGACGAGGTTGCCAGAAGAAATTGAAAAGACTGAGTGTATTTAGACATTTTTAGGTAACCACCTTGGCCTATAAAACGAGATAAAAGTAAACAATATAATCTATTCAGATAAATTATGCTGTTTACTACCTGTATTTAATATTCAAGATGCCACCCATATCCAGTGGAGTACCCTAAGATAAAAATGTTTTCATCTCTACTTTACAAATTCATGTCAGTCATCCTATTTCCTTATTTGATTTTCAGGCAAAGATTAAATAAAGAAATGTTCTCCTTATTTTCACTATACTCATATTGGATTCATCCTGTCTATTGAGAGGTTTGATCCGTACAATTATTTAAGTAAAGTTCGGTTATGGTGCAATCCTACCTAACAATTTTCTTGCTAGTGGCTTAAGGCGATCGGAAACCTGACAGAATTACTGACGGTCAAAGACCGACCCAAGGTCATCACTGATGTTAAAATCATTCCGAATCAATCTTATTGAGTCATCGGAATTCCTGAACAACTTACTGCATTCATAGAGCCGATGAACCTTGGGTGGGGCGGAGAGCATCGGATTTTTATCAACAAGCGCGATCGTCCCGTTAGAAGTTACTTTAATCTGGGAGGCTTCGACGATGGTTTATGTCCGATCTTTGACCATTCGTTTAGTTATTATTGCGACTGGGAAATGGGTGATGATATCGTAACTGAAATCTCCAAAAAACAACCCTAGATTTGAGACTCCTAATGGCGAATCTTAAATCTAGGGTTAACGATTTGAAATGGTTCTAAATTGGTTCTGAATTGGTTCTAAATTGAGAACCCGAGCTTCAGACCTAAGGCGGCATGAACGACAAATAACGCCATCAACCCACTGCCAATATAAGCATGAGCTTTCCGTGCGCCGTCGCCTGTACCTTTAAACCCAAAAGCCGCCAAACTTCCATTGATTAACAAAAGCGCAATCACGGCGGTTCCGGTAATGAAGTGAGGACTTTCCAAAATGGGTTTGTTTTGCATCACGAGTGACAGCAATCCACCGGAATAGCCCGAGATTAAAAATACCGCCATCAATGGAGCCGCTTTACGGTGCATTTCGCGGTTTTTCAATTCTTCTTCTTTGTCTTCAGAGGTACGGGCTTTCCAACCTGCAATTGCAACCCCGCTTCCCATAACAAAGGCCACGATCGCCATCATCAATGGATGTCCCCAATGAACAATCGGCTCCGGCACGCCCAAACTCCGAAACGTTGCTGCTGCGGGTTCAAGTATTTTTGCAATATCCATGTGATGATTCTCTCTAGATTCGGTCTACACTGAACGGCCTGAATGGTACCGCTATAATATTGTATCGATTTTTTAATAATTTTTTAATAACTCTCCGATCGTTCGGTAAAACTGACGCTATGGAAAAATCCACCCCAACAAAACTCGAAACAGCGCTACTGAAGCCGTTCATCGGACTGCCGTTAAATCGTATTTTCGTTCCGGCTACGTTTGGGCAGTTCAGTGACGCATTTTGTGAAATTCAGGATTCTAGGTTTGTTGGATTTGACACCGAGTCTCGACCAACGTTTACGAAGGGCCGAATTTCTGATGGTCCCCACATTGTCCAGTTTGCGACCTTGGATAAAGCTTTTATTTTTCAACTCCATCGCCCAGAATGTTATCCGTTTTTGCGTGAGATCTTAGAGTCAAAAGATATTGTTAAAGTCGGGTTTGGGTTGAATGTCGATCAAGGTCAAATGCGCCGTAGGCTTAGGCTTCACTTGCGATCGATTCTAGATCTAGATATTATTTTTCGTAAGGATGGTTACTGCACGACGATCGGGGTCAGAGCCGCGATTGGCCTACTCCTCAACCAACAATTTCACAAATCTAGACGCGTTACCATTTCTAATTGGGCTATGCACGATCTCACTTCTACCCAACTGCTTTATGCCGCCAATGATGCCTATTCTGCCCTCCGTGTTCTAATCGCTCTAGAATCACAGCGCCCCTATAATATTCTTCCGATCGCCGATCTCACTTATCGTCATGGAAGACCGAAGTCTAAACGATCGTTTCCCGGCCCCGAAATAAGCACGCTACAATCAGAAAACTGAGTTATTCCCCACCGTCAAACTATTCCATGCTTCAACCCAAACAGCGCCTCACTGGACTCAAAGCCAGCCAATTCCGTCATCCTTTAGATCTAGAAGCGACCCAATCGTTGCAGCAACTCCCAGGATTAGATCTCTTGGTCCGTACGGCGCTTGGGGGGGTGGCAGAACAGTTTTTCTATATGGAAAATATCGCCACGAGTATTCGCGTCAGCGATCGTCAACTTCCCGATCTCCACGCATCTCTCTTAGAAGCTTGCGAAATCCTCGATCTAGATGTTCCCCATCTCTACATCAAGCAAAACCCGGTTCCCAATGCCTACACTATGGCGATTCGTGGTCAGCAGCCCTTTATTGTGGTGCATACGGCCTTGCTAGATTTGTTAACTCAAGAGGAAATTCAGGCGGTGATTGCCCATGAGTTAGGCCATTTGAAATGTGAACACGGCACCTATCTCACCCTTGCGAATCTGTTGTTGATGGCGACCAATTTGTTGCCTTGGGGTGGTCTGATGACCCAAGGCTTACAAGAGCAGATGATGCGTTGGGTGCGAAGTGCGGAGTTGACCTGCGATCGGGCCGCGCTCCTTGCTACCCAAGACCCGCGCATTATTATGTCGGTTCTAATGAAACTCACGGGCGGGTCGCCTAAACTTGCGAGGCAGCTTAATCTTGATGCTTTTATCGACCAAGCTCGTGATTATGACTTGGCGAGTCAAAGTGATATGGGCCGAGCCTTTCGTCAAATGCAAACGGCCCAGCTTAGTCACCCGCTTCCAGTGCTTCGAGCGAGAGAAGTCGATCGGTGGGCTAAAAGTTCTGACTATCAAAGCTTGCTTTTAAAGAAATCAATAGGCTATAGTAATAAGGTGAAAAAAACGGGCGAGTGGTGGAATTGGTAGACGCGCCGCACTCAAAATGCGGTACTTAGGTGTGCGAGTTCGAGTCTCGCCTCGCCCATCCACTAGAAAGGTAGAGTAATGCAACTCAAACGCTGGGAGTCTCCTCGTCGTGAGGGACGCAACGACAAAGGACACAAAAAGTCGGCGATGCAACGTCAGATTAAGAAAGCGACTCAATCGCTTCGTAAGAAGCTAAAGAGTAATGAAAAAGGGAAAGATGTTTATCTTTCCCTTTTTTATATTTAGAGCTACTAAAAATAGTTTCTCTATATTAAGGATGAAAACTCAGAAAATATTTCTTAAAAAGGAGGCTAGCAATGCCTCCGATCGTTCTTTAATTTATAAGGACAAAAAACTTACCTAGCTTACACCAGTGTTAGCACCAGGCTTCCCAGCAAACAGCTCAACCTTAACGATCTTACCGCCCATTTTTTGGATGCGTTGTTGCTCACGGAACCAATTGTCGTAAGGCACTAGTTTCGTGAAAAACGTATTCTGTAATTCACGCTGTGTGCGAATACGGGATTGGCTGGGAACACAAGCCGTCACCTTAAACATTCTCATGGATCCATATCTCCTAATGACAACGATTAGCAAGGCCAGACTGTAACAGACTCAAAATAAATTCTTAGATTGTGCCGGATGAAGGCACCGAATCTTTTAGTAGTTTGATAAACCTGAAGCCTAAAATGACAATGCCAAGAGAGGAACTTAGATCGCTAAAACCAGTTTTTAAACTAGCCTTTGACAAGCTGAATCCCAACTCTTGACAGATTAGACCTCTAAAGCCTCGCAAGACTTAATCCGTCTAATAAAACGACTCGCTATTTCTAGCTTAAGCCGCTGCAAATGTAGTCAAAGTAGACACCCATTTCCTTACCAGCATCAGCGCCGACTAAGGAAGCAGTAACTTCTTTCATAGCTTGAATTGCTTGAACAGTAGCGCCTACGGGAACTCCCAAGGAGTTGTAGGTTTCTTTCAAACCGTTGAGGACACGCTCATCTAGGATGGATGCGTCGCCTGCCAACATTGCGTAAGTCGCATAGCGCAAGTAGTAGTCCAAGTCACGGATGCAAGCTGCATAGCGACGAGTGGTGTACATGTTGCCACCGGGACGGGTGATGTCCGAGTACAACAGGGACTTAGCCACAGCTTCCTTTACGATCGCGGCAGCATTAGCCGAGATGGAGCTAGCTGCACGAACGCGAAGTTCGCCAGTTGCGAAGTAGCCCTTAAGTTTGTCCAGTGACGAAGAATCAAGGTACTTACCTTGAACGTCAGAGGAATTGATTACAGCAGTAATAGCGTCTTGCATGTTCGACTTCCTTAATCTCGAATGTTTACTACAAAGTCAACGGGCTGAAACAGTCTCAGTATTCTGAAAACTAGCTCATTGCGCCGATTACGTAGTCGAAGTAGGCTGCTGCTTCTGCGGCATCTTCGCCAGCAAGCAAGGACGTTGCAACACTCTTCATCGCACGTACGCCTTCGACAACGGCATCAATGGGGGTTCCCAAGGACTTGTACATTTCTCTAACGCCAACGATTCCGATTTCTTCAATAGGAGTAACGTCGCCAGAAACAACTCCGTACGTGACCAAACGCAAGTAGTAGTCCATGTCACGCAAACAAGTTGCGGTCATTTCTTCGCCATATGCGTTGCCACCGGGGGAAACAACGTCAGGACGTTTTTGGAACAGTTGGTCGCCTGCTTGCTTCACGATTCGCTCGCGAGCTCCTGTTAGGGTTTCAGCAATGCGAAGGCGCTTTTCACCACTGGTGACGAAGCCTTTAATGCGATCTAGTTCGCCTGGGCTGAGGTAACGAGCTTCAGCATCAGCGTTTACGATCGACTTCGTTACAATACTCATGGATGGATTCCTCCAAAAGGATCTGACCGACTTTATTTAATAGTAAGTTTCCTGTTCTGTTGCGCCTTTAAAATACTAATTAAAGAATCTTAAGTCACTCAGAAGGTTGTCTTATCTACCTTTCGAAATCAATTCTGCGGCATCGTAGGTATCATTCCCATACCTGTGAAATATTTTGTAATAATCCTACTCAGATTTGCTGAAATGCTTTGGGACACTCTAATTCTATTTAATCTGTCAATAGTGAATTTTCCCTATCAATTATGGTAATAGGACGATTGGGGACCATTCGCGACTCAATTTACAAGTCGCAACACTCCACCCATTACGGTAACCTAATTGCAAAATTTCTCTTACTTGCTACCTAGCACCCATGTGATTTTGATCTGGTTATGTACCACTAACAGACCTATTAATCTGCTTCACTAGGAAAAGTGAACCAATAAACTACTTTCTAAAAGCTGGTGACAAGATTCGAACTTGCGACCGGCTGATTACAAATCAGCTGCTCTACCAACTGAGCTACACCAGCAATTTGTGACCGCATCTTCGCGACTCACTAAAAACATAGTACCTGCTCCGACCACATTTGAGCAAGTCCTTAATTTTTTCTATTTTGCCTCACGTCAATACTTAGTGCCTTAGGTTTTTCCTGAATGGAAGTTCGTGTATGGAAGTTTCCGTTTTGTCGCTATGATCAATAGTTGATTTTGGATTTTGGATATTAATGTCATGGCACAGAACTTGCAGGGAAAAGTTGCACTTGTTACGGGTGCGTCGCGTGGGATTGGTCGAGCGACCGCGTTGGCGTTAGCCTCGGAAGGTGCTGCTGTCGTAGTCAACTATGCAAGTTCGAGCAGTGCGGCGACGGAAGTGGTGGCAGAAATTGAGGCGATTGGGGGCAGTGCGGTTGCCTTCAAAGCCAATGTTGCAAATTCAGATGAAGTGGATCAATTGATTGCAGCGACGATGGAAAAATTTGGTCGGATTGATGTATTGGTCAACAATGCTGGGATTACGCGAGACACCTTGCTGCTGCGGATGAAGCTGGAAGATTGGCAAGCGGTAATTGATTTGAATCTTACCGGAGTATTTTTATGCACCCGCGCGGTCAGCAAAATTATGCTCAAGCAAAAATCTGGACGCATCATCAATATCACCTCTGTCGCGGGTCAAATGGGGAACGCGGGGCAGTCCAATTACAGCGCATCCAAAGCGGGGGTGATCGGCTTTACCAAAACAGTCGCGCGGGAACTAGCCCCCAGAGCCATTACCGTGAATGCCGTTGCACCAGGATTCATTGCGACGGACATGACGGATGGCTTGAAGGCGGAGGGGATTCTTCAGATGATTCCTCTGGCTCGCTACGGTCAGCCGGAAGAGGTTGCAGGAATGATTCAGTTTTTAGCATCCTCGCCCGCTGCTGCCTACATCACAGGACAGGTATTTAATGTCGATGGCGGGATGGTAATGGCGTAGCTCATAAGTTCTCTAGCTCATAACAAGTGGGTAGCATTGCCCACCATTAAGACTCGTCTGGTTCTTGATTAACTTGGCGACTGGGTTCGTAAGGTCACTGAGGCTCCGTGAGAGGGAAGTCCTTCAGCGGTGGCAAGGGTGTCGATCGCTTTTGCGACGGATTCTAGGGCAGGCTGGGTGTACTGAATCAAGCTGGAATGTTTCAAAAAGGTTTCTACTCCCAGCGGTGACGCATAGCGAGCAGAGCCGGAGGTCGGTAGGGTGTGATTTGGACCTGCGAGATAATCTCCCACGGCTTCCGGTGTGGCATGGCCGAGGAAAATTGCGCCGGCATGACGAATTTTTGGTAACAACGCCCATGGATCTTCGACTTCTAGTTCTAAATGTTCTGTTGCGAACTCATTAGAAAGCTCGGCGGCTTGTTCTAAGGTTTCGACGACAATAATGATGCCGAAGTTGACGATCGATTTTTCCGTTAAAACTCGTCGCGGGTGATTCTCCAGTTGCATTTGGACTTGCTCGGCTACTTTTCCCGCGAGATCTGTATTGGTCGTAATTAAAATAGCCGCTGCCATGGGATCATGTTCTGCTTGAGCCAATAGATCGGCTGCGACATGTTCTGGATTTGCGCTCGAATCGGCAATAATCAAAATTTCTGAGGGACCCGCCAAGGAGTCGATCCCCACGGTGCCATAAACCAATTTTTTGGCCAGCATCACGTAAATATTTCCGGGACCGCTAATCACATCAACCTTAGGAATCGTTTCAGTTCCGTAGGCCAACGCCCCGATCGCCTGCGCCCCACCTACGCGATAAATTTCTTTGATCCCCGCCTCTTGAGCGGCCACTAAAACCGCTGGATTAATCCCACCTTCACTGTTGGGTGGTGTCACCATGACAATCCGATCGACCCCAGCCACCAGTGCCGGAATCGCATTCATCAGCACCGTACTGGGATAGACCGCTCGTCCACCTGGGATATAAATGCCAGCTCGATCTACAGGAGTATAGCGTTTTCCCAAGACCACGCCTTGGTCAGCGAAGTGAACCCAGCTTTTTGGAATGTTCATTCGGTGAAAGGTTTCAATTTTTTGTTTGGCGAGGCGAATTGCCTCTAGCAAATCGTGATCCACCCGTTGATAGGCTGCGTCTAACTCCGCCGGGGTAACGAGAAGACTTTGACCTGTTTCAAAGCGCTGACCATCAAATTCAGCGGTGTAGTCCAGCAGCGCACGATCGCCCAAGCGCTTGATGGATTGCAGAATCTCACGAACCGTTGCTTCTTTGTTGAAGACTTGTTCATCCTGGGTCCGATCGCAGATCCGGCGTAGTTCGGCTTGGGCTTCAGTCCATTCGGTGATAATTCGCAGCATGGATGGTAGGGGAAGTGAGTTCGTCTTAATAGCTTAACTGGATTTTCGTAAATCATGTTCTATGAACAATCAGTGCTACACTAATAAGCCGGGAAAACCGTTAAATATTCGTCGTTACCTTCGAGAGCTGCTGTGCCTAATATTAAATCTTCTGTCAAACGGGTCGAAATTGCTGAGCGTAATCGCGTTCGCAACAAAAACTATTCTTCTGCTATGAAGACACTGGTTAAAAAATGTATGGTCGCAGTAGACAAGTATGCTACCGCGCCTTCTGATGAAGTGCTAAAAGAAATCACCGCGTCCATGTCGGCTGCAACCAGCAAAATCGACAAGGCTGTGAAATGTGGAGTCATCCATCGCAACAATGCAGCGCGTAAAAAGTCGAATTTGGCAAATGCAATCAAGAAAGCGACGGCCAAATAGCTCCGCGTTCATGTTCAGTTGATAGGGATGAATTGGCCAATGCAGCTCATTGACACTCATGTCCATATAAATTTTGAGACGTTTGAGCCAGATCTAGATGCTGTAGCAGCCCGTTGGCGGGAAGCAGGTGTCGTCAGACTGGTTCATTCGTGCGTTGAGCCGTCAGAATTTGGCCGAATTCAAACGATTGCCGATCGTTTCCCTGAGGTAGCCTTTGCAGTGGGACTTCATCCATTGGATGTATCAACCCTCTGGACTCATGCGCTCGCTGAAGAAATTAAGTCTTTGGCTCAGTCCGATGTTCGCGTTGTAGCGATCGGAGAAACCGGGCTTGATTTCTTTAAGGCGGATAATCCAGATCAGCAAATCGTTGCCTTAAATTCACAGCTCGAAATTGCGGCTGAATTGGATCTTCCCGTGATCATTCATTGTCGAGACGCAGCCGCTCAAATGGCTGATTGTCTCCGACAGTTTAAGAATCGAGGCCGATCGGTGCGGGGCGTAATGCACTGTTGGGGTGGCACTCCAGAAGAAACGAGTTGGTTTCTTGATCTGGGAATGTACATTAGTTTCAGTGGAACTGTAACCTTTAAAAAAGCAGAACAAATTCACGCCTCTGCTCAGATGGTTCCCTTAGATCGGTTGTTGATTGAAACGGATTGCCCGTTTTTATCCCCTGTGCCTAAGCGGGGTGAAAAACGAAATGAACCCTCCTATGTTCAGCATGTCGCTCATCAACTCGCCCATCTCAAAACTCTTCCTGTGGAAACGATCGCAATGCAAACTACACTCAATGCCTGTCGCTTGTTTGGTTTGGATTTAATCCCGGCTCCGGTCCCCTAGACCGTCCTTTAATCCTTAAATTTCTGAAAAATGTATTTCAGAAATTTTCGATATTGACATATTTGTAAAAGCAACCTAGAATATGGGGTTCGCGTTTTCGACGTGGCCCCTTAGAGGAGACGCATGACTGAGCTAGCCTACACCGCCCCTGCATTCGTTCTGCCAGACCTAGTTGAAATCCAGCGGGCAAGCTTCCGTTGGTTTCTTGAAGAAGGTTTGGTGGAGGAATTAGATAGTTTTTCTCCCATCACTGATTATACTGGGAAATTAGAGCTTCACTTTGTCGGTAAAGAATACAAGCTAAAGCGTCCGAAATACGATGTAGATGAAGCGAAGCGAAGGGATTCCACCTACGCTGTACAGATGTATGTCCCTACCCGACTGATCAATAAAGAAACGGGTGAAATTACAGAGCAGGAAGTCTTCATTGGTGATTTACCCTTGATGACCGATCGGGGAACCTTCATTATTAACGGTGCAGAACGGGTCATCGTCAATCAGATTGTGCGTAGTCCAGGAGTCTATTACAAGTCGGAAACCGATAAAAATGGTCGCCGGACTTACAATGCTAGCCTGATTCCCAACCGAGGGGCATGGCTTAAGTTTGAGACCGACAAAAATGGACTAGTGTGGGTCCGTATTGATAAAACTCGCAAACTCTCAGCTCAGGTCTTGCTTAAGTCTCTTGGGTTGTCCACCAGTGAAATCCTGGATGCGCTTCGCCATCCCGAGTATTTCCAGAAGACGATCGAAAAAGAAGGTGAATTCACTGAAGACGATGCCCTGATGGAGTTGTATCGCAAGCTGCGTCCGGGCGAACCTCCGACCGTTGCAGGGGGAGCACAACTCCTAGAATCACGCTTCTTTGATCCTAAGCGCTACGACTTGGGTAAAGTTGGTCGCTACAAACTCAATCGTAAGCTTCATCTTACAGTGCCTGATTCCATGCGGGTTCTCACGCCTCAGGACATCCTGACGGCGATCGATTATTTGATCAACTTGGAATTTGACATCGGCCAAGTTGATGACATCGATCACTTGGGAAATCGTCGAGTACGGTCCGTGGGTGAGCTACTACAAAACCAGGTTCGGGTCGGCTTAAACCGATTAGAGCGAATTATCCGTGAACGGATGACCGTTTCAGATTCGGCCACATTGACTCCTGCGTCTTTGGTTAACCCCAAGCCACTAGTCGCCGCGATTAAGGAGTTCTTCGGATCTTCTCAGCTTTCTCAATTTATGGATCAAACTAATCCCCTCGCGGAATTGACCCACAAACGTCGGATTAGCGCCCTTGGACCTGGGGGATTGACCCGTGAACGTGCCGGATTTGCCGTGCGTGATATTCACCCGTCTCACTACGGACGGATTTGCCCCGTTGAAACGCCGGAAGGTCCAAATGCTGGATTGATTGGTTCCCTTGCGACCCATGCCAGCGTAAATTCCTACGGCTTTATCTCCACACCGTTCTACCGAGTTGAAAACGGAGTTGTCCGTCGAGATTTGGGTTGGATCAGCATGACAGCCGATGAGGAAGATGACTTCCGGGTTGCGGCTGGAGATATCTCTACCGACGAATCCAATCGAATTACCAGTGATAAGCTCACAGTTCGATATCGTCAAGATTTCACCGTTGCGCTTCCTGAAGATGTCGATTATGTGGCGGTCTCTCCTGTACAGATTATCTCTGTGGCCACCTCACTAATTCCATTCCTTGAGCATGACGATGCCAACCGAGCGCTTATGGGATCGAACATGCAGCGTCAAGCGGTACCCCTATTAAGACCTGAACGGCCTTTGGTTGGTACAGGCTTGGAAGCACAAGCGGCTCGTGATAGTGGAATGGTGATTATCAGCCGGACTAACGGTCAAGTGAGTTACGTAGACGCGACTCGTATCCGCATTAAGCCCAGCGATGGTACCCGTGAACAGGATTATTTTGTTCAGAAGTATCAACGATCGAACCAAGACACCTGTCTAAACCAAAAGCCTATTGTGAAATTGGGTGAAAAGGTTCTAGAAGGCCAAATTTTGGCTGATGGCTCAGCGACTGAAAAGGGTGAACTTGCCTTGGGGCAGAACGTCTTGGTCGCTTACATGCCTTGGGAAGGTTACAACTATGAGGATGCAATTCTCATCAGCGAACGCCTTGTCTTTGATGACGTGTACACCTCGATTCACATTGAAAAATTTGAAATCGAAGCCCGTCAAACCAAGCTTGGCCCTGAAGAAATCACCCGAGAAATTCCAAACGTTGGTGAGGATGCTCTGCGTAATCTAGATGAGAATGGAATTATTCGGGTGGGGGCATGGGTCACATCCGGCGATATCTTGGTCGGTAAAGTAACGCCTAAGGGTGAATCTGATCAACCGCCAGAAGAAAAACTACTGCGCGCTATTTTTGGAGAGAAAGCCAGAGACGTTCGTGATAACTCACTTCGCGTTCCAAACGGAGAAAAAGGTCGCATCGTTGATGTTCGTCTCTTCACGCGTGAACAAGGTGACGAGTTGCCCCCCGGAGCCAACATGGTTGTGCGGGTCTACGTTGCCCAAAAACGGAAAATCCAAGTGGGTGACAAAATGGCTGGGCGGCACGGAAACAAGGGAATTATTTCCCGGATTCTGCCGATCGAAGACATGCCTTACTTGCCAGATGGCACGCCAATGGATATCGTGCTTAATCCACTTGGGGTACCAAGTCGGATGAATGTGGGACAGGTTTACGAATGCTTGCTCGGGTGGGCCGCAGATAACTTGAATGTGCGCTTTAAAATTGTGCCATTTGATGAAATGCATGGGGAGCAAAAATCCCGCGAAACAGTGCATCACAAGCTCTATATGGCTCGTGAGCATCGGATTGATCACACTGGGGAAGGCGAATGGCTTTTTGCTGAGGATAATCCTGGCAAAATTCCGGTTTTTGACGGACGAACTGGGGAAGCATTCGATCGTGCCGTCACGGTTGGAAAGGCTTACATGCTAAAACTTGTCCACTTGGTGGATGACAAGATTCATGCCCGATCGACAGGTCCATATTCCTTGGTTACGCAGCAGCCCTTGGGTGGTAAAGCCCAACAAGGTGGTCAGCGATTTGGAGAAATGGAAGTCTGGGCACTGGAAGCATTTGGGGCCGCTTACATTCTGCAAGAGCTACTGACGGTCAAGTCCGATGACATGCAAGGCCGAAACGAAGCGCTCAATGCGATCGTCAAGGGTAAAGCAATCCCTCGCCCAGGGACACCGGAGTCATTCAAGGTCTTGATGCGAGAGCTTCAGTCTCTCTGTCTAGATGTGGCTGTCCATAAAGTCGAGACTCGTGAAGACGGCAGTAGCCGCGATATTGAAGTAGATCTCATGGCCGATGTGAACTCTAAAAAAGCGCCAGCACGTCCGGTCTATGAATCTATTGCCAGCGGGTCTTCCATGGAAGAAGACTAACGATCGTCGAGAGATTGGGTCGGTAGAGTTGTGAGTCTATCGACCTGTATGCATCTGAATTTATGCTGTCTCATTCCTCCTCATTCAATCCCCATTCAGCACCTCAGGAAGTGGAACGCGATGCCAAAAATTGAACAGCGATTTGACTACGTAAAAATTGGTCTAGCATCCCCCGAGCGGATCCGTGAATGGGGGGAGCGAAGCTTACCCAACGGCCAAGTGGTGGGTGAAGTGACCAAGCCCGAAACCATCAATTACCGCACCCTCAAGCCGGAAATGGATGGTCTTTTCTGCGAGCGAATCTTTGGCCCAGCGAAAGATTGGGAATGTCATTGTGGTAAATACAAGCGCGTCCGTCACCGTGGCATTGTGTGTGAACGGTGTGGTGTTGAAGTCACTGAGTCCCGTGTGCGCCGTCACCGTATGGGCTATATCAAACTCGCGGCTCCTGTAGCTCATGTTTGGTATCTCAAAGGGATTCCAAGTTACATGGCGATCTTACTAGACATGCCATTACGCGATGTCGAGCAAATCGTCTACTTCAATGCCTACGTGGTGTTGAATGCGGGGAACTCAGAAAATCTGACCTACAAGCAGTTGCTGACCGAAGATCAGTGGATTGAAGTGGAGGACGAGCTATATAGCGAAGATTCCAAAATTGAGGGTGTTGAAGTGGGTATCGGAGCCGAAGCCCTTCAGCAGCTATTGTCTGATATTCCTCTTGATGAAGAGGCTGAGCGACTTCGAGAAGAAATCGCAGTCTCCAAGGGCCAAAAACGTGCGAAATATATCAAACGTTTGCGAGTGATCGACAATTTCATCGCAACAGGGTCTAAACCAAGTTGGATGATTCTAGATCTCATTCCTGTGATTCCACCGGATTTACGTCCCATGGTTCAGCTTGATGGCGGTCGTTTTGCGACTTCTGACTTGAATGATTTGTACCGTCGGGTAATTAACCGAAACAATCGTCTCGCCCGTCTCCAAGAAATTCTCGCCCCTGAAATCATCGTCCGTAACGAAAAACGGATGCTTCAGGAAGCCGTCGATGCTTTGATCGATAATGGTCGCCGAGGTCGAACGGTTGTTGGTGCGAACAATCGTCCGCTGAAATCCTTGTCTGACATTATCGAAGGGAAACAAGGACGCTTCCGTCAAAACCTTCTGGGTAAACGGGTTGACTACTCTGGACGGAGTGTCATCGTTGTTGGCCCTAATCTGAAGATTCATCAGTGCGGCTTGCCTAAGGAAATGGCGATCGAACTCTTCCAACCTTTCGTGATTCATCGCTTGATTCGTCAAGGCTTAGTGAATAACATCAAGGCGGCAAAAAAGCTGATTCAGCGCAACGATCCCCAAATCTGGGATGTCTTGGACGAGGTGATCGAAGGACACCCTGTCATGCTGAACCGAGCGCCGACCCTTCACCGTTTGGGAATTCAAGCGTTTGAGCCAATTTTAGTAGATGGTCGGGCCATTCAGCTTCACCCTCTCGTATGTCCAGCGTTTAACGCGGATTTCGACGGAGACCAAATGGCGGTGCATGTCCCGCTTTCCATTGAAGCTCAAGCTGAAGCTCGTCTTCTGATGTTGGCGTCTAATAATATTCTGTCCCCGGCAACAGGCGGACCGATTATCACCCCATCTCAGGATATGGTCCTTGGATGCTACTACCTCACGGCAGAAAACCCTAAGGCTACGATGGGTGCAGGCCGTTATTTCGCCGATCTAGATGATGCCATCATGGCCTATGAGCAGAAGCTGGTGGAAATCCACGCCTATGTGTGGGTTCGATTTGATGGCGATGTCGAATCTGATTTCCCGGACGAACTCAAAGAAGAACAAACGACAGATGAGGGGGTTGTGACGCGCCTTTATGAGTATCGTCGAACCCGACACGATCGGGATGGAGTGTTAATTTCCCAATACGTTAAGACGACACCGGGTCGAATTATCTACAACAAAACGATTATTGACGTCCTAACAGACTACTAATTGTCGGTAGAGCGAGTAGCATCTGCGACTTGCCCTTGAATCATAAAAATCGAACATCCAGTATTCCGGTGGGGCACCCATGGCAGAGCAGCAGCCTAAGCAAATTTTTCGTAACAAGGTCATCAACAAGAAGCAGCTTCAAAATTTAGTCGCTTGGTCATTCCGGACCCATGGAACAGCTCGAACAGCCCAAATGGCTGATGCTGTGAAGGAGATGGGATTCAAGTACGCAACTAAAGCTGGCGTATCAATTTCGGTGGATGACCTTCAAATTCCGCCGATTAAGAAAGCCTTGCTAGAAGCGGCTGAAGAAACCATTCGAGTGACAGAAGAGAAGTACACACGCGGTGAAATTACCGAGGTGGAACGATTCCAGAAGGTCATTGACACTTGGAATGGAGCATCTGAAGATCTTAAGGATGAAGTGGTTAAGCACTTTAGATCTAATGATCCCCTGAACTCTGTCTACATGATGGCCTTCTCTGGTGCTCGGGGGAATATCTCCCAAGTGCGTCAGCTTGTCGGAATGCGGGGTCTGATGGCTAACCCTCAAGGGGAAATCATTGACTTGCCGATTAAGACAAATTTCCGGGAAGGACTCACCGTAACGGAATACATTATCTCCTCCTACGGTGCCCGTAAAGGATTGGTAGATACGGCATTGCGGACAGCGGATTCCGGGTATCTGACTCGTCGTCTTGTGGATGTTTCCCAGGACATGATTATTCGTGAAATCGACTGTGGCACTACGCGGAACATCCCTGTTCGAGCCATGATGGATGACGATCAAGTATTGATTCCGGTAAAAGATCGCCTACTGGGTCGTGTGGTTGCGGTAGACGTTATTCATCCTGAAACGGGTGAAGTGATCGTTTCTCGTAACGAAGCTGTTTCTGATGCAATGGCTGAACGAGTCGGTCAGGCTAAAGTTTCTGAGGTCCTAGTCCGATCGCCCCTTACCTGTGAATCGACCCGATCGGTTTGCCAGCTTTGTTATGGTTGGAGTCTGGCCCATGGTCACTTTGTGGACATCGGCGAAGCCGTCGGGATCATTGCTGCTCAGTCTATTGGTGAACCGGGAACCCAGCTCACTATGCGGACATTCCACACGGGTGGTGTGTTCACGGGTGAAGTTGCTCGTCAAGATAAGGCACCGTTTGCCGGAACCGTTAAGTTTGGTAAGAAGCTTAAAGTTCGGACATTCCGAACCCGACATGGGGAAGATGTTTACACTGTCGAGTCGGCAACGGATGTCAACAACAAAATTACGGTAGATGGCCCAGAGGGGGATCAGACCTTTACCTTCACCCAAGGTACGACCGTCATGGTTCGGGATGGGCAAAAGGTCAAGAAGGGTCAAATTCTGACTGAAGTTCCGCTGTCTGGACGATCGCGCAAAACTACCGAAAAAGCGGCAATGGATGTGTCCTCCCACTTGGCGGGTGAAGTTAACTTTGCCGATGTGGTTCCAGAAGATAAAAAAGATAGACAAGGTAATACTACCCGCGTTGCGCAACGCGGTGGCTTGATTTGGGTGCTATCGGGTGATGTCTACAACCTTCCGCCTAGTGCTGAACCGACCGTTAAAAACGGTGATGCGGTAGAAGTCGGTAGCATTATTGCTGAAACGAAGCTCACCACTGAAAATGGTGGGATGGTCCGGCTTCCAGAAGGCAGCGAAGGTAAAGGCGGGCGTGAGATTCAAATCATCACCTCTTCGGTGTTGTTGGATGAAGCGCAGGTACGCAAAATTGAGACCCACCAAGGTGGAGACCAATATCGGATGGAACTTACCAACGGTCAGGTCTACTCCCTTAAGGCGGCTCCAGGAAGCCAAGTGGCAGCAGGGCAAATTGTTGCTGAGCTGATTGACGATCGGTATCGGACTAAAACTGGTGGCATCATCAAGTTCTCGGGTCTTGAAGTTGGCAAACGTGGCAAGGCAAAACAAGGCTACGAAATTCTCAAAGGTGGGACCATTCTTTGGGTTCCGGAAGAATCTCATGAAGTCAACAAGGATATTTCTTTGTTAATGGTTGAGGACGGTCAATTCGTTGAAGCGGGGACAGAAGTCGTCAAGGAAGTCTTCTGTCAAAGCAGCGGAATTGTTGAAGTAACCCAAAAGAACGACATCTTGAGAGAGATTGTTGTCAAACCGGGTGACTTACACATGGTCGATAGCTTGGATGGCCTTGTCACCCGTGAAGCGACCCTTGTTAGCCCTGGCCAAGAAATTATGCCGGGACTAATAGCCACCGAGTTGCGCTATGCCGAATTCGTGGAAACTCCCGAAGGGCCAGCGATGCTTCTGCGTCCCGTGGAGGAATTTGAAGTTCCCGATGAGCCACCTGCACCCAATCAATCTGTATCTGGTCCCGGATCGGGTCGTGGTATTCGTTTGCGATCGATTCAACGAACAGCATTCAAAGATGGCGAACGGGTCCGATCCATTGAAGGTATTGACCTAATACGCACCCAACTCGTTTTGGATGTAGACCAAGAGGGGAATCAAATTGCCGCAGACATCGAACTACTAGAAGATGAAACATTAGGCGATGATTTGATGCGCCTTCAATTGGTGATTCTAGAATCGCTAGTTGTTCGTCGTGATATTGCTGCTGATACGACTCAAGGCCCAACCAATACCCGCATCTTGGTCCAAGATGGCGACCAAATTGATCCCGGTTCTGTTGTTGCGCGCATCGAAACGCTATGTAAGGAAACTGGAGTTGTTCAGGGGATCCGAGAAGATGGAGAAGCGATTCGTCGAATTCTAGTGGTGCGTGAAGCTGATACTGTGACGATCGAAACTAAAGGCCGCACGGTTGAAGTGGATGAGTTGGTGGTGGCAGATGACGACATTACCGAATCTGGCCAAGTTATCTCCGTGTCTGGGGAGCAGGTGAAAATGCGATCGGCTCGTCCCTATCGTGTGTCGCCCGGTGCCGTTTTACACATTGATAATGGCGATCTCGTCCAACGGGGTGATAACCTCGTGCTTCTGATTTTTGAACGGGCAAAAACTGGAGATATCATCCAAGGTTTACCTCGGATTGAAGAACTTCTTGAAGCTCGTAAGCCCAAAGAACCCGGCGTTTTGGCTCGTCAAGATGGCGTAGCGCAGGTGGTTTACGGGGATGATGAATCCGTGGAAATCAAAGTGATCGATAATGACGGCTTGATTACGGAATATCCGATCGGACCTGGTCAACAATCCATTGTGATTGACGGCGATCGTGTCACAGCCGGCGATCGGTTGACCGATGGCCCAGCCAACCCCCACGAACTTCTGGAAACCTTGTTCATGGCAAAAGTCGAGCGACTCGGTGTCTACGAAGCTGCTTTGGCAAGTTTGCAAGTGGTTCAGTCCCTGTTGGTGAATGAAGTCCAAGGGGTGTATCAATCCCAAGGCATTACCATTTCCGACAAACACATTGAAGTCGTTGTCCGTCAAATGACTTCTAAGGTGCGGGTAGACGATGGGGGTGACACTACGATGCTTCCGGGTGAACTCGTTGAAATGTATCAAATTGAGCAGGTTAACGAAGCGATGTCCATCACGGGCGGCGCTCCAGCGAAGTACACTCCTGTCTTGTTGGGAATTACCAAAGCCTCTCTGAATACTGACAGCTTCATCTCTGCTGCATCCTTCCAAGAGACTACCCGTGTCTTGACCGAGGCTGCGATCGAAGGGAAATCTGATTGGCTCCGTGGCCTTAAGGAAAACGTCATCATTGGTCGCTTGATTCCAGCAGGAACAGGCTTCAATGCTTACGAGGATCAAGGGACTCCGGAAGTCGATTTGACCTTCGATGTGCTGGATGATGACCTGATGGAAATGTCTGAAATTGTGGACGATCGGACGGCACGGGCTTACGGTCTAGACAGTTTTGAGGATCGCCCAACTTTTAGCTTTGAAAGCTTTGGCGCGCCAGTAGTTGGCGAGGAACTAACTTCTGGATTCTCTCCTGTTGTGGATGATGACGAGTTAATTGATGACACATCTTCCCTCGTATTGGACGAAGATGATCTGTAGTGATTTACTCAGAGATTTACTCAGAGGTCCGATTTAAGGCGGACTCAATTGCACCGGACTAGATTCCGGATTTAAAGGAGGGCAATGTCCCTCCTTTTTTATTGGTTTTCCTCCAGAAATCCGAAGTGGCCTTTCCCTAAAAACCGTCTTAGACTATTGAAAGTAAGCTATTTCACAAAATCTTCATGAGTTCTTGGACCGATCGCTTTAACTCCTTAACTGGCAAACACCGTATTGTTGTGGCCCGGTTATTTATTGCCTTGATAGGTGCAGAATCGACCACACTCTTAGGCGTTTTAAATCGGGCGGCCCAAGATGCGATCGAATCGGATGGAGACTTGGCAATCATGGGTGAATCCTTGGTTGAAATCTGTGAAAGCCTGCTTCAACGTGAAGCCAATTGGTCCTCTGTTCATAATGAAGGAGACGTTTTTTGGTCTGAAGAAGAGGCTAGCGACTATTTGAATGAATTATTTACCGATGCCACTCGCCGCTACCTGAGTGAGACGGATCAGTCTTCGGATGATCCCAATCAATCGCTCACCCTTCCCATGACCCCCAACGTCGTGGTGATGTTGACATTAGCTCTAGAAGGTGAAGCCCCCGATCTGGAAGCCGATCTGTCGAACGTTGAAGCGCTGCGCCGTGGATTAGCTCAAATCTGTACTATTCAGGCTCAGCGACGGTTACGGGCGATTCAAGTCAATTTTTCCCCTGATCAAATGGGTTATGTATTAACGGACGATCACCTGATACAGCAATTTCCCGAACTTATTCCGTTGTAGAACTTATTCCGTTGTAGAAATTTCTTTCCCTATGTTCTATTGATTTCCCCTATGGATGGTGTTTTGATGTTACCTAAATGTTGTCTTTTCCTATTGCTCCCCTTTGCCCTCACGGCCTGTGCTTCATCTGAACCCGCGATCGGTCCCGATACCAATTCGCCCGCAGAGGTTCGGTCCGGCGACCAAAAAAAAGCTGATGCTCCGATCGCATCTCAAACTCCAATTCCTGATGGTGAGTATCCAGTTCAACAGGCTAGCTTCGATGACTCAGACGGTGAATATTCCTTGATGCTCTTGGATGCTCCTAGTGCAAGTTTTAAAACGCGCAAACTCCAAATGGCTCGTCTGACTGATGAAGAAATTAAAGAAGGTAAAAAACCTTATCTTAAAGTTGAAAATCAACAGCCTTCGCTTTATTTAACGGAAGACTTCAAGCTTCAATATGTTCATAATGTCTCTGAAGAACGAGTGAATCCCAACACTGGACGTACCGAAACCACCGTTGTCCGTCAAGAATCAAACTTTTGGTCGCCCTTTGCTGGATCCTTGGCGGGTGGTTTGGCTGGTCAGGCGATCGGCAGTATGCTCTTTCGGCCCCAATACTATGTGCCACCCCAGTTCCAGTCTGGTGGAGGACCCCTGTCTGGCTATGGTGGCTATGGACGAACCTATGGCGATGCCGTCAATACCTATCAACAACGCTATCAGCAGCCCCCCGCCGTCGAACGGAACCGCACAGCATTTCGCACCAATGGCCAAATCCGATCGGGTTCGACTGGAGGCGATTCAGCCAGACCTCCTCAGGACATGACTGGGCGCGATCGTTCAACTGGATCCGGTTTTGGGTCAAGTGATTTGAAAAACGGGACAACCACACCATCTCGAACCGAATCCAAACCTCGGTCCGGTAGCTTTGGCAGTGGTCGGAGTTCCAAGTCGTCCGGCTTCGGCAGTGGTCGTCGTCGCTAGTTGGGGATATAACCTAGTTATCTATCTTTTGAGTGAAATTCAATCGTGATTGAAGTCGAAGTGCATCAACAACTCCGGGCCTTACTGCGGCAACAGACCGATCCCCACTGGACTCATCATCTAACAATGGCCCGTCTAGTGGCTCGGGCCTTACGTTTGGGTCGAAGTGCCTTAATTCAGACGGGGACAGAATCCGGATCCGGTGCGCCCTACCGATTGAGCTATTTAATGCCCTTATTGGTATGGAAGGCCCCGGCGATCGTTGTTGCTTCTGAATCCGTGCAGCAATGGTTATTGCAAGTTGAGGTGCCTCGTCTTCAACAGTGGCTGGATGTCTCGAAATCAGTGCAGATTATTACTCCCAACTCAACGCCCACTGAATTCTCTGGCCTTGCCTTTGTAACGCCGCAACTGTGGCTAGAGGATGCTCTACGACCGACCGGAGGTCATCAGTTCAAATCTCCAAAAATTCTCCCGGCAGGCATATTAACCCTGATTGACGGCGTAGACGATCTTGATGGTTGGGTGCAAGAAGTCTTGAGTTTAAAAATTTATGGACACGACTGGGATCAGTTGATGTTGTCCCATCCCGGCTTTCGAGAAACGATTCGAGATCTGCGGATTCGTATCACCCACAGTCTCTTCCAACATCCTGCCAATCCTTATAATTGCCATGTTTTAGAGGACGACGATCGTCTCCCAATTTACGAAATACTATCCCAGCTTCAGCAATATTCACCCCTACCCAAATCTTGGGCTGAACTGCTGAACCATCTGACACCCCGATCGCAAATTGCCTCTAATCGAGAGTCCAATGGAGAATCCTTGTCCGCTTATACCCATGATCCCGGATTGTTGTCAGCCCAAGTCGATCGTCAATCCGGCACCTTCACCCTTCAGCACAGCCCCATTCGCCTTGCGTCGCTCCTACGACCGATTTGGCAACAGCAACCCACTGTCTTAATTGGCAGCGCCTTGGATCTTGATGCCAGTGCTGATACCTATCGCCAAACCCACGGTCTCGACGACTTGACCTGTATAAAATTCGCTCCCCCGCGTCATGAATCCTGCGTTCAGCTTTATCAGCCCGATCGCATTCCCATGCCTAACACCCCCCAGTTTCAGCCAGCGCTCCTAGCCGAACTTCGACAAATTCTGTCGCGATCGCACATTGCAGCGGGCTTAGTGGTTATTCTGGTTGGCGATACTCCATTGCGAACTCAAGTCGGCGCAACCCTCGCGGCTGAATGGGGATCACGAGTTCAAGTCGATCGAATCCCTGAAGCCTCAAACGGCATTTTGGTCGCAGGTTGGGATGAATGGACTCAGTTTCAACAAGCAGGAATCGTGGGCGTGCCACGCTGCATTGTAATTGCAACCTTACCCATGCCATCGTTGGAGAATCCCCTAGTGGCAGCCCGTGTCAAAGATTACAAGCAATTGCGGCAGGATTGGTTTCGCTTGTATTTGCTCCCGACCGCACTGATGGCAATTCAACGGGCTGTGTTTCCAGTCCGATCGGCGCGTGGGTTGGTGGCGCTTTTAGATAGCAGAGTTATCCACCGGATCTATGGCACCCAGGTACTCGCCGCGCTCGGTCCCTATGCCCGGTTGAATTATCTGGACGATCGCTGGAATGAAAATTGGGACGACAGCGGAGACGATCGGTAGCATGTCCTCTTAATCCCGCTATGATTATAATTGAGGTAATCTATTTAACCTACCTGCTTGACTTACCTGCTCACCTCAGGGAAAAGCCAATCAGATTGTTACTATTGAACTCACCCCAATAAACTCACCCAGAGTCTGAAGATGGCAAATTCCGATCGCCCGAATCAAAAAAAGTCTCCTCAGCGCCTAAAAGCTGAGCGCGCTGAACAAGCCCGTCTTCAAGAGAAAATTCTTCCTTGGACCAGTATCACCCGTCAGCAAGCTAACCAATTTGTCTCTATCACCACCACTGGCGCTTGGGTTAGTATTGGCATCCTGATTGCGTTCTGGGTGACGGTGCGCTTTCTGGGTCCAGCGTTTGGCTGGTGGGTTCTGTCGGACTGAGAAGACCCTAACTGAGACATCGGTTTAGACCCTACTGATAACCTTTGTCATTCTTGATACCCATTAATCTTGGGGACGCAACTATTATGGAGAAATGTTAGGTTATGCAGGCATTCTCAGAATTCAATATCTTTTGAAACTTAAGTCGCAGCTTCGAAGTTTTGCGGTATATTAAGAAACTTAAATAATTATTTTTAGAGTTGTGATAGACGAAAGGAGATTTTATAGTGTTCACAAGACTTGCTCAACACCACAGTCAATTTGTGAAGGATTTGGTAATGAACCTTCAAGCACTGGCCATTGTCCTTGAAAATCAAGGTTACATCGCTTCTTGCTATACCTGTGGCGGCGAAATGAATAGCGCATCATTCATGGTTAGTTTGGCCGATAGTCATTTGATTCGGTTTTTAGTCTCTGACTATGGGATCACTTGGACTGAGATGCGAGACGATCGTGAACTCATGAAACTTGAAGGAGCCGAAGCCATTAGCCAACTTCAGGAGCTAGAAAACATTTCTAAATTCCCGAGCCAAGCGCAAGACATGTTGATGGAAAAAGCAACTCCCATTCATCCTGTTAAGCGATCGCCCATGATGGATTTAGAAGCTGAGCTAGTCGGATGATCCCGTGATACAGCATCATTTCATCCAAGCAAATCGCATCCGTTTGCACTACGTGACTCAAGGCGAAGGCGATTTGGTAGTTTTGCTCCATGGATTTCCGGAATTTTGGTATTCTTGGCGTTATCAAATTCCTGTGTTAGCACGTAATTTCAAAGTTGTCGTGCCCGATTTGCGTGGCTACAATCAGTCCGATAAGCCTGCCACAGGCTACGACCTAACGACGTTAGCGTCCGATATTAATAGTTTGATTGAAAATCTCGGCTACAAGCGTGCCCACATTGTCGGTCATGATTTTGGTGGAGCGATCGCGTGGCGATTTGCGCAAAAATTCCCTCACATGTTGAATCGATTAGTGATTCTGAGCGCCCCACATCCCTCACGTTTCGCCGCCAACTTGATTCAAGATTTAAATCAGTTGCGTCGAAGCTGGTACATCCTTGCATTTCAGGTTCCTGGATTGCCTGAGTGGCTAATTCAACAAAACTTAAAGAATTTTGTCCAGACTGTGTTCCGAGGATTGGCTGTCCGAAAAGGAGTCTTTACTCGTGAAACCTCTGCAATCTACGAAGCCGCTTTACGGCAGCCCGGTGCGATCGCTAGCGCCCTAAATTATTATCGTCAGCTTTTTTCGCCCTTGATTTGGATTAGTGATACTTGGTCTATGACGACGTCTGGATCGCCTCAATTGATTACGGCTCCCACCTTAGTGTTGTGGGGCGAAGAGGATGCTGTGTTGAGTCGGCGGGTTGCCGAGGATCTTCGACATGCGGTATCAGCCTCGTTTGAGCTTAAATTTTTACCCAACTGCGGTCACTGGATCCAACAAGAAAGTCCTCAAACCGTTAATCGTGAATTACTCGCATTTTTTGGAATGTCAGAAGAGGAAAATTAAATGACAGAATCAAATCCCGTGACACTTGAGCAAGTGTCGCATATTCGTCATTTTTGCGATCAAATTCCTAACGCGGTGCGAATCGTGGCGGTGACAAAACAGGTTCCTGTCCTCGCCATGCGATCGGCCTATCTGGCTGGACTTCGAGACTTTGGGGAAAACCGAATCCAAGAAACCATCGAAAAACAGGAGGTACTGAAAGATCTCAGCGGATTGACCTGGCATTTTATTGGGCACTTACAACGCAATAAAGTCCTCAAAGCTGTTCAATATTTTGACTGGATCCAATCCATCGACAGCTTAGCCCTAGCGCAACGGATCGATCGGATCGCCCAAGACCAAGCCAAAATTATCCAAGGCTGTCTGCAAGTCAAGCTCCGCCCCGATGACACCAAATCTGGGTGGTTGCCGGAAGACTTGCTCCGATCCCTCCCCCAACTAGCTGTCCTCAGCGCCCTTCAGATCCAAGGCTTAATGCTCATCCCCCCGGCCCAACTCAGCGGGAACGAACTGCAAGCCTGCTTTGCTGACGCGGCCCGTCTCGCTGCCGAAATCCGTCAGCAGTCTATCCCTAGCCTGCCAATGCTCCAGCTTTCTATGGGTATGTCCAACGATTATCAACTCGCACTTCAAACAGGTGCTACAATTATTCGCCCTGGCACCATCCTCTTTGGTCCAAGAAGCTATATCTAGCGCCGATCGTCCAAAAAATAGAAAATAACGCTAGACCTAGTAGATCATTCCAAGCACTTGTGCTAGATTATGTCCACTACCGATTAAGCAAATTACTGAATCCTAATTGAATGATTGCTAAATAGTTACATTAATCAATCAGCCATTAATTCGTATATTTCAAGATTCACAATGTGTTTCTAATGGAATACCACCTACTGGTTAATCATCTAATTATCAACCAGTAGACTAAATGGATTCATGAGCCTGATTGCATTCAACAGAGTGGTGGAGAAATCGGTTTAAATCTGATGTATTTATTCCATCCTTCAAGATCTGTAGATTTATTCCGTTATTTTGCAGTATTCTTTTAATCTTGACAGATTCAACTGTTGGCAAGTGACTCATTTTATTTTGAAGCATGCTATCAACTGTATCTTTACGGATAATTATTTGGACTGCAATTGTAGTTGAATTTTAGTCTCAGAAAAAGAGTTTGATTTAGTACACAAGTTCTTTTTAAAACAAGTTCTGTATCTCATTCCTATCTCTATCTTGTTTTTTCCTGTCATCATTGTGTGTCTCATCAATTTAGTCAGGTTGTTAGAGTGTTCAGATTCCGATAACGGCTGAACACCCTAATTCATCCCTTACGATTTTGTTTCTTAGATACGTCCGATTATTAATGGAGAGTGTGACTCATGGGTATTTTCAATAAGATTCGGGATTTCGTCGGGTTTAATGAGCCTGTAGACTATGAATACGAGTATGACGAAATGGACGGTCAAGAGTATCAGGATTTGTACCGTGATGAAGCTGCTCCTATCCCTCAGGAAGATGACAGTCGATCGCGTCGTCGTCTGCGCGATCGTGCTTCCTTCGTTGGTACTGAAGTTTCCCCGGTTAGTGCTGTGAGTAATGTAATTGGTATGCCTGGAACGTCGAACGGATTGTCCGAAGTGGTTGTAATTGAGCCTCGTACGTTTGAAGAAATGCCCCAAGTCATTCAAGCTTTGCGCGAACGTAAGTCTGTTGTATTGAATTTGACTATCATGGATCCCGACCAAGCCCAACGTGCTGTTGACTTCGTTGCGGGTGGGACCTATGCGATCGATGGCCATCAAGAACGTATTGGTGAAAGTATCTTTTTGTTCACACCAAGTTGTGTTCAAGTCAGCACTCAAGCAGGGGCTGTTAATGAAACAGTTCAACCGATTCGTGCGACCCGTCCCACGGTAACACCTTCACCTTGGGCAGCTGAACCAATGCGTATGGCGCAGTAATTGTTATTTTGGGGTAGCGGTCTAATTGGTGTTGTAAATCCAGGTTTACTAGACATTTCTTGTATTTAAGCCTGCTATCTTTTAGGACGCTCAGGAAGAAAATAAGTTTGACTACTCAATTCGGAATGATTGGTGGCGGGATGATGGGCGAAGCGCTCCTCTCTCGCCTTGTTTTTGAAAATATTTTCGATGCTGGTGAAATTCTGATTAGCGATCCTGTGGTCGATCGACAGAATTTTTTAGCCGATCGCTATGGTGTTCAAGTGACGGGCAACAATGTTGAAGCTGCTGAAGCTTCAGAGCTTTTATTGCTTGCCATTAAGCCTCAAATTTTCTCCCAAGTGACCCAGCAGATTCTGGGTTCATTGAATTCATCTGCGGTCATCGTCTCTATACTAGCTGGGATTTCCCTGCCCCAATTAGAATCTGCGTTCCCAAGTCATGCGGTTATTCGCGCTATGCCCAATACTCCGGCTCAAGTGGGTGCAGGTGTAACCGCGATCGCACGGGGAACTCATGTTAGTGATGATCAATTCAACTTGGCTAAAAAAGTTTTGTCGGCGGTTGGTTCAGTCGTCGAAGTGCCCGAATCCATGATGGATGCAGTAACAGGGTTGTCTGGATCCGGACCCGGATATATTGCATTGGTTGTGGAAGCATTGGCCGATGGCGGGGTCGCTTCAGGGTTGTCGAGGGCGATCGCGATGCAACTTGCCATAGATACTGTTTTAGGGACGGCAAAACTTCTAAAAGAGTCCCAGCTCCATCCCGGTGAACTTAAAGACCGAGTTACGAGTCCCGGTGGAACGACAATAGCAGGGGTTGCCATGTTAGAAGAACGAGGTCTGCGATCGGCGTTAATTGAGGCTGTCAAAGCGGCCACTGCTCGATCGAAAGAATTAGGAGCGTAGTCTTTGGTCTTGAGTTATTAATTTGATCGGTGGGGTAAATTACGGCGCAAACAAATCTAAGGGCAAGTGTCCAAAGGTTTCATTCACCTCGTCATCATAGGACGACTGACAGGAAACAATAACCCCGCGATGATCCCCATCGTAGGGTTTTGAGTAACAGGCTTCCGTTTTAGAGTTGTACTTGATATAGATGGGCTGACCTGGATCTCTAAAGGTTGGCGTTGCTTCGTAGCCAAATGCAGCTAAATATTGTTGAAGTGCTAGCGCGCCTTCCGCGTAATTTTCAGCGCAAATGCCAATTAATTGATATTCGGATCCATCCAGCACCAATGTCAGGGCTTCATATATCGATTCTCGAGATAATTCAGCGGGTAATTTTTTGACGCTGCTTGCTAAAGTCGATGCGTCCATTGCCGTGTCAATCACCGTGAACCGTTGTAATAGCTCGATCGCAGCTCTGACTTCAGCGGTGGATCCAGAAATTTTACGATCGTGTCTGAGCGGATATGGATTATACATGTTAGGGAAAAAATATTGGATAGCTGTTCTTTTAGCAAACCATGTCATCAAGTGGAGACGCAAATAGATGGAAGACTAGTAAAGCTCAAACTAGACTGCTAGACTTGATCCCATAAGATTAATAATTACTTAACAATTATGGCACGCATCAATACCGAGCAGGCATTCAAGGATGAAGTTTTGCAATCATCAACTCCCGTATTAGTTCATTTTTGGGCACCTTGGTGCGGATTGTGCCGAATGATTGATCCCATATTGGAGCGAACACGCGCTGAATTTGGGGACAATTTCAAGCTGGTGGGTGTTAATGCCGATGAAAATCTGAATCTAGCCAGTAGCTATCGCATCACTAACTTGCCCACAGTGCTGTTATTTCAAGAGGGAAAGTTAGTTCATCGTGTAGAAGACTTCAAACGTAAAGAGCAGGTTAGGGATGTGTTGGATAGAGTGTTGTCGTCGGTCGTAAGATAGGACTGTAAGTTAAGATTAATTTACGGGGGTGGCTTTAATAGCTGTCCCCTTTTTAATGCTTTGGGCTAGGCTTATAAGGAATTGAAACCATTTCGTAGTTTTTGAGTGGCGATCGGTATGGATGCAATATATGAGTATGCCTGGATGATTCCGGTGTTGCCGCTGATGGGGGCAATGCTAGTGGGTCTAGGATTAATTTCCTTCAATAAAGATACGAACCGTTTGCGAGGCCTTGCATCCGGCTTTCTGGTGTCATTGATTGGCACGGCCATGGTGTTGTCCTTCGGGATTCTCGCCAGCCAGCTTGGGGGTCATGCTCCCTACGTAAGAATGTTTGAGTGGGCTTCCGCTGGAGATTTTAAACTTCAGATGGGCTACATAGTGGATCCGCTGACATCAATGATGTTGGTAGTGGTGACGACGGTGGCGCTGTTGGTGATGATCTACACCGATGGTTACATGGCGCACGATGCTAGCTATGTGCGGTTTTATGCCTATCTGAGTTTATTTAGCTCCTCCATGTTGGGCCTTGTCATCAGTCCAAATCTCGTGCAGGTGTACGTGTTTTGGGAGTTGGTGGGGATGTGTTCCTATCTACTGATCGGCTTTTGGTACGATCGCAAGGCTGCCGCAGATGCTTGTCAGAAAGCCTTCGTGACCAACCGAGTGGGTGACTTTGGGTTATTGCTGGGTATTTTGGGGTTGTTTTGGGCAACGCGGAGTTTTGATTTTGCCATCATGGGCGATCGGCTCCATACAATGGTTGAGAATGGGACATTAAGTGGTTCTATTTCAGCCTTGTTTGCAATTTTGGTGTTTTTAGGCCCAGTAGCGAAATCGGCTCAGTTCCCGCTTCATGTGTGGCTACCGGATGCCATGGAAGGGCCAACCCCGATTTCAGCCTTGATCCATGCGGCGACGATGGTGGCGGCGGGTGTGTTTTTGATTGCCCGCATGTTCCCGGTGTTTAGTCAGATTCCGGTGGTGATGGATACGATCGCTTGGACGGGTGCCATCACGGCATTCATTGGCGCAACCACTGCTATTACCCAGAATGATATTAAGAAAGGCTTGGCCTATTCCACGATGTCTCAGTTGGGTTATATGGTCCTAGCGATGGGTGTTGGGGCTTATAGTGCGGGATTGTTTCACCTAGTGACTCATGCATTCTTTAAGGCGATGTTGTTCTTGGGATCTGGGTCTGTGATTCACGGCATGGAAGAAGCAGTAGGCCATAATCCGGCTTACGCTCAAGATATGCGCTTGATGGGTGGCTTACGGAAGTTGATGCCGATTACTGCAACGACCTTTTTGATTGGAACCTTGGCGATTTGTGGAATTCCTCCGTTTGCTGGGTTTTGGTCGAAGGATGAGATTCTTCACCGTGCTTATGAAGCGAATCCAAATCTTTGGTTTATTGGCTTTTTGACGGCGGGGATCACGGCCTTCTATATGTTCCGCATGTACTTCCAGACCTTTGAAGGGGAATTGCGGGCCACGGATGCTGGGATTCTCAACATCATCGAAGGCGAACAGCTTCGGAAGATGGGAATTGCGGCGGGTCCGGGCGCTATGAATGCCAAAGAATTGGGCGCAGTGGCAACGCTGTCTCACGAGGATCATGACGAGCATCATGGTGATCCTCACGAGTCTCCGTTGACCATGACGTTGCCGTTAATGGTGTTGGCGATTCCCTCCATGTTTATTGGTTTATTGGGTACGCCCTTTGCCAATTATTTTGAAGCGTTTATCCATGCGCCGGGAGAAGTGTTTGTTCAGGAACCTGTCGATTTGCCAGAGTTTTTGATCATGGGTGGTAGTTCTGTGGGCATTGGTCTCGTGGGGATTTCGATCGCCATCCTGATGTATCTTCAGAAAAAAATGGATCCGTCAGTTTGGGCCAATCGGTTCCCGACTTTGTATGCACTCTCGAAAAACAAATGGTATTTCGATGAAATTTACGATGCGGTGTTTGTCCGTCCGTCTCGTGGCCTAGCGCGTCAAGTGTTAGAAGTGGATTACAAAGTTGTGGATGGCGTGGTGAATCTAACCGGATTCTTAACGTTGCTCACGGGCGAAGGTCTGAAGTACATCGAAAATGGTCGAGCGCAGTTCTATGCCTTGATCATATTTGGTGCCGTTATTGTGTTTGTGATTGCTTCTGGATTTGCTTAAGTCTGATTGACTAGAAAGCCGATCGTTCCTTGTTTGGGGCGATCGGCTGCACGATATTAAATCGCGATAATATTCTAATTCACGTCAGTTTTGGATAAGGTAGACGGCTAGAAAAGTCAAAAAAAGGAGGATCCGTTAGGCTGAAGTTGTAAACCAATCAGCAGGTTCCTCCCCTATGTCTAGCTTAGAAGAACTGTTTTGCCCTGTCGATGATTTTTGCCA
>JAPLHZ010000247.1 GCA_026389365.1 Cyanobacteriota bacterium
AGGGCTTCCATTTTCCTCTGTACTCGTGGATGAGGATGATGAAATCTTTCGTAGTGTAGTTTTTCTATTTCTTCATCTGTGAACGTTAATTGGATCATTATGGGAAAACCTAAATTCTTTCCTCCCATTTTCACCCTTTTATAAAATAAAGTCTACTACCTGCTAAAGTATATTTTAGGGCAAGCAGAATATGATACTGAGTTTCGGATTGTGCATCCCGATGGCAGTATCCACTTTATCAAAGCCTACGGTGTATTGGTGCGAGACAGCCGAGGTGAGGCTTACAGCATGATCGGGATTAATTTTGATATCACCGATCGTAAGCAATCTGAATTAGCCCTTCAGCAAGCAAAAGAAGCCGCCGAATCAGCAAACCGAGCTAAGAGTATCTTTCTCTCGAATATGAGCCATGAACTCCGCACTCCTCTCAATTCAATTTTAGGCTTCACCCAATTGATGCTCAATGAGGACTCTATTTCTCCATCGTCTCAAGAACGTCTACAGATTGTGACGCGTAGCGGGGAATATTTATTGGATTTAATTAACGATATTTTAGACTTATCTAAAATTGAAACCGGACGAATGACGCTCAATAATTCTGAATTTGACTTGAAAAGGCTATTAAATTCAATTGAAGAAATGTTACGAGTTAAACTTCAAGCGAAAGAGGTGAGGCTAATTTTCGAGCTAGATCCCTATCTTCCTTCATTTATACATACAGATCAGAAAAAACTATATCAAGTCCTAGTCAATCTCCTCGGTAATGCAATCAAGTTTACGAATCAAGGCAGCGTCATCTTACGGGTAAATGTAGCATCAACAGATGAAACATCTTGTAATCTATATTTCGAGGTCGAAGATACAGGAGTTGGAGTTGCTCCAGAAGAAATTGATAACTTATTTAAAGTATTCGTCCAAGCCCAAGCGGGAAATAATTTGAATCAAGGCACTGGGCTTGGGTTAGCCATCAGTCAAAAAATTATCCAACTCATGGGCAGTCAGATTCACGTTAAAAGTACTTTAAATCAAGGGAGTAGCTTCTCCTTTAACATTAAAGTGCCGTTACCTCAAGTCGCCCTTTTTACGTCACAACCTCTCAATCAACGAGTGATTGGTTTAGCGCCTAATCAACCGATTTACCGTATCCTTGTCGTTGAAGATTCAGCAGAAAATCGACTTTTGTTAGTCGGGATACTGACGACCGTTGGCTTTGAGGTGAGGGAGGCAACGGATGGAATGGAAGCGATCGCGCTGTGGGAAAGTTGGTCGCCACATCTGATTTTGATGGATCTACGAATGCCCTTCATGGACGGCTACACGGCGATAAAACGAATTCGAGAGAATCCTAACAACCAAGAGACAATGGTGATTGCTTTAACAGCCAGTGTGTTTGAAGAAGATCGCGAAAAAGTTCTAAATGTGGGCTGTAACGACTTTATCCGTAAGCCCTTTCAGCAAAAAGAACTATTTGACAAAATTGCTCAATATTTAGGGGTGCAATATTCTTACCAGACTATAGAAGAATCTGCCCATAAATCTTCCGTTGAACTACTGTCTGTTGAAGCTTTATCGGAGATGTCTCCTCAGTGGCTAGAAGATATGTATCAGGCTGCCTACTATCTTGATGCCGATGTAATAGACTTAATCGGAAATAGGGTTTTGCGAATTTACAGCCCTTGCCTAGCAAGGCTTTGAATCTCTAAAAAATAATTTCCGATAATGTTTAATGAATGAATTAATTGCTCAAATCCCCAAATCCAATGATAGTTTATCTAAGGCCTTAACTGATTCGATTAACAACTTTAATTGTGACCGAATACTGGAATTAATTCGATCTTTAGAAATCTCGTTAGCAGGACCGAACTCGTCCGATTGCTCCCCGTATTGATCCTAGACTCAACCATTTTGGACCAATAGCGCCCGCTGGTTCCGTGTTAAAGGCATTTAGTGATTTATCCGATGCAGTCGCGGATGCAGTTCAATTATCTTTAGAACATATCTCGCTTGAAATGGTATGCGAGGACTGTATCACTTCAATTATGCCTACAATCGGGGTAAGGCCACAGCCCCCGTTGCCTATTTAGCTGCTCCTGAAAATTGAGGATTGGGCGTCGTTATAGAACCCATTTGAGATCTAATCCTGAAACCAGAAGCCTTGCAGCTAGCTGGTTTTCTTCATTTTCTGGCAGAAAGCGGTTTTGCTAGGTAGGCAGGCTCTACCACTGATCGCAGAGTAACGGCTTCCTTCAAAGCCAAATTGAACCTAAAGCGGGTGAAACCATCGCGATGGATGGAAAAGTGGCCCGTGGTTCCTACAATCTCAGGACTCCCGCCAGCACAGCCGAATCCCATCCTGCGATTCAATTGGTCACGGTCTATGTGGTGGAACAAGGACTGATTTTACCGATTCAGCCGGTTGATTGTAAAACCAATGAAATCAAAGCTTTACCGCCTGTGATTAAGGCTTTATCACAATAGACTTTATCGGAAATAGTACAAAATAAGAACACGTAAAAGAAATTACTTTTCCCTCGCACAATTCTTCCCTTTTCCCTCCCTCTTTCACCTTCTCTTGCCTTAACTAGGCAGCCTTCAGGATTGTAGCAGTGCGTTTCTGGCGATGGGTCAGCCGGAACTTATGCAGCCCACAGGCTGTTTCCATCACATCATCGCCATAGTGATCCACCCGATTGCGAAATTTCTGCACCACAATTTGACACCGTTTAATGCCGCCGATTTGGTGTTCTACTTCGACCCGAATCTTAGATATTGCTTGATTCTCCTCCTTCTCAGTCTCGGTTAATTCTCC
>JAPLHZ010000177.1 GCA_026389365.1 Cyanobacteriota bacterium
TCTTTCAGGGTGGATTGGATAGATTCGCTGAAGATCATACTACGCACCCCAAGACGTCAGAATTTTGTCAGTGAAGCATCAATGATCTACTCCGACTTCTCTAGTATCGCTGGGGTTCTATTTGTTGGCAAGTCCCTTAGCGCGATTTTCTCCAAGGCGATACGCAAGCCGACCTCCCCATGCTGTACTATTTTGGAACCTAAGGCGATTCTCAAGAATAAGCCTACCGGAGGCCCCCAACCCCTAATTCTGGAGGCTTCGGAATCTCTTACTCCCCCAGAATTAGAGGCCGGGGACTTCCGGTATATTCATTGCGAGGAATGGCCTAAGATCGATTCCCTTATCATGTCACAAGGATCTAGAAATGCAATCCAGTACATGTTTTGTTTTGAGCTACTTTTGAACTTCTTCTAACTGCGATTGGCTATTAATCAACCGATCGACCCAAGCCACAAAATGTTGACGATTTTCCGCTTTGTCTTTTGGATCATTGCTATCGGTTGAATGCGGTGCTAGTCCGATCATTGCGCCGCTAGTTACACAAAACATAGACTTCTGAAAACTTGTAATAGACTTCACACTCAAATCAGTCTCACCTCGACTAAAGGTGCGGTAGTGGTTCAGTAAGTAATCTGGCATATGACGAATTAGGTCGCGGGCTAGCAAACTCGGCGGAACCCCAGCACTTCCAGCCGGAATCGGATCCGCATACAACACACCATAGACAAACTCAGATTGCTCTGCCGGAAGCTGTTGAGCTTGAGCGTTATAAGACAAAATTCCCATGAAGGGGAGCGATCGGAAAAATACCGACTCGACATAAGGAATTGCAGCATCGACCAGAAATGTCAATCCAGCGGATTTGGGAATAATGTCGTAGGACTCACCCTCAATATCAACACTGTAATAAATCGGAACTGCCGCCGCCGCAACTAGACCATCTTTGACAAAATGAATCACATCGCGAATTGACGTAATTTTGCCCTGATGATACCGATCGGCCAAGTTAAAAAACAGGTCTGCCATCACATCCCAAAACTGACCTAATACGCGGTAGTAACAAAGCTGTCGGACTTGTTCGAGTAGAAAATCAGGCGATAGGGCATTGAACCCTTGAACTAAGAAATTTGTCTTTGTTTTAGCGGCGATCGCCCGGTTCGCCAGTGCAATAAATTCTGGCGTATCGAGATAGGCATCCAACCCCCCACCCCCGTGATACATCATTCCTTTCATGCAATACTCAGCGAATTCATAGTTAATTCGATTGTGTTGCCAATGTTGAAGTAATCGCGCCCACGTCACGTCGCCATTCATATACTTAAAAAATGGAAACAATACTAAAAACTGCTGATCTGCAATATATCGAAGATTAATTTCATAGGCCCGAATCACATGACCATAACTTTCTAAAATCCCCATCACTTCCAATAAATTTGTCTCCGATTCCGGAAGCAGTCCATCTCCAACGGACAATCGCTGAACAATCGATTCAAACGGATGAGTCACGATCGGACTTAGGGGCTTGATGGTCATAATGAATTTTCAAATGATATTAATTGAACAAAAACAGAGGCACAAGTTTTATTTGTTAACGTTACGAAGGTAGCGCCGGAGTATCCTTGGGAGCCTCCTGTAAAAAGATTTGATGCTTTACAATCGGAAAATCTCGGACCAAGGCGATCGTCGTCACTTCCGTCCAGCGTGACATCCAACCCGGACTTAAGCCAAACACCACAATCAAAACCGCCAACACCAAACCGGGCGATCGTTCGGCCCAAGTGACCATCGGTAAATCTGAAAACTGCGATGGCAAGCGACCAAAAAAGGTATTGTTCACCAACAGCAAAAAGTACACCGCCGTCAGTCCCGTCCCCACTAAGCAAAGCAACGTCTGCAACGGATAGGCAGCAAAACTTCCCCGAAAAATCAAAAATTCAGAAATAAACCCAACCATTCCCGGCATCCCCGCCGAAGCCATCACCGCCAACACCATCAAACTACCGACAATGGGTAAGCCGCGCTCTGGATTCAACAACCCCCGCAACACCGTAATATCTCGCGTTCCAGTCTTCTTATAAACTAACCCAACCAAGACAAACAACAAGCCCGAAATCAATCCATGGGCCACCATTTGAAACATCGCCCCCACCATCGACACCGGAGTCGCCGCCGCCGCCGCCAATAACACAAATCCCATATGCCCAATGGAACTATAGGCCACCATTTTTTTCATATCCGTCTGGGCGATCGCGGCCAAGGCTCCAAACAAAACACTCACCACCGCCCAACTCGCAAACCACGGAGCCGCTACCATCCAAGCCTCTGGGAATAGGCCAAGACCAAAACGCAGCAAGCCGTAGGTGCCTAATTTCAACAACACGCCCGCCAACAAGACTGAAATGGGAGTCGAGGCTTCAACGTGGGCATCGGGCAACCAAGTATGAAAGGGAAACAGCGGAATCTTAATCCCAAATCCGACCACGATCGCAGCCAACAAGAAAAGCTGAGGTCCGATGGGCAATCCCTGACTTAAGGCCGGATTATAGTCAAACGATGACGAACCACTGAGCCAGGTCAAGCCTAAAAATCCGGCCAGTACCAGAATTCCTGAAATAGAAGTATAAATCAAAAACTTTGTGCCCGCATAGCCGCGTTTTGCACCGCCCCAAATACTAATAAGTAAATATAACGGGATTAGTTCAAGCTCATAAAACAAGAAAAATAGCAATAAATTGTGCGCCAAGAATGCACCAACAACTCCACTATTTAGAAGAAAAATTAATGAATAGTAAAACTTCGGACGAGTCACCGTCGGTTCAGTAATGTAAATCGCAACGAGGGTCAACAGTCCATTCAGTACCACCAACGGCAGCGATAAACCATCCACGCCCAGTCGATAGTCCAGACCCAATTCCGAGAGCCACGGCAAGTTTTCTACAAACTGTAATCCCGCTATTGCCGGATCAAACTGAACCATCAGCACCAGTGTCAGCCCAAACAGAACACTCGCTAAGGTCAGTGCTGCCGTCTTTACTTGCCCGCCATTCAACGGCAGAAATCCAACCCCTACAGCCCCCAAAATGGGGAGCACAATTAACGCACTTAACAGCATCCCAACACTCCTAAATTCCTGGCAAAATCAACTTCGACCAAGACAAAAACAACCCAATGAAGCCAACACCCAATAAAATCGTCAGCATGTAGGCTTGAGACTTACCCGAGGCGCTGTACTTCAGACTTTCGCCACTGAACAGCGACGCAAATCCAACTAAATTCACCGCGCCATCTACCACATAGCGATCGAACCATGAGGTAAAAGTAGAGAGTGATCGCACGGCCCACACGACTGTGACCATATAAAATTTATCAACATAGAAATCGTAGGCCAATAAATCCTGCACAAACCGGAGTGGCGCTTGAATCGGACGAAGCCAGACATGATTAAGCTGAATCAAGCTACCAATGGTAATGCCGACAACGCCCGAAGTTGTCAACAGCGCCGCCGCCGTAAAATTGATTTCCCCAGTCACAGGAAGCAGGTCTAGCTTCAGCAACACAAAGGGCAATGCGGCGGTCGCTCCCACCAGAACGCCCATGGGCACGGCCATCTGCCAAGGCACTTCAGGCGATCGTTTTGTTTTTGGAGTCGCATCGCCCAAAAACACTAGCCGAAACACCCGCACCAAACTAATCGCCGTCAACCCATTCACGAGCAAAATCACAGCCACCGCCCAAGGTGCATCAATCCAAAACTTACTCATCCCATCCAACATCGCCCAGTAGGCCGCCATCGGCAGCACCCCCACTAACCCTGCACTCCCTGTAATGTAGGCCAAGGTTGTCATCGGCATTTTCCGGGCTAATCCACCCAATTCCGTCACATCCTGCGACAACGTGGTGAGAATAATGGAACCCACGCTCATAAAAATTAAGGCTTTGGCGATCGCGTGGGACAGCAGCAGCAGCAGCGCAAAATCGGTCCACTGCATCCCAACGGCAATAAAAACAAGCCCTAAATAGGCGCTGGTGGAATGAGACATGGCTCGCTTAATGTCAATCTGAGCCAGTGACACGAGTGAGGCTCCGATCGCGGTCAACGTCCCCAACAGAATCAGTACATCTTGGGCGATTGAAGACATGACAATAATCGGCTGCAACTTAATCAACACATAGGCTCCGCAGCCCACAACCACTGAATTCCGTAAAATTGATGCCGGATTTGGCCCTTCCATGGCTTCATCTAGCCATAGGTTCAGCGGAAATTGCGCACATTTTCCCGTTGGACCTGCAATTAACGCTAACCCCAATGCGGCAGCGACGGGTGGCGTAAGTTCTGCCGTTTGGGTCCATTGGCCGATCGTCTCAAAATTCAACCCATCGGCATAGACGGATAATGCCACCACGCCCATCAGCAACAAGATATCGCCGACACGCTTGGTCAAAAACGCATCCCGCGCCGCATTCACCACCAATGGCTGCGCATACCAAAAACCCACCAGCAAATAGGTCGAAAGGGTCAGCATCTCCAGCAATCCGTAGGTCAAAAACAACGAATCGCTGATCACTAAACCGCCCATCGCCGCTTCAAAAAAACCCATCAGCCCATAAAATCGAGCCAGTGAAATTTCTTTTTCTAGGTATCCCAACCCATAAATCTGCGCCAACAGGCTCAACCCCGTAATCAACTCCATCGCCCCAACGCTGACGGAATCTAGATTTACGTTAAAGGTCAGACTGAAGTCCGCCACGTGGAACCAAGGCAAAATCAGTTGATAAGCTGGCTGTTGCCATACTTGAGTGAACACTAATGTGCCATGCACCAGCGCCACTAGGGTCATAAAAATATTTAGGTAAGCCGCCAGACGCTGCCCCCGATCGCGAATCAAGCCCGTCGCCCAAGGCAGGCTCAGTAAGGCTCCAACTAATCCATACACTGGAATTAACCAGCTCGTCTCCAGGAGAAACTGATACATTCAACGATCCTACCGATGGAACAGGCCAAATCGATCGTTTCCGAACGACAGCCTTATCCTCTACCTTACCGTCAATAGGCGATTTACTGAAGTGTCTAAGATCTTAAGACCAGTGCTTGAGACCAGCGACTAGGGCCATTCCGAGTCATTTGTAACCATCCCTAAACTGACTTTATTAAGAATTATCAGGATAATTAATGAAACTAATTTACAACTATCATCAAACTTTATATTGCCAAGGGTAAGACAGACCTCTATTGTATTGAGAGCAAGTCATTAGGAGACAATCATGTCGATCGCGGTTGGGATGATTGAAACGCGTGGATTTCCGGCTGTTGTTGAGGCCGCTGATGCCATGGTGAAAGCCGCTCGCGTCACCCTTGTGGGATACGAGAAAATTGGATCAGGTCGCGTAACAGTAATAATCCGGGGCAACGTGTCGGAAGTGAAGGCTTCTATCGAAGCTGGAATGGAAGCCATCAAACGCGTGAATGGCGGCGAACTATCGTCCAGCCACATCATTGCTCGTCCCCATGAAAACCTGGAATATGTACTTCCTATTCGGTACACCGAAGCGGTTGAACAGTTCCGGAGTTAGATGCGTATAAGAGTTTCTAAAACGCCTCGATCGGTTCGCTTAACATATCTTTGCAAATTCTCATCCATTTTTGGGTCGAATTCAACTAGAGAAGCGATCGAATCGAATCAAAAGCAGTTTAGGATGTTTTGTTGGTTCAGGATTTTGCCGCTTACGTGGGAAAAGACTAGTTAAGAATTGATTGGAAGGGAGTTTTTCGACATGGCTATCGCAGTTGGAATGATTGAGACTTTGGGCTTCCCCGCAGTGGTTGAAGCCGCAGACGCAATGGTGAAAGCCGCTCGCGTCACATTGGTTGGATATGAGAAAATTGGATCGGGTCGCGTAACGGTAATCGTTCGTGGTGATGTATCTGAAGTTCAAGCATCTGTGGCCGCAGGTATCGAGAATGTGAAACGTGTGAACGGTGGACAAGTTCTATCGACCCACATCATTGCACGTCCTCATGAAAACCTCGAATACGTGCTGCCAATTCGCTACACCGAAGCGGTTGAACCCTTCCGTGAGAGCGTTTCTGGAATTCGTCCAATGAACCGTCCATAGTCGTCCATAGTATTGAATGCAAATCGCTAAAGTTCGTGGAACTATAGTCAGCACGCAAAAAGAATCGAATTTAACCGGTGTTAAGTTTCTTTTGGTTCAACTTATTGACGAGGAAGGACAACTCCTTCCGGTTCATGAGGTTGCGGCTGACCGAGTAGGGGCGGGGATTGGAGAATGGGTGCTGATTAGTCGAGGCAGTAGTGCGCGGGAGGTCGAAGGCAATGCCAATCGCCCGATCGATGCGGCTGTTGTCGCGATTATTGATACCGTAACGGTTGAAAATCAGCGTCTCTATGACAAAAGTACTCAGTGGTAATACCTGGAACTCGATTCGTCGTTTTACAGGTTTAATCCTATTTGTTTTAATGCCGGATGAACCTATTGCCTCCGGTTCTTTTGTATAGATGTTTTCAGGTAATTTTACCCCCTAATCTTAGCAAATTCTTTTCTAGCGATTCGTATTGATGCTTACGATTTAACGGCTTACGACTTGACGATTTAACTGAATTTCAACTGAATGGACGTTTGCTCACATGGCAGCCCAATCTGTATCAGCGACATCCCCGGCTCTTGGGTCACGGATAGTAGCAGAACCAAAAATTCATGACTCTGCCTATGTACATGTTTTTTCAAACCTAGTCGGTGACGTTAGGGTTGGGGAAAATGTGATTATTGCGCCAGGGACCTCGATTCGCGCTACGGATTCGATGTCATTTCATATTGGTGCAAATACCAATGTTCAAGATGGCGTTGTGATTCATGGGCTAGCGTCGGGTCGGGTGCAAGGCGATGACGGTCAGGTTTATTCCGTTTGGATTGGCCAAAATACCGCCATCACTCATATGGCACTTGTGAATGGACCCGCCTATGTGGGAAGTGATTGTTTCATTGGATTCCGGACCACTGTGTTTAATGCACGCTTGGGACGCGGATCAATTGTGATGATGCATTGCTTAATCCAAGACGTGGAAATTCCACCGGGACGATTTGTTCCCTCTGGATCGATTATTACAACACAGCAGCAAGCCGATCGCCTGCCGGATGTAACGCCGCAGGATCAGCAATTCGTGAAGCACATTATTGGTGTGACACAATCGCCTCGATCGAGTTCGCACTGCGCCGAAGTTTCAGCTAGTATCCCTCCGATTAAAAACGACATGGCTAGTACCTATCAGTCTAAGAGTGCAAGTACAGAAGTTGTGGATCACGTGCGTCAGCTTCTGGCGCAGGGTTATCGCATCGGTACCGAACATGCTAATAAGCGTCAGTTCCAAAATGGTGGCTGGAAAACCTGCGCCCCCATTCAATCCACCTCTGAATCTGCCGTATTGAGTGAGCTTCAGGGCTGCTTGAGCGACCACGGTGGCGAGTACGTTCGTTTGATTGGCATTGATCCCAAAGCCAAAAAACGCGTCCTCGAAAAGATTATCCAACGTCCAGAAGAAGCGCCCATGAGCCTGAATGGAGCAGCCGTCTCTAGAAGTCACAGCAATTCTAGTCACGTCTCTATTTCCAGCAATGGTGCGGGTTCGACCGATGGCAGTGCGGCGGCTCAGATTCGCCAAGTTGTGAATCGGGGTGGACGGATTTCCGTTGAGTTTGCGAACAAGCGTCAGTTTCAAAATGGCGGTTGGCAGAGTGGCGGGTTCCTAAGCGGATCGAATGAAAGCGCGATTATGTCCGCTCTCAATCAGTTTATGGCGCAACATTCCGGCGAATACGTTCGGGTTGTGGGCGTGGATCCTGTGGCTAAAAAGCGTCTCATGGAAACCATTGTGCAGCGTCCAAATGGCCAATCCGGAGGAAGCATCACCCCGATCGCGGCGGCTGCCAATTCGGTTTCTGCCAGTCATTTCTCTGCTCCTTCCGTGAGTGCAGACTTAGCGAGCCAAGTTCAGCAATTGTTGAACCAAGGTGCTGCGATCGGTTTAGAATTTGCGGACCAACGACGGTATCGGGCTTCGTCATGGACCACTGTCCCGACTTTATCTGGGCGTAGTGCGGGAGACATCTTGAGTACTATCAATCGTTTCATTGCGGATCATCCCAATGATTACATTCGGGTGATCGGTGTGGATACGAAGGCGAAAAAACGTCTCGTTGAACTCACTATTAGTCGCCCTGGAAACCAGTCGACACCCGCCCTGACCCAGAGCTACAGTGCTCCGTCGTCCAATGGTTACTCCAATGGTTCTACGGCCAGTAGCGCTCCTTTATCTAGCGGTGGTTTGAATGCAAAAGCAGCGGATCACGTTCGTAACTTGGTCAGATCGGGCCATAAACTAACGCTTGAATTCGCAGATGTTCGTCGGTACAAGATCAATTCCTGGCAAACCGCTGGAGTTATTCCATCGGGGGGCAGTGAGTCAAGTACTATGAACCAAGTCCAAGCATTAGCGGGACAGCATGCCGGATCTTATGTGCGGTTGGTTGGAACTGATGGTTCTAAACGTCGTGTGTTGGAAGCGGTGATTCAAAAGCCCTAGGGCGAGGTTGAATTTTAGAATTTGGATTGGGTTCAATTTTTACTGTGAACTCGGTCCAAATTCTGAATTTCAGCATTTGACTAGAAATTTCATTTCAAATTTCATAACTCTCGGATTCTTTGATGTTTTCTCGTGCCCTTAATTTTGAGCCGATTAATACCGAGCAATCATTCACCCAGGGTGATGTTGTTATATCTCCGGGTGCTGTGATTGCGCCTGGAGTGTTGTTGCAGGCGGATATTGGCAGTCAGATTGTGATCCGATCGGGCGTGTGCATCGGGTTAGGATCCATAATCCATGCAAGTGGTGGAATCATTATTATTAATGATGGTGCGAATTTAGGTGCGGGCGTTTTGTTGATTGGGGCCGTAACGATCGGGTTAAGGGCTTGTTTGGGTGCGGCGGTGACGGTGATTGATAGCGTGATCCTGCCAGGGATGATTCTGGAAGCGGGGACGTTAGTGGGCGATCGCAGTCGTCAAGCAACTGTTGATGAATTGATTAATACGATTCCTATGAATTCGCAGATGACATCTGTTGAGATTGGACCTGATCTTAATTCGATTATTTTGCCTATTGTTGAACCCCTTTCTCAACCGATCGTCAGTTCATTTGTCGAACCCGTTATTGCACCGATCGTAGATTCATTGAACTTGAATTCAAATCAAACCCCGACTTCCACGTTCCAGTATCCATCTGAAATTAAAGCAGAACCCATAGCAACGGGCATCGTTGTTGACAGTTCCGGAAAGCCATGGCAATCCTGTGATCCGAATCCTTGGGATCCAACGAATCATCCACCCGGTGAAACGACATGTCAAGTCACAAGTAAACCCAAAGATCAAACAACGTTCGATCCAACGCTGTTTTCAAGTCAAAACCATTCATCGCCTTATCCGCCTTATCAACAGCAACCTCAAAGTTCTACGATCGCATCGCCTGTAGTTGAATCCGTAATTACAAATCCCGTCCCAATCGAGTCTGTTACTCAACCATCAACCGTTACTAAATCATCACCCGATTTAGAACCGAAGGCGGTCTACGGCCAAGATTATGTAAATCGAATGTTGGGAAAAATGTCAGGACGATAGGGGCAAGATTGTTAAATTGGTCGGAATCCTAATTGAAAATTGAGTGCCCTCCGGCGACGAGCTACAAAACGTAAGCCTTCAAGGGGTCTAGCTTTTGGGGAGTAAAGAGGGCATCGGCGAGCCAAAACGAGATGCCTTGCAAACTTGGGTGAGAAACTCAAGAACATCCCGTCCTTGAACATTCAACGTCGTAATCACCGTTAAAA
>JAPLHZ010000117.1 GCA_026389365.1 Cyanobacteriota bacterium
GAAACCAGAAGCCTTGCAGCTAGCTGGTTTTCTTCATTTTCTGGCAGAAAGCGGTTTTGCTAGGTAGGCAGGCTCTACCACTGATCGCAGAGTAACGGCTTCCTTCAAAGCCAAGTATCACGGGAAAAGATATCAAATGGATTCTATAGAAAGCATTTCCCATGATTTATAATCCTCGAAATATCAATAAATTCAACAATACTAATACCGGGACAGAAAGAATAGAAGAAATTAAGAAATAAAGTGAATAGGTGAAGAACTTATATTTTCTAAATGCAATTCCGTCGTTTGACGTAACTTGAGTTGCTATAGAACCCATTTGATATCTTTTCCCGTGATACTTGGCTTTGAAGGAAGCCGTTACTCTGCGATCAGTGGTAGAGCCTGCCTACCTAGCAAAACCGCTTTCTGCCAGAAAATGAAGAAAACCAGCTAGCTGCAAGGCCAAATGGGTTCTATCGCGCGCTTCCCTCCCATATGGTGTTGCGTTCGTTCCATTCAAATACAACCGATTTACGGCATCTAACAACTCCACTGCTCCATACTTCCTCAAATGTCCGAAATAGTAAAGATTGTCGTCATCTAGTTTCGGCTGCATTGCACTAAAAGATCGCCCCCGATTCCACAAAATCTTTTCTAAATTCGTACTCGGCAAAAAAGATAATGCACATAAAAACATACAAACACAAAGTAACCCCGTCGTCAGCAATAACCCGACCTTCAGCGACCCCGGTAAATTCTGTGCTGTAGCTAAAAGTGTCACCATCGCCGTCACCCCCGTCCCGGAAAATGCCAAAAGAACTGCATTCTTAGCCTCGGCAAACTTTAGCCAATCATTCACATTCTGAAAAATGATTAACAGTTTCTCGCAGAGAGGATCCATAACCGTACTCACTCATCGATCTGTGAAAAAATCTACCCACAAATTATGGCACATCCAAAACCCAACTGCTCACATCCAATCGCCCCTCCGCCAAGATGCTTCGCCATGTCCAGCCACAAACGATCGCCCCCATCCACACCAAACTCCCCAACACCCAAATTCGAGGATAATACTCTTGGTCGATACGAAAAACTGCTGCCGCAGAATTCAACTCCCATGTCCCTGCAAACGCTCATCCCCGTCCTCATCACCATCCTCTGGCTCTGGATCAGTCCCATTGCGATCGCCGCCGACACCCCAATTCTCAGCTTAGAAGAACTCCAAACTCGCATCAAAAGCCCCATCCCCAGCGAAAGTAGCAGCCTCATCGATCTACGCAAACTCACAATAGATCTCCGTCCCGAAAACCAAAGCTTCACCGACAGCTTCTACACCCAACTGCAAACTGCCCTACAAAAATCCGACAATCCCCTCGGACTCGACCTCAGCAACAGCATCATCCAAGGCTCCCTCAACTTCGCCCGACTAGGACTCCGAACCACCGACCAGAGCAGTCTCACCCCCGCCGAACAAGATCAACTTAAACGCGATCGTCGCCGCAACGCCCGCCTCAGCACCCTTTCTCAAAGCCTACTCATTACCCCCAGCAACAAACTTCCCCAACAAAGCACCATCTTGCGGGGTGCCCTCAGGCTAACTAATACCGAATTCTTTGGAACCACCGACTTCACCAACACCTTCTTCCTGGGTCGCCTCGACGCAACCAATGCAAAATTTAGTCAAACAAGCGACTGGTCTCAAGCCCGATTCAGCACCGTAGCAACCTTCAGCGGCAGCACCTTCGGCCAAAGTGCAAAATTTCGCAGCACCATCTTCTTTAACAAAGCCGAATTCAACCAAGTCACCTTCCAAACCATCACCTTCCAAAACAGCGAATTCCAAAATAGCGCAACCTTCAACCAAACCCAATTCTTAAACAACGCCAACTTCAGCCGCACCCAATGGCAAAGCAACACCGATTTCGCCCAAACCCACTGGACCAGCCCCGTCCTCTTCACCAAAGCCAAATTCAACCAAGCCCTCTTCCTCACCAACGCTGAATTTGACCAAACAGTACTATTCCGCGAAACCCAATTCAACAAACTCGTCAACTTGCGAGGAGCCTCCATCCAAGCTCGTGCCGACTTCAGCTATAGCCAATTCACAAACGGCGCCAAACTCAACGTCCCAGGACTGCGTTTCGACTCCGACAACGCCAAACTCATCGGTGATCCCGGACGCATTGGCCAAGTCATCACCGTCCCTACTATCCAAGGCAACGAAACCCTAATTCGGGAACTCATTCGCAACTTCCGAAAACTCGAACAAATCAGTGATGCCAATCAAATCGACTACACGGCCCAAAAACTTCGATCGCGTGAACTATTCCGCAGAGCGATCGGACTCAATCTCAACACCGCAACAGCCCAAAAACTCCAAAATCTAGGACTCAGCACCACCCAAGCCAACGCCATCCTTAAGCGCCGACAAACCCAGCCCTTACGGACTCTTAGCGAACTACTTTCCCTCGGCGAAATTGATTTTGGCACTTACACCCGAATCCGCGATCGAGTCATTACCGCCGAGCCCCAACCCTTGCCGATCGAAATCCTAAACCGCATTGGACTTTTTATTCGGTGGGTCGGCACCAGCGCAGTTCTAGTTCTGAGTTGTAATGGCACTAGTTTCTGGCTAGTATTTGGCGTAGGTCTAGTCTCGGTGGCCCACTTCGCCATTCTCTTTTGGCTAATCGATCGTGCCCGTCGTCGCCTCCCCCAACCGATTCTCCCTACCCTCACCGAAACTCTCTCCGTTCTTAGCCTTGCAACCCTCATCGGCAGCTTGGGTATGGTAGCCATTTTTGAAAACGCCGATCGGCCTTGGTCTACCCTCGCTTGGATCGCTCTCACCCTGATTCCCATTCCCGGCGCAATTGTAATCCAGCTTTATCGCGTCGGACGTTATCACCAAAATCTCAATCTTAGCTACTTTGTCGAAGAAGGAACCCTACGCCAACTTCGTCTTTTAATAGGCCGCTTGCCTGTTGTCCCGCTTTACCCCACCTTCCGCGAACGCTATTTACCCATCCCCTGGGACCGCCATTGGAACTGGTTGAACTACTTTGACTTTAGCTTTAATAACTTTCTGCGATTCGGATTTAATGACATTCGGATTCGCGATCAATTTCTTCCCGGACTCTTCACCACATTGGTTTGGTACCAATGGAGTTTAGGGACTCTCTACATTGCACTACTGCTCTGGACTCTCTCTTGTACCATCCCCGGACTCAATCTCCTGATCTATTTCCGCTAATCAATAAATCACTTCAAAACATCACCGTAATTGCACTGAACCAAACCCCAAACCCGATCGCTAGATACACCGTCCCACATGGGAAACGGGCAAAAAAGAATAATTGTGTAAGCAATCTGAAAAAATACTGTTAATATGCAGCAACTTCAAGTTTACCTCTGTGATTTGATCAGTGAAATTTGTGGCTTGAGTCATTGTGTGGTGAGGAAACTGTGTGAGAACCGTAAGAAAGGGACCAATTTCATCTAGACAGCCATCTAAGCAGCCGCCCGAGGGAAAAAGAGCCGTTAGTCGAAGTACTGGAAAATCTGGATCAAGCCGTCCCATCAAGAGCAGCGCCGGTCCCACTCGAAAAAAGCCCCTACAAAAAGCTGGCAGCAACCGATTTACCTGGCTATTTTTCTGTTTAACAGGAATCGCCATGATCTCCGCTACCGCAGGCGCATTACTCGCTGTTTCCTTGTCTAGTACCCCTTTGATGCAGCGTAAGCTTTCGGGCGCTGATGCTGCCATCTTCAATAAAAGTGGTATTGCAAGTCAAAACAATCTCAAAATGCCCGGTCTAACCCGGCCCGTAAATATTTTGTTACTCGGCACTAAAGTACTAACCACAGATCTCAACGAAGTACCCGCCAATCTCAAAGATGTCAAATACCAAGCCCTAGTCAATTCTTTTGAAGGCTTAACCGACACGATGCTTCTGCTTCGGTTCAACCCCGAAAACAAAAAAGTAAGCGTTCTCTCCATTCCCCGTGATACGCGCACCGCAATCCCTGGACATAGCACAACTAAAATCAATGCAGCCAATGCCCTCGGTGGCCCCCCTCTTGCCGCCCGAGCCGCTAGTGAATTGTTGGGCGGGGTTGGGGTCGATCGTTACATTTCCATGAATGTCCAGGGAGTCGAAGCGTTGGTCAATGCCCTTGGCGGAGTCACGGTCAACGTCCCGAAGGACATGAAGTATCAGGATGATAGCCAACACCTTTACATCAACCTAAAAGCAGGCCGCCAACATCTCAACGGCACCAAGACACTCCAACTGTTACGGTTCCGTCAAGATGCTCTCGGTGACATTGGTCGAATTCAGCGACAACAGATGGTCATGCGTGCCATCATGGAGCAAGCCCTCAACCCCGCCACGATTACTCGATTGCCCAGTATTCTGTCGGTAATTAAGTCCCACATCGACACCAATCTGTCAGTGGAAGAAATTGTTGCCCTCGTTGGCTACGCCGCCCAAACCAACCGATCGAATACTCAGATGCTCATGGTGCCAGGAGAATTCAGTCATCCCGGCGAATTTGATGCGAGCTATTGGCTCCCCAGTCAAAAACGAATTCAAGACCTCATGGCCCGTCATTTTGACTTCGGTGATCTTGGTGCAGAAGATACTAGCCGTCAGTCGGTTCGGATTACGCTGCAAGACAGTACCAAACAACCCGATCGGGTCCAGACTGTTCTCAAAGCCTTGCAAAAGTCAGGCTATAGTAATTCAAGCCTAGGACAACCTTGGACCGAATCTCTCAGTGTCACTCGTATCGTGGCTCAGCAAGGCAACACAAGAAGTGCGGATGCGGTTCGAGAAGCCCTCGGATTTGGTGAAATTCGCATTGAAGCGACAGGCGATCTAGATTCGGATGTCACCATTCAATTGGGTAAAGATTCACTACAGAAGAAAATTAAGCCGTAGAACTAGATATCACTTCTACTGAGTTATTTTAAATACGTAAAAAAGAGGCTTATTTTTAAGCCTCTTTTTTACTCATACCCCCAGGGGAAGTCGAATCCCCGTCGCCTCCGTGAAAGGGAGGTGTCCTAGGCCACTAGACGATGGGGGCGTAGGAATTGCGTTTTTGCAACTTACTCAACATATCAAACTGGCGAAGGATTTGCAACAAAAATCTTAGATTTCTTTTTTCAAAGCCTTCACCTCAAAGAAGTTGTCGGATCCAGTGTATAGGTCTAAGTCAGTTGTATAGCTCTGAGTCAGTCGATTCAGTTGACCGATCACTCAATCGATCGCCCCATTAAAAAATACTCATTAAAAAAGCGACTCAAGATTTCCTTAAGTCGCTTTTTTGATACCCCCAGGGGAAGTCGAATCCCCGTCGCCTCCGTGAAAGGGAGGTGTCCTAGGCCACTAGACGATGGGGGCGTAGAGACTTGACATTGCAGGCATTAAACCCGACGAATGCCTGACTTCTAGCAATTTATAGGACTTTCAGAGAACTGTCAATATCAAATCTCATATTTGAGCTAAAACCATTCCCAATCCAGATTCTAGGCCGATCGAAGCATAAACAGACACCCTATAAACTGTCATGTCAACGGTCCGATCGGATCAACACCCCTTCTACCGTGAGACTATTCAAATCTGTCTGCCGAATCACCATGGTCTCTGCCCCAACGGCTAAATATATAAAAATTTTGGAAAAGTCGATGCATTTAGATAGATTTTTCGTTTATGTAGGGCTTTTTTAGGTTTTACTAGTCTTCAGGGTAGTCCTGGCTTCGGAGTCTCTTATGACACAATTAACTTCAAAACACAGTAATTCACCCGAAGACGGTTTGTCCAATGAGCAACGTCAAGCGGCAACAATGGTGCGATCACAAGTTTCACAGGTTTCACAGGTTTCACCTTGGCTCGTGCCATTGGTTTATGCCGTGGGTCAATATCTAGTCTTGCCGCTCTATTTTCGACGGGTTGAAGTGATGGGCCAAGAATGGCTACCGAAGTCTGGTCCGATTATCCTTGCCCCCACACACCGATCGCGCTGGGATGCGTTGATGTTGCCCTTTGCGACAGGCATTAAGGTGACGGGGCGCAATCTTCGCTTTATGGTCAGCATGGATGAGGTGAAGGGGATTCAGGGATGGTTTATTCGGCGACTGGGGGGATTTGCTATTGATACTCTGAAGCCGGGAGTCGCCAGCTTGCGTCACAGTATTGACTTGCTTGAACAAGGTGAGATGATGGTTATCTTTCCAGAGGGTAATATTTTTCGGGACCGATCGGTACAACCCCTGAAGGCCGGGTTTGCACGACTTGCACTTCAAGCAGATGCGGGAGGACTGGCTGAAGAGAAATTGGGGGTTCAGGTGGTGCCCATTAGCTTGACCTACAGCAAGCGGTTTGTACCTTGGCGATGCCACGTTCAAATTCGCATCGGTAAACCCTTAGAGGTCCATCACTATTGCACAGGCAAAGTCAAACAGGATGCCAAAGTTCTGACCGAAGACCTAAGTAACTCTTTACAAACGCTCCTTACTGAGTCCTGTGAGGCATTGGATCTATCCCAGCCATGAGATTCGAGAAATTAAAAATCGGCCTAGAGACTATCTAAGCCGATCGATCATAACCTTTACTTGTCTCCTATCAATCTATCGACCAATCCCGACGTACCGGAATCCAGCCGCCTCGACCATGCCCTGATCGATGAAGTTTCGCCCGTCAATCAACACAGGGATATTCATGCAGGTGGCCATCTTGGCATAGTCCAAGTTCTCGAACTCTTTCCACTCCGTCACTAGGACCAGCGCATCACAGCCATCAGCCAGACGCTCTGGATCGGTTTCGACAATTACATCCGATATGCCGTGACGCATTCCAGACTGGGAAATAATCGGGTCATAGGCTTTCACTTTTGCGCCCAGACGAGCGAGATTTTCAATCAACACCAATGATGGAGCATCGCGCAAGTCGTCAGTATCAGGCTTAAACGTTAGTCCAAGCAGACCGATCGTTTTCCCTTTTAAGATTTTCAGAACCTGTTGCAGCTTCTCGATCGTCACCATTTTCTGGCGTTCGTTGACCGAAATTGCCGCCTTCATCAGTTGGGCGTCATACCCGTAGTCTTCAGCCGTATGAACCAGGGCAGATACGTCTTTCGGGAAGCAGGAGCCGCCCCAGCCCAGTCCAGCATTCAAGAACTTTCCACCAATCCGGGTATCCAGACCGATGCCCTTCGCCACTTGCGTGACATCTGCCCCAACCCGATCGCAGATATTCGCGACTTCGTTGATAAAGCTGATCTTCGTCGCCAAAAACGCATTGGCCGCATACTTAATCATTTCCGCCGAGCTGAGATCCGTCGTCACGACTGGAACCGTTGCAGCTGATTTATCAACGGCAAACTCACGAGCAACAATCGGTGCGTATAAATCCTGCATCAATGCCTTAGCTTTGGTACTGTTGCCACCCAAAACAATCCGATCGGGATTAAACGTATCGTGAACGGCAGACCCTTCCCGCAGGAATTCAGGGTTACTGACCACATCAAACTGAGGTTCTGCCTGACGCTCAAGAGTGGCTGTTCCGCCTGTTTTTGTAGTACCTTCCGAAAGCTTCGATTTTTCAGTAAAGCCATCTAGAACAATCATCCGAACCCAATCACCAGAGCCGATCGGCACTGTAGATTTATTTACAATAACTTTATAACCGCTGGTTAAGTGCAGGTTTTCACCAATGCCACGGGCGACAGCTTCCACATAGCGCGTATCGCTTTCACCATTGGGCAGCGCAGGAGTTCCGACCGCAATAAACAGAATTTGGCCATGGTCCACACCTGCCGTCAAGTCCGTTGTGAATTCCAAACGACCCGACTGAATCGCGCCCTGCATCACATCCGATAGCCCCGGCTCAAAAATCGGCGACTGGCCGGACTTCATCAGGTTGACTTTTGCTTCATTGTTATCCACACAGATCACATGATGACCAATATGAGCTAAACATGCTCCCGTCACCAAGCCAACATAACCCGTTCCAATAACACAAACTTTCATAGGATTTCCTCTAAATTCATGAAAACATCGTTCATAACTAAACTGCCCTTAGTTCTTAAATAAGTGACATGAGGGCAGAGGATTTTGCAAGTCTATCGCAGCACAGCCGAAGCAACCACTTCAGATCCCAGACGCTGGCGGAAGTCTGCGATCGTTCGGCTGAGACCTTCCTGAAGGGGTACAGTCGGCTCCCAGTCCAGTAATTCCTGGGCTAGGGTGATGTCTGGCTTACGGCGGCGAGGGTCATCTTGGGGCAATGGTTCAAATTTCAAGGCAACGTCTGGATTCACCATGTCTTGAATCGTTTTAGCGAGCTGCAAGATGGTGTATTCGCCGGGATTTCCAATGTTAACTGGGCCAACGTAATCGCAGTTCATCAAGCGAATGAAGCCTTCAATTAGGTCTGACGCATAGCAGAAGCTACGAGTCTGGGACCCATCGCCGTAGATTGTCAAGGGAATGCCTTTGAGCGCTTGAACAATTAGATTGCTCACAACGCGACCGTCGTTTTCCAACATACGTGGACCGTAGGTATTGAAAATCCGCACAACGCGAACGTCCACCTCGTTTTGACGATGGTAATCAAAGGCCAAGGTCTCAGCAACCCGTTTGCCTTCGTCGTAGCAGCTTCTGATCCCGATCGTATTTACATTCCCGCGATAGCTTTCCGGTTGTGGATGCACTTCGGGGTCGCCGTACACTTCGGACGTGGAGGCGAGGAAAAAACGAGCCTTAACGCGCTTGGCTAGACCCAGCATGTTCATAGTCCCTAGTACGTTGGTCTTGATAGTCTTGACCGGGTTGTACTGATAATGAACAGGAGATGCAGGGCAGGCAAGGTGATAGATTTGATCGACTTCTAACCGAATGGGTTCAGTGATGTCATGACGAATCAAGTCAAACTTCGGGTTTCCCATCCACTGGAGAACATTTTGTTTGTTTCCAGTGTAAAAATTGTCGAGACAGATCACATCGTGACCTGCAACCATCAGTCGATCGATTAGGTGGGATCCAAGAAATCCAGCACCGCCAGTTACTAAAATTCGCATAGGTTTCAAGATTAGGAAGACAGGTTTCGACAGATTCCGTCAGAGTATAGGTCTGACATATGGACGATCGCACGGCATTGAGGGCCGAGATACGACAATCTCAGGGTACCCAAACCTGATTCAGACTGAATCAAACCCTTGGTATTTAAACTTTAGCAAGAAGGAATAGGCGAGCGCTCTACTATGTAATGAAGATTTATCAAATCTTCATTACCCTTCCGTACCCGGTCTATATTTTTCTATCACTAGCCCTTGTCTTGTCCTAGGCGCAGTACCGCCATGAATGCTTCTTGAGGTACATCCACGGTTCCGATCGACTTCATGCGTTTCTTTCCCTTAGCTTGCTTTTGCAGTAGTTTTTTCTTCCGGGAAATATCACCGCCGTAGCACTTCGCTAAAACATCTTTCCGCAGGGCAGGGATATGTTCACTAGCAATTACTTTGGAGCCGATCGCAGCTTGAATTGGTATTTTGAACTGGTGGCGGGGAATCAGTTCTTTTAGCTTTTCCGTTAACGCACGGCCCACACCATAGGCTTTGTCTCGATGAACAATAGCCGCGAGTGGATCTACCGGATCACCATTAATCAATACATCTAACCGCACCAAATTATTGACTCGATACCCCGTAACTTGATATTCCATGCTGGCGTACCCCCGCGATCGGGATTTCATCTGGTCAAAAAAGTCGGTTACAACTTCTGCTAAGGGCATGTCGTAGATCAGCGTCGTGCGGCCCGGAGTCAAGTATTTCATGTCCTTGAAAATGCCACGACGGTTCTGGCAAAGTTCCATTAGGGTGCCGACGTAGGCTTCTGGGGTGATCATGTCGAGTTGAACGTAGGGTTCTTCGATGTGTTCACGGTACTGAGGATCCGGCAGATGGCTCGGGTTGTCGATACGCAACATTTCGCCCTTAATCGTCAAGACTTGGTACACCACAGAAGGAGCGGTTGTGATCAAATCGAGGTCATATTCACGCTCTAGTCGCTCTTGAATAATCTCCATGTGCAGCAGTCCTAAGAACCCACAACGGAACCCAAACCCCATGGCGCTTGAAGTCTCCGGCTCATATTTCAACGCCGCATCATTCAAGCTCAGCTTATCCAACGCATCGCGTAATTCGGGAAACTGGTCGGCATCCGTCGGGAACAGGCCGCAGAAAACCATGGGCGTGGCTTCGACATAGCCAGGGAATGGCTCATCGGCAGGATTATTCGCCAACGTAATGGTGTCACCCACTCGCGCATCCCCCACGGCCTTGATGGACGCGGCCAGATAGCCGACTTCCCCGGCATGGAGACTTTCGACTTTGATTTGGTTGGGCGCGAGGATACCGACTTCATCAATGACGTATTCTTTTTCGGAGGCCATAAAGCGCACTTTATCCCCCACCTTTAAAATCCCGTCCATGATGCGAAAGTACACAACCACTCCACGATAGGCATCGTAATAACTATCAAATACCAGTGCCCGCAACGGTTTGTCTACGGTGTCAGCAGGCGGCGGAACTTTTTGGACGATTCGCTCTAGGATTTCTGGGATACCGATACCTGACTTGGCCGATGCCCGAATTGCGTCGCTACAGTCGATGCCCACAATTTCTTCAACTTCACCGCTCACCCGATCGGGATCAGCACCGGGTAAGTCAATCTTGTTCAGAATTGGAATAATTTCTAGGTTGTTTTCCATCGCCAAATAGACGTTGGCTAAGGTCTGCGCTTCTACCCCTTGGGATGCATCCACCACTAAGAGCGCTCCTTCACAGGCCGCCAGCGATCGGGACACTTCGTAGGTGAAGTCAACATGTCCCGGTGTGTCAATTAAGTTCAAGACATACTTTTGACCGTCCTTGGCCGTGTAGTCCATCCGTGCGGCTTGGAGCTTGATGGTGATTCCCCGCTCACGCTCTAGGTCCATATTATCCAGCACCTGAGCTTTCATGTCCCGATCGCCTATTGTGCCAGTCGCTTGTAGGAGCCGATCGGCTAGGGTCGATTTACCGTGGTCAATGTGGGCAATGATGGAAAAATTACGAATGCGGCTGACGGGTACGTCGGTCATGGGGGTTCAATACGCTCTCTATCTGAAGAATTTGCAGAGGTCACAAGTATTGTAATGCCTTCCCGGGATGAGACAATGTAAATACGTATTAGATAGTCACCACAAAGAAACTGTGCTTGTGAAACTGTGTGTTTTGTTTCCTGAATTGGCAAACAAAGCAAACCTTGATTAGACTATCCCTGTTGACCCGGAATTTCCCATGATGTCCTCCCTCCCTTCCTCTGACGGCGGCCCTGTAAACTCTGAATACAATGCGAAATACGGTGTGAAATACAGTGCCAATTCCCCAACCAGGGACCGGAAAAATCAATCGTTGATGGCGGAAGAATGCACTTCTCGGGTGATAAATCTGTGGTTTAGCCATGGGATCTCGGGCGAATTCCTATCGTTTTACAGTGATGATGCAGTAGGTCTTAATCAGCAGGTTAATCAAATTGTTGGTCAACGGGAACATGCGCTGTTTCGCCCAGTCAATTTTCCGGCCTATCAGCAAGTGATCGATCGGATCGTGCTAACTCGGCAAGCAGAGCAGTTGGAGTGGCCGTTTTGGTGGAATGGGTCACAGGTGAATACCCAAGTTACGCTGAATCCGATAGTGCTACCGAATGACCAAGTGCAGAGTATTTTTGTGCAGGGCCAAGGCCAATTCCAGGCATTATTGGCGGTTCCCTCGGGGCTAAATGTGGTCGATCGGTACCACCTCCTCTTGGCTCCAATTTCCTGGAATATTCGCCGCACCTTAGATTTGAAAACTATCTGGCAGCAAACCGTGGATGGATTGGGCACGACATTAGTTATCGATCGTTGCTCGATTTATTCTCTGGATGAACCTGCGGGTAAGGTGACCATTGAAGCTGAATTTTGTAGTGAGAACCAGGAAACCTGGAAGGGCCGCGATGAACGTTTAGAGGATCAGCCGACATTACGTGCTGCTATTACGCGCCTGCGGCCATCGCCTTTATTAGATGAGCCACATCCCATTCCTGAACTGGAGGAGGACGACGATCGGTGTGTCATGACAGATATCGTGGAAATCGATGGTATCGCTCACACGCGTATGGTGGTTGCAACGGGCTATCAAGATGAAGTGAATGCCTTAATTGTTCTGTGGCGATTGGGAGGAGGAAACTTAGGTTGGAACGATTCGGAATTAGGTTTTCTAGAAGAACTTGCGGACCAAGTGGGGACGGCCATTGCCCATGCTGAATTGTTTAATAAATCTGAAGAACTCAACAAAATATTAGTTCGTAAACAAGAGGCTCTAGAAAATGCAATTAATAAAGCTGAAGAGACATCCCGCTTAAAAACTGAATTCTTGGCGAATATGTCCCATGAATTGCGCACGCCGTTAAATGGCATGATTGGCTTTTTAAAATTGATTTTAGATGGCATGGCAGATGATCCTGAAGAGCAGCAAGAATTTTTAGAGGAGTCGATGAAGTCTGCCGAGCATTTGCTTGAGTTGATTAATGAAATTCTCGATCTAGCCAAAATTGAAGCTGGAAAGGCCCAAATTGATCTAATTCCACTTGATTTTAGGGAGGTACTAGACCAATTACTTCGATCGCAACGTAATTCTGCCGAACGCAAAAATCTCACCTTTGAAGTTCAAATGCCCCAAACCCGAGATGCGGTCATTCTTTATACAAATTACCAACGTCTCTATCAAGTTTTGTTGAACCTTGTGAGCAATGCGATTAAGTTCACCCATGAAGGGGGGCTGACGATTACGACTGAATTTGTTCGACGTAAGATTACGATTCAAAACCATGAATGCCCTGGAATGATGATGGTACGAGTTGCTGACACGGGCATTGGGGTTTCATTGGAAAAACAAGATCGGTTATTCCGATCGTTTAGTCAAATCGATGGATCTACCACCAGGCGATATGGTGGAACCGGTCTGGGACTGGCAATTTCTCAAGCGCTAGTCAGTGCTATGGGCGGAGAAGTTCATTTTTATAGTATGGGTGAAGGATTGGGTTCAACAGTGACGTTTACGATTCCACTATTTCAGGAGCCGATCGTCTAGCTGTCAGAATTACATAGCTGCTGGAATTGTTGCTGGAATTGTAGGTTGCCCAGCCTAAAATTTATTCTTGCGCGATCGGACTTCCGTATAGGTTTCCACATCACCAACAGTCCCAAGCCGCGATCGAATCGCTTCCGAATCCCATCTCAAAAATGGATTGGTGCGTTTTTCAAATCCCATTTCTGTTGGAATTGTCGGTTGCAATGCCGATCGGAGTTTTTGAACCTCAACCATTCGAGATTTTAATTCTAAGTTGTCGGGATCAATTGTTAAGGCAAATGTCAAATTATCAAAGGTATACTCATGGGCACACCATATTTTAGTGTTGTCAGGGAGCGATCGTAATTTAGCTAAAGACTCCTGCATTTGCCCATAAGTACAATCTTTAACCCGGCCCGAGCCTGCCGAAAAAATCACATCCCCACAAAACAAATCAGCGGATTCTGGAAAATAATAGGCAATGTGACCCTGACGATGGCCTGGAACGGACAATACGTGACCAATGGATGCGCCAACCTCAACCCGATCGCCATCATTTAAAAACACCGTTTGCCCTGGAATTCGCCCACGATCGATCGCACTACCATAGACTGGAATCCCTGGATACGCCGTCAGCAATGCGCGATTGCCCGCAACATGATCGCCGTCATAATGGGTATTTAGAATCATGGAAAGCGCAAGATTGTGTGTTTGTAAAAAATCTAACACTACACCCGCATCGCCCGCATCAACGACCGCGACCTGCCGACCATCTACCAAAATAAAAATATAGTTATCAGACAATGCGGGCAAACGGTAAACTTGTAGGGTTGAAGAGGGCATAATTGAAGAGGGGGGATGGGAGATTATTAATCGAAACTGTCTTCTTCTTAGATAAACCTATCGATAATTAAAGCGTAACGCAAAAATGAGTGATTATTTTTCTAGTGGGCTTTGAGAGTGCGAGAGATTATTAATTATATTCAATAGGTTTGAAGAAATGGCGCTTCTACGAAATAAAAACCAAATTACGATCGCCGACCAGCTTGCAAAAATCAAACTAATGCAGGTCATTTCACCAGAAGTCTACCGCCAAATAACCACCACCCTCCTATCCTCAAAATCGCTTCCCCCTGAGATTCGTCAAATGATGATAATCTTACTCGACGGGATTAAACTCGGAGTTATTAAAATCATTCCTGATCAACCAAAGTTCAAAAATGATTTTAAACTTTAAAATCTGAGATTACATATCTAATGTTCGAGATCTAATAATATTCAAAATTCCATCTTTATCATGCCCAAGGTTTCTATCATTGCCAGTGATCTCTGTAGCGCCGTCACGATACGGGCATATCTATTGGCGTTAGCATTACTGGAAATTGGATACAATGTGGAAGTGGTAGGATTTCAATTTGGTCCGACCTTGTACGCAGAGCCACCGGAAAGAGTAGTAATCCGATCGGTTTCTGGTGGAATTTTGCCAGGAATTTTATTGAAAGTGCCTGAATTATTGGGACTGTTGGATGGTGACTATATCTATGCTATCAAGCCTAAGCCAACAAGTTTCGGCATTGGACTGTTGCGGCGTTGGCAAACGAAAAAACCATTGCTATTAGATATAGACGATTGGGAATTGAGCTGGTGCGGCGGTGATGATTGGAGATATGCACCCAGTAGTCTCAAACAGCGATATCGAGATATATTTAAAACCAATGGACAACTACGGGAACCAGGGCATCCATTGTATATAAAATGGTTAGAAAAATGGCTCGATCGAGTGGATGGGTTGACGGTGAATACAACCTTTTTACAAAGGCGATTTGGGGGGGTGTATCTGCCTAATGGTAAAGATATGGCGCTATTTAATCCAGACCTTTATAATACAGAACAAATTCGATCGCAATTGGGATTCTCTGACTATCGGATATTAATGTTTCCCGGTGCGCCCCGTCCACACAAAGGCGTTGAAGATGTATTAGACGCTCTGGAATTATTGAATCAAGATGATTTACGACTCGTGATCATTGGCGGAAGTCCCTATGATGACTATGACGATCGGTTAAAAGAACGCTATGGTAAATGGATTATTCAATTGCCTCGATCGCCTATCGAGAAAATGCCTGAACTTGTTGCCGCTGCCCATATTTTAGTGGTGCCCCAGCGCGATACCTTGACCGCCATTGCACAGTTTCCGCTTAAGCTTACCGATGGCATGGCCATGGCAAAACCGATTTTGTCTACTACTATTGGTGATATTCCCGAAATTCTGGGTGATACGGGTTATTTAGTTGAGCCACAGAACCCGCTACAGATTGCTGAAATGATTACTGAAATATTTGCAAATTGGGATCTCGCAGAACGGAAAGGGAAACAAGCCCGCGATCGGTGTTTAGAATTCTATAGCACAAAAGCAATGTCAAAAATTCTAATGGGTGTATTTGAAGGTCTGACATAATCGCCCAGCACATCACTCTTGATCGCCGCTGCTCTCATCTTGGCTTGCGTCAGATTTATCCCGTTGGCATCAAGGCCTAGGTTGATGACGTGGCGAATTGTTAGCGGATATGTCCAGCGCAGTCTAAATTTCCCGCGATAATCCTCAACTTTTACAGTCCTTTTACGTATAGCTATAGCCAGTGAAGTTAGGACGCAGCAAGAGCAAGAACGGAGTCTATAGCATCATGAAGATTAGGTGAATCCCTTAGGAGTTTACGGATACGAGATTTCAGCCAAGCCCAACAGTTTTCAATACGGTTAAGGT
>JAPLHZ010000188.1 GCA_026389365.1 Cyanobacteriota bacterium
ACCCACTGTGGTCAGTGCGTCCGTTAGAATATTCTGTAGGCTATCCATTGCACAGTCTCTGTTTTTTGTATGACTGTACTTTAAGCTTTGGATAGCTTTCTTCGCCACTACCTACGTTAAAAACTGTCCGGACTGTTGATTTAAAAAAGTCTTGAAAGTTTTAACACTTAATTGTCTCTCCAGTCGCCACCATGAGAATCAAGCATTCTAATCAACTGCTATTCTGATTTAAAGTTTCTTATGGCGGTAGGTTATGGCAACGTTTCATCGAGTTCCACAGGTCTCATCCGCAGAAACTGAGACCCGCGATCGTATTCTAAAATCTGCTTTGAAACTCTTCTCCCGCAAAGGTTACGACGGCACCACTACCCGAGAACTCGCTGAGGCAGCAGGCGTGGCGGAAGGGACGCTGTTTAGGCATTTTACAAATAAAAAAGCAATTCTAGCGAAAGTTGCGACCGATGGTTGGATTGAAATTCTGACCGACTTGCTGACAGAACTAAGTGAAATGGGCAGCTACAAAGCGGTTGCTCAGGTGATGAAGCGTCGGATGTTACATTTACAGGAGAATGCAGATCTGATGCGGGTATGTTTTATGGAAGTTCAGTTCCATGAAGATTTGCGAGATCAAATTCAAACCGATGTTGTCGAGAAGATGACGGATGTGGGGGAGGCATTTTTTCAGACGGCCATGGACCAAGGTGTGTACCGTAAAATGAACCCCCGCTTGGTTGCACGAGTATTTTTGGGTATGTTTGCAATTTCTGGATTTAGCCAAACCACCATCACCGATCCGGGTTCCACGGTGATGGAACTCAAGGAGATGGCTGAGGGTATTTCAGAAATCTTCCTCAATGGTGTGTTAGAAAAGGAGTAGTTATCGATACGTTTTCATCTATTTTCTACCGTTTTTTAATCAAATCCATGGCTACTGGACGTTCTAATACTATACATTCCCAGTCTGTCACCCGTCCGTTGATGATGATGTGTATGGGGATGGCTGGGCTGCTCTTATATCTCCAAAGCCGCGATCCTCTGCCGCGTAAAGTTCCGGCGATGGTGGTGATGCCTAAATCTGTTGCTGAGCCAGTTTGGGGCGATCGGGCCGAGGATACAAGCTTGACGGTGGATTTGAGCGATCGGACGGTTTATCTCTATCGCGATCGAAAATTAATGGCAAGTTATCGAGTGGCCGTGGGACAACCGGGTTGGGAAACTCCTGTGGGTAGTTTTCGCATTCGGCAAATGGTCAAAAATCCGGTTTGGCAACACCCTATTACCGATGAGGTTTTCCCCCCCGGAGATGCAAATCCTTTGGGCGTTCGGTGGATTGGGTTTGCGGCAGATGAGCATATGAAATTAGGATTTCATGGGACGACGGGTGAGAGTTCTATTGGTCAGGCCGTATCCCATGGCTGCTTACGGATGAAAAATCGAGATGTGACAGCGTTGTTTAGTCAAGTTTCGTTAGGGACAGTGGTGACAGTTCGGCCCTAGAACTTGTTGGGTTAATCCAATTAAAATGTGACTGGAGTGCAATTGTGCAAGTCAAGTTCAAATGAGAAGCTTTTTCAGCGCTGAAAAAGCTTCTCCAGCGCTGAAAAAGCTTCTCATGAGATTTCCGAATAAATGTTCTGTTAGTTCTAGGGATTTGGAGTGACCGGATCCAATTCATGGGCGTAGGTTTGTAGCAAACTGCTGACTTGATTGAGTAGCTCTTGCTTGGTGCCCTTGTGTGCAATTCCAGTTCGTTCGGGGAAGAATTCAGGCCGATCGAGACTAGTGGCAGTCGCTTCATTCACGCATTTTGCAATGATTTCATGTAGCTCTTCCTTGGCCCTCGATCGTTGGTAGGCTGCACCTTCTTCAGTGGTCGCATACAGCGGCGGCAATCGGTTGAGCGCGTAGGCCGCAATGTCCCCCAGATCTAGTGTTCGCTCACTACTGGCCTCAATTTCAGCCACCCGTGCGATCGCCTCCGTCAGGACTAATTCTTCCATGACGTTAATAAATTGCTTGCGAGGAACCGCGACGACTTCACCCGTCAACAGCGCACCCATCAAGCGATCGAGCGCCATATACTCTTCAATGGAAAGCTCAGAGGCCGTGTCGCAAATTAGGCCAACTTCCGATTCCATTGCGGGAGTTAGGTAGCCATCTTGCAGGGCTTGTTCAACAATTTTTTCAATACTCATAAGTAATCCATACGCATGATGACAGCAGACTCAAACCGATATCCGTTGGGTTACAATTCCCTAGATCCCCAGATGAACCAACTTTTTATATGCAATCTTTTATATGCAGTTGTCTTGTTATTTATATCCGAATTCATAACTGATCGGATCGTAGATTAAAAGCTGCACCTGATCAAGAAATTATAAGCCTAACAATAATATTCGTTAACATACACTTATTACAATATTACGTACACAGGCTATTGGATCTTTCTGTCGTCGGAAATTACCTTTCAGGATCATTCTCGCTCCAGGATGCCGCTATTGAGCGAAGGCGTAGTAATGTTAAGGTTAATAGAACGTAACAATTTTCTCAGAAAATACGGCTCCCTGTGCAAGAAGATTTTCGCCTAATTTTAGATTTAGTGACAGTGTTAGCGGCGGCGGCGGCGGGTGGCTTGTTTGCTGCGTTGCTGAAGCAGCCTGTACTGTTGGGGTATTTGATCGCTGGGATTATTGTCGGTCCGACGGGCCTAGGCTTGATTAAAGAAGTGGTGCAGGTGGAGACGCTGGCGCAGTTCGGTGTGGCGTTTTTGCTCTTTGCCCTGGGAGTTGAATTTTCTTTCTCTGAATTGCGTAAGGTTCAGGTGATTAGTCTGGGCGGCGGTGGGTTGCAAATCGCCCTCACCATCTTGATTACAACCTTGGCTTCACTTGGGCTGGGCTGGGTTACGTCTCCCGCACAGGGCGTATTTTTGGGCGCGATTTTGTCATTGTCCTCGACGGCGGTGGTGCTGAAATCCTTGATGGAGCGCAATGAAGCTGAGACGTCCCACGGGCAGGTGATGTTGGGCATTTTGGTGGTACAGGATTTGGCGTTGGGGCTGATGTTGGCGGTGTTGCCTGCCTTGGATAAGCCGATCGAGGAGATTGGGCTGGCGATCGGCTGGGCTTTGGTGCAGACCGGGTTGTTTGCGCTTTGTGCGATTGCGGCGGCGATTTGGGTGGTGCCGGGATTGTTGCGGCTGTTGGCGAAGACGGAGAGTCGAGAATTGTTTTTGCTGGGCGTGGTCGCGCTGTGTTTGGGGATTGCGTTAATTACCGAGGCGCTGGGGCTATCGATTGAGATGGGCGCATTTGTAGCAGGTTTGATGATTTCGGAGGCGGAGTATGCGGATGAGACACTGACCTATGTGGAACCGCTGCGGGATATTTGCGCCACAATTTTCTTTGCATCGATCGGGATGTTGATTGATCCAGTATTTGTTTGGAACCATTTAGAGCTGATTTTAGGCTTAGTTGCATTGGTATTACTCGGCAAATTTTTAATCATCGCGCCATTGGTAAAGCTGTTTGGTTATCCATTGCGGACTGCGTTAATTGCGGGTTTGGGCTTGGCGCAGATTGGGGAATTTTCCTTTGTGTTGGCGAGTGAGGGCCAGGTTTTGGGTCTGGTGTCGCGTCAGGTGTATCTCTTGATTCTGGGCACGACAGCCGTGACCTTGGTGGTTACGCCGTTTATTTTACGGGCCGTGCCAACCTTGTTTTCTTGGGCGGAGTCGGTGCCGTTTTTGGCAAAATTCTTAGTACAATCCGACCAGCCGCTAGATGTAGCAGAAGACCTTCCCCAGAGCAATCATGTGGTGGTGTGTGGCTACGGGCGAATTGGCAAAAATATTGTCAAACTGTTGCGCGAGCAAGATTGCCCCGTGGTGGTGGTGGATCAATCCGAAAGCCGGATTCAAATGCTGCGAGATCAGGGTATTCCTTACGTTTATGGCAATGCGTCGAGTTTGTATGTGCTGGATAAGGCGGGCGTGAATGAGGCGCGGGGGATGGCGATCGCGTTGCCCGATCCGATGAGTATGCGGTTGTGTTTGAAACGATCGTTGGATCTTGCGCCAGAGTTAGACATTGTGGTGCGGGCGATTAAACCCCAAGATATTGAGTCCTTGTATCAGCTTGGCGCAAGGGAAGTGGTGCAGCCTGAGTTTGAGGCGAGTTTGGAATTGTCAGCGCATTTGTGGTCGGGCCGTGGGTTGTCAGTCCCGTTAGCTCAAAAACGGGTTCAGGCGATTCGGGATTCTCGTTATGCGGAATTGTTGCCGGCCCGATCGGGGGCACAAGTGGCCCGTGAGGTTAAGTCGGTGGTCGGCGATTTGAATAATCGCTGGTATGGGCTGCCCGATGATTCTCCATTATTGGGGTTAACGCTTGAAGAAACAGATTGTCGGCGGTTGACGGGTGTGACGGTAATGGCGATTCGGCGTGTGGGCGATCAGGAGATTGATTACCCCGATCTGTCTGAAACCTTAGAACAGGGCGATCGGCTTTTATTAGTCGGTGAAAGTTCTGAGATGGATGCCTTTGATGAGTTAGCAAAAGGCGAAGCGGCTGTACCCTCCCCGCAGAATTCTTGTCAGTGGGTTCGGGTGACGGAGAGTAGTGAGCTTGTGGATCAGACCATTGCTGATCTCTATCGTTTAACGGCTAAGGTCGTTCAGATTCAAGCGATTCGACGGGATGGTAAATTTATGCGCTTGCCGGAGCCGGAAACCTTGATTGGCGGGGGCGATCGGTTGTTGTTGTGTGGATCGTTGGAGGCCTTGGTAGCAGTGAATGGATTGATTTAGGATCCATAAAATCAAGGTAAAATCTCAGAAATCTCGAACGCGCACCGAAATAAATAGCAGTACATGTCTAAACCTCTTTTAAATTTGTGGCGCGATCGCACTCGACAAAAAACAGACGATTCTTCCGTTTTGGTCGCCCGACTCATCGCACTCTTGAGCTTGGGATTAATCACCGTGAGCTTGATCTCACCCGGCCCATGGACAACCGCTCAAAAAGCAGAACTATCATCGACCCAAACTGATGACGACAGTCTTGCTGTTCTTGATAACGAGTCCGAGGCCAGCATTAGCCCTAAATTAGATACCCCTAATTTAGATTTTGGGGTAGACGATGGAAATTCAGCCAAGGCGAAACCTTTAAAAATGATTGCCCGCACCATTTTAGGCGTCCCCCTATACCTCGCCACAATAGATCTCAGTGATTCAGAAACATTCATTAGCGTCGGCCTTGCTAATCAAGCCAATCAAGCTAACAGTGCCCGATCGACCAGAGGCGATGAATCCTTTGTGCAATTTGTTCGACGACACCAAGCTGCACTCACCATGAGCGGGACATTTTTCAGTATGGATGCCCAAAAACGCGTCATGGGAAATATGGTCTCAGGCGGAGAGTTTCTTAAATACAGCCCTTGGGAAAACTATGGAACAACATTAGGGGTAAAGAGCGGCAATCGTTTAGAAATGGTCACGGCTCGAACTGACGGCAAACCTAACTGGCAAGACCATTGGTTCTCCTTAACGGCAGGTCCACGACTACTGCGTAAAGGCCAGATTTCAATCATGCCAAAGCAAGAAGGCTTTACGGATCCCGGTGTAATGGGTGTGGCGGTACGGAGTGCGATCGGATTCACACCTAACCGAAAAAAACTACTACACGTTACCTTTGTTAAACCCATTTCATTACAACAAGAAGCCGAAATTATGCAAGCATTAGGATGTTGGGAAGCCATGAATTTAGACGGCGGAACCTCCCTAGCGTTAGCCAAAGGAAACCAAATCCTACGGGGCGCACGGCGAAAATTAACCAATGTAATCATGGTTTACGACACCAAATATCCCGCACCCAATGGATTAAAACTGTCCTGGAAAGCATTTCAAAACTCTGAACGCTTAGCAGAGCGATCGCCGAAATGAATAGGACGGGGCACTATAAAGAAATACCAATACTTGGAATGAATTGAGGACACTATGAAAACTAAATTCCAAGCCTGTCAAACCCTAGCTGTTGATATTAATGCAACACCTGCACAAATCAAAGATGCGTATCGCAATCTTGCGCGACAATGGCACCCCGATCGGTTTATTGATCCAATTGAAAAGCAAACCGCAGAAGAACGATTTAAACAAATTAATGCAGCTTATGAATATTTAAAAAAAGAAATTGAACCTATGGATATTGGATTTGCGCAGTCATCTAATGTCAAATCTGATTTTAGATCCACCGCCAAACGAGAAAGTTCCAGCACCCATTTAACTGCTGAAGAACTCTATCAAGAAGCTTCAACCCTGGGTAAAAATCGTTATTATGAAGAAGCGATCGTCATCCTCGGACTCGCCATTAAGCTTAGCCCCAGATATTCCCAAGCCTATCGGTATCGCGGATTCATCCGATCGGTTTTGGGCTTTGAAATGAGTGCTGAAGCGGATTTCAGACGGGCCAGAGCGATCGAGGTCGGACTCAGCCCCCAAGCTCCAGTTCCCAGTCCCAAGACATAGCCCATAGGTTCTAGTCTATCAACACGATCGCAATTTATCGCATCTATTCAGCCACTTGCTTATTTTTAGCGAGATAATCTTCGAGTTGCTTTCTTTGAGTAGTATTTAGAATGTCTTTGATTTCCTTTTGGCTTTGCTGAATTGCAGCCATTACAGCCGTCTTCTGTTTTGTATCTAGATTCAGTTGGCCAATAACAACAGAAAGCTTTTGCTTACTACGAAGCTGATCAAACTTTATTCCTTGGTCTTTAGTTAATATTTTTTTGATCGCGATCGTTCGTTTTGTTCGACTCGACTGAATGCTTCTTTTCTGTTTCTCATCTAATCTAAGCTGCTCCATGATAGGTATTTCTGATTTCTTTACCGTCCGAGTCGTCGTCGCAGAGGCATCTAATGATGAGATGGAGCCAAACGTTAGACTTGCGAGTATCACAACAGCAACAAATTTCAACGAAGCTTTGGTAATCATGATATTTGCTTGAAAAGGTGAATGTTCGTCTTTATTTTAGAGTCGATCGTCAGAAAATGCACTATATTTTATAGAGGAAATTATATTCCTGCTGAAACAGCCTGTCTGAAATCTATATCAATTGGAAAAATTGCGTGAAACGATATTGGAAAATTTTAGGGATGGGTGCGGCGGCGAGTGGGGCAGGTATTTTATTAGCAGGTGCATTAGCCGTTTCTAGTCGATCGATCGATTCTTTACACCAATCATCACGAATCCAATCGCCAAAATCATTATCCAATCAATTACCAAGGCCATCATTAGATGAAGTACGAGACGAATTAGGCGCTTCATCAGCCCAAAGAACAACAGGATTAACGACAGCCGACTCAAAACGATTTGCCTCTCTGCGATTTCAGTTTAAGGAGCAAAAATGGCAAAATTTGGAGGTAGGCGATCGAATTCAAGCGATCGCAGAACAGTTTTTGGGAGAACCTTATCAAGCAAATTTACTAGAGCAATCCTCTACCGAACAGCCGTTTATTTCACTTCATCAGTTTGATTGTGTTCTATTTTTAGAGACTGTTTTAGCCTTGACAACCGTACTTTCAAAGAATTTGGACAATCCACAACCCCTTTCATCTATCCAGCCTTTATCTACTCTATCCATTTCACAATCTGAATCTGAATTATTTACAGCCATTGAGCGTTATCGGTATCGGGATGGAAAAATAAATGGATATTGTAGTCGCCTACATTACTTTTCAGATTGGATCTTAGATAATCAGCGACGTGGAAATGTAGATCAAATAGTTCAAGACCCAAGAAGCACAATACTCATGCGACCATTGAACTTCATGACTAACAATTGGCAGAAGTATCCGCCTCTCGTCAAAAATCCAGCCTTGCGAGATTGTATTGCTCAATCTGAGACCAAGATTAGTAATCAACTCAAAACAAGTGCATTGCGATACATTCCAACCCAAGAATTACGATCGCAGCAATCCAAGTTACGATCGGGTGATTTAGTCGGAATTGTGACAAATATGAATGGATTGGATGTTACCCATAGTGGTTTTTTATATCGGAAACATTCCAAGTTGCAGACTGGCTTAATTCATGCCTCAATTCGTTCAGGAATTAAGATTTCACCAGACTTAGAACGTTACGTTATGGGCGTGGAAGGGGCGATCGGGATTGTAGTCGCTCGTCCTGTTCTAGTACACTAAATCAATTCCCATCGCTGAAGCATCTGGTCAATATCATGCAAACACCTCCGACGCGCAATGAACTCATGAAGCAAAAGCCTGATTGGGCCGGGGAAGATCTGCTGTCACGATTTGTGAATCAGCTAATTCGCACTAAGCCAGTCTATGCCGTGATGAAGCAGCAAGCTCGCAAGGTCTTGATTCAGACAGCGGAGAAGAATGGTGTGATGTGGCGTGCGAACTATGCGGCATTGAAGGCCTCTGGAGTTCAAGTGGAACTTGCTGCGCTCACGAATCCCGATGTTCAATATCCCGATTATTATAATGTTCCGTTTCATGCCTATGATCAAGGAAACTTGTGTTGGGATGCAGCGTTTGAGGCGGAGTCTGCAACCTATGCAATGGCATTACGGATTTGGAAAAATGAGTCGCTGACCGCAGATCAAGCACAGGCGCGCTTACGATCGAGCTTTCACGAGGTTCTCGATCGACAGGGTATTACCAATGTTCGAGATATTTTGGATGTGGGCTGCTCTGTGGGCATTTCTACTCGGACCTTACACGACTATTACCAAACAAAAGCACTCCATGCAAATCAAGCACTCCATGCAAATCAAAGGGTGAATACGATCGGTTTAGATCTGTCGCCTTATATGTTGGCGATCGCAAAGGCGCAAGATAAGAATGGTTCAATTTCACAATGGATTCATGCCCGCGCAGAAACTACTGGATTTGAATCATCATCGTTTGATTTAGTTAGTTTACAATTTATTTTGCATGAATTGCCCCGATCGGCAACGGTTGAGATTTTTCAAGAAATGCGACGAATTCTCAGAAATGGTGGACATATTGCAATTGTAGATAATAATCCCAAATCAACAGTCATCCAAAGCTTACCGCCTGTACTATTTACATTAATGAAAAGCACAGAGCCTTGGACGGATGATTACTATACATTTGATGTAGAAGCCGCTTTAGTGGATGCTGGATTTGAATCCATAATCACCGTTGAATCCGATCCTCGACATCGGACTATTGTGGCTAAATTATCTTTTAATCATTAATGTGATTGGGCGATAAAACAGCATTTAGTATCGTCATTGCGCAAACCTATAATCTCACCCAAACGCCGCCCATTTCCATCACCCAATCTGGAATCTGTTTTTTGCTGGTGTAGAATTGGGGCAATCCGATCGTTTTTCCTCACCTGCTGCCATGACTGAAGAACAAAAGCCCAGCGAACCTAAAACTGAAGAGAAAGACTCGATCGTTTCCAGTGGGCTGTTGCCTTGGAAGGTGGAACTGGGAAAAGTCTTGTGGAAATGGATTGTGGGTGGTGCATCGCTCGGGT
>JAPLHZ010000003.1 GCA_026389365.1 Cyanobacteriota bacterium
AATACTCGCTGGGGTGTTTGCCCAGTCTGGTGGGTCTATTTCAATTCCGTCGATCTGAGGTGCTTGAATCATAATTTCAAATCTAACCTCAAAAACTGGTCTGAAACGTTAATTCTTCGTTACCCCCTGGAAGGCTTACAAATTTACGGCTGTAAATGTTTCATCTATTTAAAAGAAATGAGCGATCGAGAACTCCAAATTGATCATCGCATACCTTTTGAAATCGATGGAGAACCCGCACTCAAACCAGAGAATTTCATGTTGCTTTGTGCCTCCGCCAATCGTGCAAAATCTTGGTCTTGCGAACATTGTGAAAACCGGAATAACCTAAAAGATAAATTGATATGCCTATCTTGCTACTGGGCATATCCAGATGACTACACTCACATAGCCATGCGCCAAATTAGAAGGGTTGATCTCATTTGGGAAGGTGAGAATACTGAAATATATGAAAATTTGAAACAACGATCGATCGACATTGGTAAAGAAATTCCCGAGTTCATCAAAGAAATCATTGAGCGTGAACTCGGAAAAATTCCCACGACTGACCTCGCCACACCAACGGAGTCACCGACGAAATCGCCAGAGCCAACCTACGCGCCGAACTCGACGGCATGATCGCTCACCTCTACAGCAACTCCAAATTCAAACGGTAACATAGGATACAAATATGACTCTCTTTTATGTAGACAAGAGATATTAAGCTGATTTCTGAGGTTTTTGGCATTCCCTCCTCGAATCTTAGTCTCTTAGAGAGTCAGCAACCTGAAAACAAACTTCATAAGTCATTAATATAGAGCATTACGTTGATTCCGTGTATTGGAATAAAACCCCGTTCCAGCAAGCATTTCAGGCTTTTGTATCTTTGGCTACATTCTGAATTTGGAATCATTTCCGATCGTCCCTGAAGCCACCAAAGACGCAGCCCTCCAAGCCTACCGAGACTTCACACCCCCACAAACAGAACCCGAAATCCTGCACCTCCTCCAACAAGGCGAATCAAACACCGTTGAATTCAAATCCACCGCCCGCTGGAACCTCCGCGAAAACAAAAAAGACCGCACCATGGAAGAAGTCATCCTCAAAACCGTCGCCGCATTCCTCAACACCCAAGGCGGAACCCTACTCATTGGCGTCGCAGATGATAGCTCGATCGTTGGTCTAGAACTCGATTATCAAACATTTAAAAAACGCGATCGGGATGGCTTTGAACTCTGGTTAATGGGTGATCTATTGCTAAAAGAAATGGGAAAATCGATCGCCCCTTATCTCAGCATTACTTTTCATACAGTTGATGATCAAGATATTTGTAAAATTGCGATCGTCCCAGCCCCAGAGCCTGTTTACGTCGAAATACGCGACAAATCCGGTCAACCTCAAGAAACCCTATTCATCCGCACCGGAAACTCCACCAACAAACTCGAAAAACCCAGTGAAATCACAAAATATATTAAACAACGATGGGGATAAATTAGTATAAATTAATTAATTCCCTGCCCTCATTGAAACTTGGCAGCTTAAAGTGAAAAACACGATCGGCTATAATCAGTTTATCTAAACCTGAGAGCAACATGTTTAACCAGCTTACGATCGCACAAGCGCAAGAACGTTTGCCAGAACTGTCAACAACGCTCCAAAGTAGTCCTACAGTCATCACGAAAGATGGTCAACCTGTGATGATCGCGTTTAGCATTGAAAACTTCATGTCTTTCCTCGAAACAGCCGATATTTTGGGTGACTTAGAATTCATGCAGCAATTAAATACTGGAATATCCCAAGCAAAGCGTGGAGAATACTCTGATTTAAATGATATTCGTGCTGAGTTAGGACTGTAAGACGATGAGCTATCGGATTGTTTTAACGGCTGAAGCCAAACAACTTCTCGCACGAATTCAAGATCGACGAGAACAAGGTATTCTCCTGACACGCTTGGAACAATTAGCCGAGAGTCCCGAGCAGCAAGGGAAACCACTTCGGGGTGATTTGACTGGATATCGAAGTATTCGGGCGATCGGTCAGCGTTACCGAATCATTTATCAAGTTCTAGAAGATCAAGTTTTAGTCGTCGTTGTCGCAATGGGACGACGAAAGGATGGCGATCGTCAAGATGTCTATGAACTTGCAAGCAAACTCGTTACAGTTTTTCAGTTAGAACAATTTTTAGACGACGACCAACCTGAATAACTCGCAGCATCAGACCAAAACTCCTGCGATCGTCCTCACTTGCTCTGCCCAAGTTGTCGTATGGTTCGCCATTGACCTACGATCGGCTTCATGTTGCCAAGTGTCTTCCCATCTACGATGCCACGAAGAAAGTTGACGCTGAATTTGGGCTAACTCGAAAGCATTATCGAAATCTAAATCAACCGCAGTTAGTTCTAAAAATGATTTAGTTTGTCGAACGATCGAAAGGGTTTGGGCACTATTCTCTACAGTCCGACTGAGTGTTGCAATTTGCAGAAAATTAGTCGCTAAACGTTCTAGACGAACAGAGAGCCGATCGCAGCGAAATGCCAATTCTTCGGGAGTCCAATTATTCATACGCCTCCTAATAATTTGTAGATAATAGCTTTCACTTGTTCACGAATTATGGGATCCAAAATCTCCATCGCCCGATTTTGTTTAGGTCGAAGATTGACCATAGATTCATAAAAAATGTCTTGAGAAAGTGGATTCCAGCTTGCACCCCAGATATCGTGCTGGTGACTTCCACTCTCTAGAAGCAAATCTTCGCAATCAGAATGCATCTCCCCGCCACCCGCTAATCGCTGGAGACGGAGATCGACGGTAGTTTTGATGTAGAACCGATTGGCTTGCAACATTTCTGTGATTTGAGTACTGGTGGCAGGTTTAGATAGGAGGTGAATAATCACCGAAAAACCTCACCTGAAAATGGATAGATCCACTGTAACAACTTCTTTTTGGAAAATAGAGTGCCAAACTAATCTGTACCACCCCCGACTTCGATGACCTCGCCGCAGAAGAGGCAACACCGCCTGACAAATATCCATAAATGCTTGCTGCAATGACTCAGGAAGAATGGGCAAATCCTGTGATGCAATTAGGCTATGAGTTTTCAAGAGGTACTTGGACGGCATACAGGGTCATTTCATTCTAGATTTAGGTGACGAGTTTATGTGGTTTCAGCCATCGAAGACGAAAATCTCTGATGCCTGGAACGGCGCGTTCTCGTAGATGCACAAAATGTCGAAATTTAGAATGAAACAGCCCTGGGACGGCATACCCTAATCTCCTGAGTCGATCGTAGGCACTCGTATCAATGTCATCACCAGGATTCATGACCGTCATCCACATGTGGGGATTGTCTTCATCCGGTAATCGATCGTTGGCGAAGCCTCGCCTCTGGTGAATCGCCATTGCTTCTGCCGATCGACTTGCACCATTGGACTGGCACGATCGCCATGCCACAAAATCAACGTAGCTCAACACGTCAGCCAATGTATCTACGGGCAATGTTTTTAACCGTTCAATAATAGTTTCGACAGAAGCTTTCATCGGTATTCCTCGATCGAAAGCAATTATATTATGTCATTTCTCTGAAGAGGAAAAGCAAGCAGTTTAGGACCACAACTCATCACCCGCAATCGGCTCCACATCCGTTACCTTCACCATCACCGCATCAAATGCAGCTAAATCTAAGCAGTCACTGTACGATCGATCGCAGCACTTGAAAAGATTGTTCAGCGTCTACCCGCTCTTGAATCACGGTCAATAGCCACTGTTCCCATGAAATCTTGCGATCGGCCATGGCTATCTTCACCAACATTCACGGGATGATGTCCACGATCGTGGCCACATCGCCCTGTCGCAACTGTCCTAGAGCAACTGTCCTAGATAAAATATAAATTTGGACTCATCGCATTACTTGCCGCATATAATCGCCCCACAGTTGAGCCGCTTCCGCACTACTGTTACCCGTC
>JAPLHZ010000412.1 GCA_026389365.1 Cyanobacteriota bacterium
TCCGATACCTGGCACCGTTTGGGGTCACCGTTGATGGGGAGGGCGCATAAGCGGTCAGACCTACCGACTGAGCAATGCTCGACAACGGGACAAAACAAACAAACTACAACCTGGAGAAAAATCTCATGAATAATCAGCAAAACCTGATGCCCCAAGCGGCCCAACCCGTCAACCGCCTCACCACCGGACAACTGCCCACCGAGCTGGCTGAACTCAGCGAAGAAGCCCTGCAACTGCATGGCGACGACAGTAGTGCGTCAGTACTAGCGTCTATCCAGGGTGCAGGATGCAGTTATTGTTCTTATGATGGTGACGACGCAGAGTAGAGGCTTCCACTTTAGCACGTCCTTTCTTTCTCCTCACCTCTCCCTTCCCTCACCTCTCGGAGGCTGGTTTGCCCGGATGAATCGATCGGCAACTGCCGATACGATCGGGGTTTCCGATACCTGGCACCGTTTTATGGCACCGTTTTTGGGGGGATGCAAGGGAAGATGAGGGAGATGGATCAATTCTCCCCCACTTCCCCTGCTCCCTCCGCTCCCCCCGCTCCTCTTACCCCCTTTGAGGTCTAAGCTAGCCAGGAACTTATTTCCCCAAGTACATTTTCTGGCTGACTTACTTGGCGGCTTGTATCGCTTACAGAAGCCTCGGTATTTTCGGGCGCAGTCCTCCAGATTGTTGCCCAACTGTAAGAATGCCGGATGCCATTGGGTTAAGCCATCATCGGTCAGTTGGTCGTAACTACCGTAGTTGCTGAACTCATAAAAAAAGCCAGCGCGGATCTTGGCGGCTTTGGGGTTGCCATGAATGTAGCGCAATGTGTTCAACGCCCGTTCTTTGTCTGATGCCGGAAAGCCATCCGCGTAGTAGCGCTTCTCCCAGAAATGTCCCGTGCGGTTGAGCATTCGGTTAAAACACATGGCGGTATACCAATTGAGCCAATGCATGATTTTCGGCAAATCATCGGGCTGTTCAGGTTCAATCAAATAATGAATATGATTCGACATGATACAAACAGCGTACAGCTTAAATTTGTGTTTTTCCAATGCTTGTTTGATAGCAAATAGAAAGACCTTTCGGCATTCCCATCGGTGCAATTTAAATTCTCGATTGTTGCAGCGAATGGTGATGTGGTAAGCATATCCAGGATTGAATTTTCTTGGTTTTCTGGGCATTTCTATTTTTAATACGGTAGGTTATTTCTATTATGACTTCTACGATTCAAGCCCCATCCTTAAGCGATCAAAGACTACGTTTTATCAGAGCGCACCGCCAAGCATTTGGGGTAGAGACATCACTCTATCCACTAGAACTATTTGAAGATTTTATCGCTCAACTTGACGATGGCTCTGTAGTCGCTCTTGAAGCTTCCTGCAAAATCGAAGCCGATCGATTATTTCCAGCACGATTTCTCGCCTTTATCAAACCACCGTTTAAAAACAGTCTGGCGCAAACACTCAAGTTTTATCATCAGGTTGAGAATCGGGTCGGTGTGCAGCTTAACTATGATTTGCTTCAGCAATTTCTCGGCACATCTTTCGACTTTAGTAAAGTGTATCGCTCCACTGTAGGCGTTGATCTGCGACAAAATTTGGCAGACTCTAGCCTCAAAATGCATATCCGTTTTGAGGACTATCCCGAAAAAATAGTGCAGGCTTTGGCACTCGATCGCAGTGATTATTCTGATGAAATCCGAGCAATTGCATTACAGACCGTTCCTCAGATTGGATTCGATTTTTACTTTGATGGTCGCAGCGAAATTGAGATGTATCTGGAATTGACCGAAGACCAGTTTCAACAGCCCCACATGCGCGCACTCTTGGAGCAAAGCTTTCCGCAAGCCGTGCTAGAACCTCTGGAGGCATCATCTATCTTTCATATTGGCTTATCGAAGGCAAATTCTGACCCTGTTTTGTATTACCAATTAAAAGACAAAGACGACTTGCTGAACTACTTTACGGTGAATGACATAGCGCACAAAGTGCATGGATTTTATCAACATCAAGAAGTTAATCCTGAGATGTGGGTCGGTGTTGCTCAACAAGAATTACTCAATACCCGAATTGATCAAATTCGGCTCTACTACCACCAATCTTTTAATGGTCATAAGCATTGACCGCCCCTATCTTCCCACCTCCCCGTCTCCCAACGCGGTCAGACCCACCGACTGAGCTAGCCTCGACAACGGGACACCCAACAAACTACAACATGGAGAAAAATCTTATGAATAATCAGCAAAACCTGATGCCCCAAGCGGCCCAACCCGTCAACCGCCTCACCACCGGACAACTGCCCACCGAGCTGGCTGAACTCAGCGAAGAAGCCCTGCAACGGCATGGCGACGACAGTAGTGCTTCAGTACTAGCATCTAAGTCCTTCTATGATCCTATTTCAAAAACGGAAACCATGTCCGCTTACTGTACATGTTCTTATGCTGGTGACGACGCAGAGTAAGCTTCTACTTTAGCGCGTCCTTTCTTTGTCCTCACATCTCCCTTCCCTCCCCGATCGGAGCCTGGTTTGCCCGGATGAATTGAGCCGCAACTGCCGATACCATCGGGGTTTCCGATACCTGGCACCGTTGGGAGTCCACCGTTGGGAGTCGATCGCTGATCTCCCGTTCCCAAATGACTAGATACTAAACAACACATTTACGAGGTAAACAATGAGCTTTGACGCATTATCTATATCATCGGACTTGCTGGGTGATTGGACTTGTCCTGGAAGTAATCAATCTAATATTTTCATTGAACCCGGCGAAGCAGCCGATGAGATTATTGCTCGTGATCCGATGGGAACGTATTGGTCGGAAGGTGTGGCGAAGGTGAGTGATGATGGTGCGATCTCAATCTCTTTCAATACAGGAGTTTCAGTCAACGGGACTCCCTCGGAAGACTTGAACCGGATTGACTGGAGCAATGGCACGGTTTGGTATCGCGAAGGCTATGAAGAATATTAACGGAATGCGTTAACGACATCGTTTTCAGCACAGAAATCAATACAAAAATCAATCTTAGGAATCACCATGAAACTTCCCAAACAATCCCCACCCATCAAACGCCCTGACCTGATTCACCCCCATGAAACCGTCGATATCGTCAACGGCAGCGTCGAAGATCTAGTTGCCATGCAGATTCGCTTACTCCACGGCGCAAACTACAACGCCCCCGCCGCCTTTCAATACCGCACCTACAACCAACTCAAAGCCTCCCGTGGCTGTGGTTGTAGTCGATAAATTGCTGATTTAAAAACAGGCTGAGTTTTAGCGTATGACCGACTTGATAGATCACACATCTGCCGTAGTAGTTCCCGTTTTTGATGGTCAACACGATCGCATTGAATTAGGCCACCAACCCCAGTTCAAAATCGCGCCCGCATTGACCCTAGAAGCCTGGATTTATCCCCAAAAACGGCAATCGAAATGGACGGGAATTCTGTCCTGTATTTTCGATACGGGGACCAAAGAAAGTGGCTATGGCTTATTACTAGATGGCAAAACTGGGATTCGGTTTGGGTTAACGCCCAGTTCATCCCAGCGGATTGTGTATCTCAGTAGTAAAGCCAATTCTCTGCAACTAAACCAGTGGCAACATATTGCCGCCACCTTTGATGGCGAGCAGATGCAGGTGTATATCAATGGCAGTCTGAAAGCGCAAAAAACGATCGACCACTCCGACATTCACTACATCCCAGACAACGATTTGCTGATTGGGATGTACCGCGACGACAACCAAACCTACAGCTTCCTGGGGATGATTGCCGAAGTGCGGCTGTGGAATGTCGCCCGATCGCTCGACCAACTCTTGACCGATCGCGATCGCCAACTGACAGGGCACGAACCCGGACTAGTGGGATACTGGCCCTTAACTGAGGGTACAGGACTAACCGTTCACGATAAAACCCGCAATGGGAATCATGGGACATTGCGCGGTTCGCCCCAGTGGACGCGATCGCCCTTAGACCTGGCACCTGCGCCCCCTGCACCACCACTTATCCCAGTTGCAGTCTTAGATCATTCAGTCCCGAGTCCAACCATTGTTTTACAAGAAGGTTCTCCAACCATGGCAAAAGCAAAATCCGAATCCACATCCAGCGCTCCAGCCACCACCCGAGTGTTTTCGAGTCAGCCTGTATTGAGCCTAGGTGCCAACCATCAGGGCATTGCAGTCGGAAGCAGCGCGCTCAAACCCCAGGGACGATTCACGATCGAAGCCTGGATTTATCCGAATGCTCTCTCTGATCTCCAGGTCATTTTTGCCAATGGCGATGCATTGTTTTATCTCGAAGGCGGCGAACTCAAGTTTCAGGTGAATGCCACAGCCACACCGATCGCTTCTACAAAAGCCGGACTGAAGGCAGGAACTTGGACTCATGTGGCGATCGCCCGCAGCGGCAACCGTCCCGGCGACACCAAGATCTATATCAACGGAATCCAGAATGATAACGGCATTGCAGTTCCCGCGATCGAGACCCTCAGCAGCACCCATCTAGCCGGAAACCCAGCCACAGCAGACTCGTGGTTTCATGGCAAGTTGCTAGAGGTGCGAGTGTGGCGCTATGGGCGATCGCAGGCTGAGATTCAGGGCAATATGACCTATTTTCTGACGGGGCGTGAGCTGGGGTTAATCCGTTGCTGGGCTGTGAATGATGGCGTTGGCACGGCGATCGTGGGTAAAACAACCAATCGAGCCGTCGGTACTGTAATTGGTGATGCAACCTGGGAAGAGGCTGAGATTCCCATCAAGATCAATCTCAATGCTCAGGAACGCTTAACGCGATCGACCGGACTGGAAGACTATGGATTCTGGTTTAAGGAAATGGCAAAACAGCAGAAACCCACCACCGACGAACCCTTCCGCCGAGGACGAATTTGGGCGTAAAGCCTCGATGAAAATTAGTTCTGAACAAGTCAGTTGTGCCCCATCCAGCCTGAAATCATTCAAATCCATGAAAAAGCCCCAACTGAAGCCCCACTTCCGGTTAGAAATCATTGAGCCAAAACACGTTTACCTGCTCAGTGAATATTCCACCCACGCCCTCACCGGAGGACTCTACTGTCAAATCCTGCCGCTTTTAACCGGAAAGCACACCCGCGAAGACCTGATTCAAAAGCTGGATGGGCAAGTCCCCGCCGAGCATCTGGATTACGTGCTCGATCGCCTAGACAAACAAGGCTACCTCACCGATGCTGCTCACATACTTCCTCCCGACGTTGCTGCCTTTTGGAGCGCGATCGGAGTCGATCCCTTAACGGTTGCGAACCAATTGCCTCAGATGCGGGTTTCTGTGACCGCTGTGGGTGCCATCGATCCTCAACCGATGTTGGTAGCCTTAGAGTCGATCGGTATCACCGCCCAACTCACGCCATCCCCCGATCACGCGTTACATATCGTCCTCACCGACGATTATCTCCAGCCCGAACTCGCCCAAATCAACCAAACTGCGCTGCAAACAAACCAGCCTTGGCTATTGGTGAAACCGATCGGTGCGGTGCTCTGGCTCGGTCCCCTCTTCCATCCCAGCGAAACGGGGTGTTTCCAATGTCTCGCTCAACGGCTAAATGGCAATCGCGAAGTCGAAGCCTCCGTATTGCGGCAAAAAGGGGAAATGGGGTGTTTACCCGTTGCGTTTGCCGGACTCTCTTCAACCGTTCAGGCTGCGATCGGTCTAACCACAACTGAAATTGCCAAATGGCTAGTCAAACAAACGATTCCCGAATCAAAAATTACAACGCTAGCGGGAAAGATTCTGACATTGGATCAGGCAACGCTAACGCTTAAGACTCATGCCTTACCCCATCGTCCCCAATGTCCGGCTTGCGGAAATCCCAATATCATCAGTGAGCAACTCAACCAACCGATCGCCCTCACAAGTCGCAAGAAGCTATTCACTCAAGATGGCGGACATCGCGCCTTCACGCCAGACCAAATTCTCAAACGCTACGAGCATCTGATTAGCCCCATTACGGGAGTCGTCAGTAGCCTCACGCGATCGTCTGATCCCGAAAATCCCTTCGTCCATACCTACAGCGCCACTCATGCCTTTGGTTCCTCCTCTAGTTTAGGGAAATTGCGAAAATCCCTACGCCACAAAAGCGGCGGTAAAGGCAAAACCGATCGCCAATCCCAAGCCAGCGGATTTTGTGAAGCGATCGAGCGATATTCTGGGATTTACCAAGGCGATGAACCTAAACTTAGCGCTAAGTTAGCCGAACTGGGCGATCGCGTCATTCATCCTGAGCAATGCTTGTTGTTTAGCGAGACGCAATATCAAAATCGGGAAGCGTTGAATGAGAAGGCGATCGTAGATCATGACTGGATTCCCATGCGGCTTGACACCACGCAAACTCTCGACTGGACACCCGTTTGGTCTCTTACCGAGCAAGCTCACAAATATCTCCCTACCGCCTTCTGCTACTACAACACCAAACTCCCTAAAACCCACCGCTTCTGCTCCGCCGACTCCAATGGCAACGCTGCGGGCGGAACTTTAGAAGATGCCATCCTGCAAGGCTTTCTCGAACTGGTCGAACGCGATGCCGTCGCACTCTGGTGGTACAACCGATTGTCTCGCCCTGCTGTAGACTTAGCTAGCTTCAACGATCCCTACTTCATGGATTTACAAGCCTGGTATCACACTCAGCAACGGGAACTCTGGGTCTTAGACCTCACGACCGACTTGAATATTCCCACCTTTGCTGCGGTTTCTCGATATACGGGTGGAGAGAAAGAGTACATCATCGCGGGCTACGGCGCACACTTTGATCCCAAAATTGCCATTTCCCGCGCCATCACCGAAGTCAATCAGATCGGTTGCCACTTACCCGAAAACTATCCGCCCACCGAATCCGAATCCGCCTTGGGATATTGGTTTAACCAAGCCACGATCGCCAATCAGCTCTATCTAGCCCCCGCACCAGACGCACCATTCAAACAAGCCAGCGACTATGAAAAACAATGGAGCGACGACATCCATCAAGATGTTTTAAATTGCGTGGAGATTGTCAGACGAGCCGGACTAGAAATGCTAGTGCTCAACCAAACCCGGCCCGACATTGGCTTACCAGTGGTCAAAGTGATTGTCCCTGGACTGCGCCATTTTTGGTCGCGCTTTGGATCGGGGCGCTTATACGATGTGCCCGTCAAACTAGGTTGGCTGACCGCTCCGCTCACCGAAGACCAGATGAATCCTATGCCCATGGTGTTTTAATATGGCTGACTTATTCACCCTATCCTTTCGACCCGATATTGAGCTTGAGCTTGTAGCCGAGCAAATTACGCTGCGATCGTCCCAGCAATCTCTTACCCTCACCCATCCCAAACCGGGTTTAAAAGCAGTTCTAGACCATCTCAAGCATTCTGCTTTCACGTTGATTCAACTGATTGCTGTTGTTGCCGAACTGGATGGGGCTGAAGACGGAATCGCGTTTGAAGCAGAGTTGCAGAAACTCATTCATCTTGGCTGGATCTGTCATGCAGTGTTACCGTTAGCGATCGCCATTCCGATCGCCGAAGATTATCAATTCAATGCTCCTCGTATTGATTGGCATCAGCAACCCCTGACGCTTTCCCGATTCGCCTTTTTACATCAAGACAATCACCAATTCATTTTAGAATCACCGTTATCTAAAGCAAAAATTGCACTACTCAACTGGCAAGCCACAGCAATCATTGCTCAACTTACCCAACCGAATTCAGTTTTTACACCAGAGAAGTTTGCCGAGCTTCCGATCGCTCATGATGCCCTAGAAGCATTCATCCAATTGCTGATTGCCACCGAAATGATCACCATCGAGCCAGAAGCGACTGCCATTGCTCAGTGGAAATTTCACAATCTGCTCTTTCATCGCCAAACTCGGTTAGAACGATTAGAAACGAAGCCTAAAGCACTACCTTACTTTGAGGATGGCGATCGTTATCCCATCGTCAAACCTGCAATGAGCGATCGAGTCATTGCCTTAGCTAAACCGGATCTCATCGCATTAGCCCAAACTGATATTTCACTCACGCAGGCGATCGAAACTCGGCAATCCATTCGAGAATATGATGATCAGCCTATGACTCTAGCTCAATTAGCAGAATTCCTCTACCGCTGTGCCCGAGTTAAGGATGTTTATACCCTAGAAGAAGACCCGATGAATATTGGAGAATGGACAAAACGTCCCTATCCCAGTGGTGGAGGCTTGTATGAATTAGAAATTTATCCGATCATTAATCGCTGTACCGGATTAGATTCAGGACTCTATCACTATCAACCCTTATCTCATACCCTCCAGCACATTGCAGACTATTCTTCAGAGGTCGAATCACTGGTGTTTGATGCTTGGAATGCTACCGGACAGCAAGATGTCCCTCAAGTCATTTTCATCATCACCGCCCGTTTTGGACGTTTGTTCTGGAAGTATCACGACATTGCCTACGGCTTGATTTTGAAACATGTTGGCGTGTTATACCAAACCTTCTACCTCGTCGCAACTGCGATGCAATTAGCACCTAGTGCGATCGGAGCCGGAAAATCAAAACAATTCTGTCGAGTCGCTAACCTGAATGAATACGAAGAGTCGTCTGTGGGAGAGTTTAGTCTCGGTTCATTAAAACATCACTCTGAACTTGGCTGCACCGCAGTCGCTGAGGAAAGTATCGGAACAAATTTTGGGAGTAGAAATGGTATGATACACCCCTGTAGACTAAATCCCAATCAGCGCCATCCGATACCTGCGCTTCCGAGGATTTGCTTCATCAAAAATTGCATCACTGCCCCCAATATTATTGTGGGAGATTATTCTTACTATGATGATCCAGTAGACTCAGAAAGATTTGAACATAATGTCTTGTACCACATCGGCAGTGATCGCTTAATCATTGGCAAGTTTTGTGCTGTTGCAGCGGGTGTCAAATTCATTATGAACGGTGCAAACCACAAACTAGACGGGATTTCGACCTATCCATTTCCGATTTTTGGTAACGGTTGGGAAAGCACGATGGATCAACTGATCAATCTACCTAGTCGAGGTGATACCGTGATTGGCAACGATGTGTGGTTCGGCTATGAGTCAACAATTATGCCTGGAGTCAAGATTGGAGATGGAGCCATAATCGCAGCGAAGTCGGTTGTTGTAAAAGATGTTCCACCTTATACAACCGTAGGTGGCAATCCTGCAACTGTGATTCGGCAACGCTTTAGCGACGCAGAAATTGCCAAACTGCTAGAAATTAGTTGGTGGGATTGGGAAATTGAGAAAATTACTCAATCCCTTCCCTTGATTATGTCCAATCAAATTGAGGTGCTCTATGCACTGTGTTCTTAGTTGAGTGATCTGCTAAAATCTTACGTCGAGTTTAAAGGCGCGATCGCGCTGATTTCAGTCGTTTTGTTTCTTGTTTCTTATATGACGGCTTCTTCCTACCTTGCTCAAGTGAGCCGTCCAGACTACAGCTAAAAGCTAACAGTTAAAAATCATCCTCTTTACTATGCCAGACCTCAATACGATTCCCGGTTTTTCTGCTCTACAATCACTGACTCTCGGTGACGCCCGCATCAAAATTGCTGTTCTGGATGGTCCCGCCGATCTCGATCGGGCTTGCTTCAAGGGTGCCAAGATCAGTCGCATCAAACCGTTCTGGCAAATCGATCTAGACCCGATCGACCCGTTTTATATTCAGCAAGAACTCAAGATCAGGGATTTAAGCAATCAGAAAAAAGCCTTAAAAAAAGAACTTAAAAATCTCAAGAAACAGAATTCTGAAACCGTAGAAGCATCTAGTATCAAGATTGAGACGGTTGCAAGTACGATGGCTGAGATTACATCATCAGATTTAGGGCGATCGCATAGTTCTAGTCAAACAATTTTTAATGCTGTTTTAGAAAATACCAATGCGTCATCCCGAGAACGATATCATCAGTTAAAAGAAGCACAGCAGCACAAAGCTATATTTAAGACAGACCTTTCTACAGACACTCCGAATCTTACTGAAAATACAACAACGATCGAATCATTAGAAGTTGCGATCGCAGCATTAGAAGCAGAAATAGAATCACTACAAGAATCAATTCCCAAACCGATCGCTGAGCGGATGAATGGGGTCTTTCACGCCACGGGAATTTTCGGCACCATGTTTGGTCAACCTGGCTCCCCAGTCGAGGGAATTGCGCCCTACTGCACGGTCATCAACATTCCTCTATTTGAAACTCCAACGAGTGACGAAGCCCTTTCTCCACTCAACCTCGCCCATGCCTTTAATCTTGCCTTAGAGCTAGGGGTCAACATCATTCACTGTGCCGCCTGTCACCCGACCCAAACCGGATTTGCCCATGAAATGATCCAGAAAGCAGTCAAGCAATGTCAGGACAATAACATTCTGATTGTCGCGCCAGCCGGAAACAACAAAGGCGAATGGTTCTGTGCTCCGGCCATTCTACCCAACGTCCTAGCTGTCGGCATGATGAAAGACAATGGTCAACCCGCCAACTATAGCAACTGGGGCGGTCAGTACCAAAAGCAAGGCATCCTTGCACCTGGTGAAAACATCCCCGCCGCCAAACCCGGTACCGATGAACCCGATCGTCAAGAAGGCACTAGCTTAGCGGCTCCCCTCATGACCGGACTCTGTGCCCTGATGATGAGCATCCAACTTCAGCGCGGTGAGCAACCCAACGCCGAAGCGGTCCGTATTGCTTTCCTTAACACCGTGATTCCCTGCGATCCGAATGAGGTTGAAGAACCCGATCGCTGCTTGGCGGGCAAGCTCAATCTCCCCGGAGCCTACCAACAATTAACAGGAAAGACCTTATCCAACATTCAACCCGCTGCTAGTCAACCCACACCCGTTCAACCCACAGAATCTAATTCAATTACCAGTTCAAACAATCGTTCAATTACAGACTCAGTGAGTAATTCAGCCAATGATTCAGTCAGCGAGCTTATTGAGAATCTAATTACTGCCTCTATTTTCAATCCTCAACCCTCAGCACCGCCTACCACTCCAATTGTTCCTTCTAGCATCACCCCCAGCGCCGTCTCCAATCTCGTCTATGCCCTTGGCACCATTGGGTATGACTTCGGCTCCGAAGCCCGCCGCGACACTTTCCTAGAACAAATGCCAACTAGCGCCAATCCCTACGATGCTCGTCAGATTGTGGATTACCTAGACCAACGCCCGAGCGACAGTAAAGCCTTAATTTGGACGCTGAACCAAGACCTGACTCCTCTCTATGTCCTAGAACCCAAAGGTAGCTTTGCCCATGAAATCTATGCCATCTTTCAAATGATGTTAGATGGACAAATTCAGACCCCCACGAACGAAAACTATATTGAACGGGTTAGCATTTGTGGCAAACTCACCGATCGCACTGTGGAACTCCTCTCCGGACAAGTTGTTCCGGTAGTCACATTACACAATGTGCGCGGGATGTATGGCTGGCATGTCAATTCCCTCGTTGAACACGCCGTTGCCTCGATTCGCAGCGAAGTCAGTGAAGCCAATATCATCAGAATTCGTCGTTCCCTGAGAAATTTCCTCCACCGGGTTTACTTCGATTTAAAAAATCCAGGACAACTCGATCGCGATCGTGCCCTAAACTTTGCCGCAACTAATACCTTTCAAGCCGCATCGACCTTTGCTACGGCAGTTGCCCACAGTATGGAGCTAGATGATATCGAAGTTGAAAAAAGCCCCTTCTGTCGTTTGGATAGTAATTGTTGGGATGTAAAGTTACGGTTCTTTGATCCAGAACAGGGTCGTCGAGCCAAAAAGATTTTTCGATTCACCATTGATGTGAAAGATGCGTTACCCGTCACATTAGGTGAAGTGCGATCGTGGTCCGTTCCACGTTAGGAATAGTGAATACAACGTCTTAATGTTTAAGAGGGAATTGAAAAGTCGAGGTTGTGATGCTTGATACCTCGATCGCTTTCGCTGCATAGGTGGCAAGCTTTATTAGAAGCTCTAATCTCCCTCCTCTCTTAACACGATCAACTTAATCCGCGCCAAGCTGCTCAACCTCAACCCGAACCTCCTCGATCCCCCTTTCGGATGGACTTCATCAACTCGATCGTCCTCTCTTCAACCTAAAAGTGGTAGTGCCATTTAGGGAAGGACGTAGAAAAAAGAGTGAGCGAGAATAGAGCCGTAGAGTTATTTTCCTGATCATGATGGTCCCCCCTGCTGCACTGTCCAACCTGTGCCTCCAATGACATCAACAAGACCGGAATGACCCGGCATGGCAACCAGAATTATAATTGTCGCGACTGTAGGCGACAGTTTGTAGAAAATCCGAAGTGGAGACGGATTAGGGATGAGGGCACTGGTTCCGCAGCATGGGAGCTAGAAAAGCCTGCTGAGAAAGGGCTACAAGAATTGGACGATCAAGCCGAATACTAGAGAATTCCACCAGAAAAGGCTGGAAGCCTGATTCTCTGGTTCAAGCCCTCGTAGACCTCAATAACGTCGAAATCCTACAAGCCTTTCTCTATAAGGGTTCTGGAACCCCACTACGCGGAACCAGTGCCGGGATGAGACGAAATCGCTGATTGATCGGATGCTCCTGGAAAAGATTCCCCTAGCTGGGATTGCTTGAAGCCTGCAAGTTAGTGAACGTTGGCTTCAGCAGTACGTTAAGGCCTAGTACGAAACCGCCCTGCTCAACAGGTGCAAGTGCAACCGAGACCCCGGCGACGACTGACGGTGCAGATGGATGAGTTGTGGTCGTTTGTGGATGACAAAGGGAACGAGCAGTGGGTCTGGCTGGCATTGGATATCGAGACGCGTGAGATTGTCGGCTGATACATTGGCGACCGCTCCGGCGCTTTGGCGATCATTACCAGGGGTGTATCGACAATGTGCAGTCTATTGAGCGCGACTTTGGGGTATCCTACCCGGTGTGCCTTCTCGAAGAAATTGGACAATCACATCAAGGCGATCTGGAACTTTATCCACCACTACAACGAACAACGACGACGGACGATTGCTCAAAGTCAGCCTATTTTCCCTATCCTTTCCTAAATGGCACTACCCAAGTTTTGGCTATGACTTTTGGGCTATGACTTTACTGAATTGTAGTAAAAGATATCAGATAGGTTCTATAAGATGAGGATGCTCAAAACTCCAACCTTAGTTGTTGGAAGTCCTGCTCCTCATTCATCAACTTCCCAATTCCTAATCCCAATAGCCGCACCGATAGCCCTTCCAAATCTAAGGCTCCCAATAATCGTCGTGATGTCTCCTGAATCGATCGCACCTCCGTAAAGGCCAGACTTTGCGTTACACTCCGCGTCACCTGAGAATAATCAGCAAACTTCACCTTCAACGTCAAAGTCTGTCCGGAAACTCCCGCTTTCTCTAATCGGGCATGAAGATCGATCGCCACTTGCTCCAGCGCTTGTTCAATACTCAGCCGATCGCTCAAATCCGGGTCATAGGAAGTCTCCACACTCAACGACTTTCTCACCCGATTCGGGACTACCAACCGATCGTCCTCACCTCGCGCAATCTGGTAGTAAAACCGTCCCACTTTCCCAAACTTTGTTACTAATTCAGAGACCGATCGTTCTCGTAAATCCGCGCCAGTGAAGATCCCCATCTCATGCAACTTCGTCGCGGTTACTTTACCAATTCCATGAAATTTCTCGATCGGTAATTGAGAAACAAAATCTAATCCCTCATGAGGCAAAATCACAGCCATTCCATTCGGTTTATTCAATCCTGATGCCATCTTGGCCAAGAACTTATTCACTGAGACACCCGCTGATGCCGTGAGTTGAGTAGCCGTGAAGATATCCGATCGGATCAATTGAGCAATCTCCTGAGCAGAGGCAATACCAAACTTATTCTCCGTCACATCCAGATATGCCTCATCCAATGCGACAGGTTCGACAAGATCCGTGTAATGGTGAAAGATTTCTCGGATTTGAAGGGCGATCGCTTTGTACACTTCAAAACGAGGGGGAACAAAGATTAAATCGGGACATTTATACTTGGCAGTACGGGATGGTGTTGCAGAATAGACCCCATAGGCACGGGCTTCATAACTAGCGGCGGCCACAGCTCCACGTTTGTCCGGCGAACCTCCAACTGCGACAGGTTTACCCCGCAACGCTGGATTGTCCCGCTGCTCAACAGAGGCATAGAACGCATCAAGGTCAACGTGAATGATTTTTCGCGGGTTTGTCATACATTTTGTGAGGACATCAGAAAATTCTATGGCGATCGCAGCCTAATCCTTCGTTAATCCTCCCTTACGCCAGTATTGTTTAGAAATACGATCGCCTACGCGAACAGACCGATACCAATAAGGCCCATGAAAAACAGCGCCTTCAACACAATGGCAATTAGATTTACCACATTTACGATATTCCGAACGCCATCCATCCTAATGACGGGGCTGGTCAATCTTGTCTCGTAGTTCCCGATCTTGTATCTTCTCCGTCAGATGAGCAACCAAGAGCTTTAGATCCTCAAGAGAGAGCCGATCGGCCTGAGCTGCAAGGTTATGGGGCAGTGGTTTACGCGGCATAACCCCTCCCGTCTTGTACGACATAAACTCCTTTTGTAGTACAAGACAATTGGTGTTCTGTGATGGACGATCGCTCAAACCCTTCTATATAGAGGATCTGGGATTCTCCCCGTCTGAGAATTGTTATCTCCCTGTCTTGTACGACATAAGCTCCGATCGTAGTACAAGACAATTGGTGGTCTTGGGTGGTCATGAAGCTTGCCTTGGATCGCATTCCCTAAAGTCAGGCGACTCAATCTCTATTTGGGGATTATTTGCTTCAGGATTCGATTCTTCTTCCCATTCATAGGTGTATTCTTCTGTTTCTGGATCACCCCCATTTTCAGTTGAATTATTTATATAAAGGGGTGATCCTGAGCGGGTGGCGCTCGTCCCTCTTCGTTCACGTCTACGATCGAGAATTGATTGAATCTCGCTCCATTCCATGGGGTCTACGCCATAGACCCTAAGCTTCTCGCCCTCATGCCCTTCGGTGTGAATTGACCAGACGCGTTGCTTTACCGGGACACCGAGTTGCTCCAGGAGCTGGTGGGCAATCTGGACGGGGGACATGGTATCGGTGATGGTGAAATTGAGAACGGATTTGATTTCTTTGCGATGTTGTTTGGCGCTGTCGCCGAGTTCTATGAGATCGTGTTTAGTCCAAGTCCGATCGCAGTCCATAAAGGCATGAAGCCCCAACCATTCGCGAATCTTCTGTTGAAGTGTTGCGGTGCCGATATCCCAAGCACACAGCCCTTTACCCCAAGTAACCTGTCGTTCTAAGCCTTTAAGATCGCGATCGTGACACAGCCCCGATTCCAGTTGATTCTCCAAAGCAAGTAGTTGTTGCCTTCGCCTACCTTGCTTATCTTTCAGAACAATTTCGGGCGTGAGTTCTTCTTCAGTCAATCCATAGAAATCAGCCAAGATTGTTTTCTCTAAACTCAATCGTTCTTGGGGAGAGAGTGATTCTTGGGATTCAAAAACCATTCGTTCAGCGGGAGAAAGCATCGGGGCATCTGCGATCGCCCTTGCTTCAGCTTCTTTCAATTCACGTCGAATATTCTTCAATTGTTCTTGTGCGATCGGATCTGTTTCTAGATCAATGACATGAACTTGATTGCCTTCATAACGGAGACGTACTTTTAGGGATGCGCGTAGAGTTTGCATCGATCGGTGAGCCTTGGCCGAAAACCGACTCCAAAGATTGAGATGAGGATCACCTTGCCAATCGTAATTATTTAACCCAAGTTGAGCATCGACCGATAAGTCATTCCACAATAAATTAGAAACTGCTTGAGTTCGTTGTTGGAGTGCAGTTTTAATAACTAACGGATTAGTACTGTCTGAAACATCAGCTCGTTCTAAACCACGTTGCGCGCACCAAACGGTTCTTTGAATGGGCGATCGGACTCGTGATAACCCTTGTGCCATGTCCGCGTCTGTAATTACGCCATAGAAGATACCAAAGACTTGTTGGAAGTAACTGGATTCAATGCTGACCCCGGTGCAAAGACTGGGGGTGCCCACGATCGCATCCCACTGTGGATTCTGTTCAAGATAGCGATCGGGGTTTGTAATAAATTGTTGTTCTTCATCTCCACCACTAGTTTCAGAATTAATTAAAAATACTTTCGCACCCAGTTTTTCTAATTGTTTAGTAATTGTTTTACTAGCGCTGCGGGAATCAGTGGAGATGAATACGCGTTGACCGGATTCGACCGATTTGGATAGAAGGGCGATCGTTGCTGAGGGATTAGTCGATTCTACAAATTCAACGGGATAGCCTTTGACTTGAATATCATTCCGAATCAAATAGATTGGTTTTCTAAGTTCTTTTAAAGCAGAAACATAATCAAGAGTGGCATCATCCAAATCGGCATCAGCGAGAATGATTAGTTTAGATGTTTGAATGATGGCTTTGAGCCGATCGAGCAATGCAGCCAGTTTTCCCCCTTTACGACAAGTTGAACTCAATAGCAAATGTCGAAACACTTGAACGGCTTCGTCGATAACTAAAGTGCAGCCTTGAAATTTCTCAGGGTCGATCGCCAATAACGCATCAACACAAAACCCAACGCGCAAGGTGTAACCATCTCCGGCGATAAACTCACCATTCACTTTGTCCAGGTCATTGCGCCAATGGATGTTCAATCGTTGGCAAAGGTTACGGCCAAGACAGACTCTGTGAGTGGCCAGGGCGACTTTTCCATCTTCGGGTAAGTTATTAGCGATGAATTTGGTTTTCCCAGTTCCTTTGGGAGAAGCGATCGCCAGAATCCCATCCTGAGGAAGGTTTGCGATCGAAACAGATGATAAATCAGCAGCTCTGACAACTTGAGCGGCATCGTAGGTGAGTTGTCGTCGGAGAAATTGTTCAATCCGCCATTCTTCTAAAGGTAAAGCCCGATCGTAAGCCTGTTGAAAAGCATCAGCTCCACGATTAACAATCAAATCATCGCAACCTTTACCGTCTTGGCCATCCCACTGAATGATGTGGACGATCGCGCCCGCTTGTTTAAGGACCGATCCAAACCGAGACAACGCTCTCGCAACAGATTGGTTGGTTTCAACAGCCGCATCTTGGTCAAAGGCAAGATAAACGGGTCTTCCCGGTTGGATAAGTGGAACTAAATCGGCAATCAAATAAGGCGTACAAGTTTCACCCAGTGCATCTTTGGTCCGATAGCCGCCATTCACCCCATAGAGCGCGATCCCCAGATAGCCCTGAGTCAACAAGGAGAGTCCTTTTTTGCCACCTTCGGTCAGGACGATCGGAACTTCGGGTCTGAGCTTGAGCCAATCCCAAACACTGGATTGAGTTGGGGTGAGGATTTGGTTACGATTCTGGATCCGCTGTCTTGTTTCAGAGTCTAGATTGGGGAAGAAAGCGCGGGAGCCATTACCGATCGGAGTTTCATATTTACGTGGCTTACCTTTCTTGGGATCAAGTTTTGGATCCGCAAGTTTGGCCTGCCAAGTGGTCCCATCTTCGTTGAGAAAAAGTGCGGCCTCTTGGTGGATCCGCGATTGATTGCCAAATCGGGTGACGTTCCAATTGAGTGCTTCAGCAATCCGGTACTGAATTTCACCTCCTGGTAGGACTTCCGTATCGCTAACGAGAGCGATCGAATGGTGGAAAAGAGGAGCAGAGATGCCGGATCCAGTGATGAATTCGGTCTGAAAATTGAGTTTGGTCGTGTTAGAAGTGGTCGAAGTAAAAAGCATAGCGGTCGTTTCCCTGAGTCATGGGTGAACAGGGGACAGCGAAGAGCCAATATTTACTGCTTGGAGTGAAAAGATTTCTTAAAGGGACTGAAAATAGCTCAGATTGGTCCCGATAGATCTTGAAACGCACTCATAGCAAGGATTAACAGAAAATATTGGTCCATACTGACCCATTGGAAACGATGGGTAGAGGGGGTCGGATTGTAAAAAAATTACATAGCAGGCTATTGCCAAACACTAAAAATAGTACATAATAGTGCATAGCAAAGCGCCGCAATGGCATTTGCCATTTCGAGCCTCTCAGGGTTACTAACTTTCATGGCCTCCAAGCAAATCCAGTTAGTTTCCCGCCCATCGTAATTAGTTGTTGAATAACAGTTGAAACCTTAGTGATTGCACCCACTAGGGTTTTTCTGTATCCAGGGTTGTTTCATCGGCATTGCCTCGCGTAGTGTAAAACTTGGATGAGAGGTCACTGTCTCTTTCATAAAAAGCGGCTGCTTCTCAAGAGACTTCTCCCGATCATAAATCAAGACTCCCAGAAAGTTGAAAAATTTCTAAAATTCTTTAATTTGGCTTCTGATCTAGGTTTCAGCCTCCGGATCCGAGAATTCTCGGACAGTGACATCAGTGTCAATGCTATAGAGCACCGATCGCTTCTACCAATGCCATCATTGCCTTGGGGGCATTAGTCTCAGCTATGAGAATGCACCGCTTAAACATCGCCAAATCCAAATCTTCTAGACCAGGCAATTCACTAGCTTGAAGGCGCTCATAGCCACTATCCCGCAGATGATACAAATCCAATGTGCCATCCTCCCAAAACCAGACCTCAGAGACACCCAAAGTTTTGTAGATTTCGAGCTTTTGGATACTACCACTTGTGAAAATGACCTCAATGGATAGGTCAGGAACGGATTTTAATTCACCAATGCAATAAGATTCATCAGCTTCGGCAGATGCATTTCCTTGCTGTTCTTGAGTGACAGAACCTGTTGGCGTGAAGTTAACTTTTTTTGAAAGTAAGAAGTACGTCAGCATCCAACCGATGACGTGAGAAAAGGTTTCGTGCGGTTGCCCTGGCATAAGAATTTCTATCATTCCATCAAAATAATAAAGTCTTGCGCTAGGATTTTTCGCAAAACCTTGTTGAATAAGTCTGAACTCTTCCCATTCCCCTCGAAGATTCATCACTTTGTCAGTGGCTAGCTTTGGCTGTGGGTCGGCGGGTCGGCGGGTGTCGATTGTAAATGTCATGAAGTCACCTCCGGTTTTTCAAAAATCGCGGGTCTGTAAGCCTGACTTAATTAAGGAATTTAATCGTCATACCCTATACAACAAGTATTAGGCGATACGATCGCCCCTCACGGTGCCTTGGCTTTGTGCTGTTCAGCTTGGACGATAGGAATTCTCCCTTTATCTTCTGCATCTTCAACTGCTTTTTCAATTAAGAAATTACAGAGATTGGCGATCGGGCGGCCTTCACTTTTTGCCCAGCGTTCGAGTTTGTCGTGGATTGCGTCTGCAAGAGTCAGACCGATTCGTTTACTCATAGAAGTGTCATTCATCAGGTTTCCTCTAATGGTACGGCCTGTAAAGAATTTTGCTCTAATCGCAACTATTAATACACTGATTAGTTACTAATATACACTAATTAGTGTTATCATCTGTAGTGAAAATATAAAACACTTCATCGCATGGCTTTATTTTTCGCTGACAAATTCCCCATCTGCCACCCAGGGTAATGATCCGGTAATAGGTGGGGTAATACCCAGGGTAACGAAATGAACCGAAACAAAGACCCAGGCTACGTTATAGAGGGTCGATACTCAGCTTCAGATTTACGTCATTTGTTGCAGCGGATTCGGAAGCGTCCGGTTCCTCGTGAAACGCTCAAATATTGGCGTAAATGCTTAGGAATATATCCCGACGAATTTAATCTATATACCGCCTGTGACTTAGACCTTCTCAAAGGGTTAGTGACATGGCTGAACCGAGGCGGCACAATTCGCCAGTACGAATCACAACTTCACCAACGGATGCAAAATCATGGCTAATAAATACGTAAATTCAAAGCCTCAAGGCTTTGCGCCCAGCACGAAGCAACCTTCAACACAAGTTTCCCCAAATTATTCTGCTCCCCTCACAAAACCGATCGCGCACCAACAACATCTGTTAGAAAATCTAGAAACGAACATGGATCAAATGGGTGACGAATTTGCGAATCGCGCCGCTGAAATCATTGAGCAAGGGATCCAAAACTCTTACGTAAAAGCAGCAGATCGGATTCGTGCAATCGAGTTACCTTTTTTCGGCTTGAAGGGCGAAGGGTCATACTTTGCTTCATCCCGGAACGCCCCCGCCCTCAAAAGCGCCATCCCCGAGGAGACATGCTGACCCCGCGAAATCTCTTAATTCTGGGAGCTGCTCTCCTGGCCCAATCCAGTCTCGGCGGTGGATTCAGCGGACTGCAACAGATGCAAATGCAAGGAGAAACTAACCGTCAAACCCGTGCTATTCAAGAGCAAGAAGCCAATAAACTGCGCCTGTCCCAAGACCTAGCCAAACAGAAGGATACGATCGCCCGTCAACGGTACGAATCTGGCTGCTTAATGGTCGTCGCCTCATCAGACAAAACCCAACTGACGGCGATTACCGAAGGAATGCCCGTGATCGATTCCGCTCGGAAGGTGCCGTTATCCGTTGGCAATGTGGTCTGTGATAGCAATGGTTTAACCGGAGAAATCATTGCGAATTCTGTTGATCCGCTAACTCCGCTCGTCGGACTAACGGCATTTACGAACGATCGTAATCTGATTGCTGCTGCTGCGAAACGATACCGAGGAACGCGTTACACCATGCCCTCTCAACGGTGAACATCATGAACCAACCGCTCGATCTAAAAAACCTATTTGAAACGCTGAAAACCCGCATCCAGCAGGAAGCCCAGAAACGTAAACCCAAAAGCTCAGCCAATCCAGATCATTATGGGTTTGAATCTGAAGAGCCAGAAGCCACCATAACTTCGGTCCCAAATTCTCAAAAATCTGGCACCCATTGGCTGATCCAATTCCTCCGTTTCTGCTTACTGATCGGCATCGGCTGTCTAGCATTTGCGAATATCAAGCCCTATATCAACATCGTCAACTGGCTTGGTTCGGGCTTAGCCGACAACAAAATCCTCAGCGTGATTGCGAATATTCCATTGATTGGTTATCTCTTCACCACCGGAGCGATCGCCACCACCTTCGTTCTAGGTTGCTTACTTTGGTCAATTCTCCAAGGCCAACAAATGTTGCCAAAGCTCGTATTAAACGATCCAGAAGCGCTACTTGTCCTGATGTCTTGGGTCGTTCGCTTCAAATCGATCGCTTTCAAAAGTACCGATACACCCATGCTTCGTCAGTTGAAACAACGGTTTAACAATATCCCATTGGAATGGATTGAACGAATGCAAAATGCGCGGGCGATCGCCTACGTGATCGATGCAATTCTCTGTTTCGGTTACTATCCACCGATCGTGGGTGGATACGATCGGCTAGGTATTGTCCTCGTCTCCCCGTCATTGAACGATATTGCTTGGTTCAATGTGGTTGCAGCCTTGGCCACAATGTTCGGCATTGAAATCCTTTACGAAGTGTGGAAGATGCTATCGATCGCGTTGGATATTTTGAATGAAGCGATGGCTCAACGGACTGAAGTTATCTAAGAAAATACCCCGGAAATAACGTTATTTCCGGGGCTTATTCCAAATATGAATTATGAACAGCTTACCGTCAAAAACCGCACTGCGTCTAATTCAAGGGATTGAAAGTGGAACGATCGCACCGAATGAAGCGGCTAGACAAATCGCCCAAATCCACACCGCCCAACAAGAAAACTACGCCCAAACTATTATTAGCGGCTTAGTTCTGACTGGAATCGCCTGGGCTGTCACTGGCGGAAGTTTGATCATCCCGGTTGTACTCGCGCTCCTCACCTACGAACAATTTCAGACCCAACGACAAAGCCGCCGTCAGGCATTCCAAGACATTAACCGAGGCAACTTTCTGGAGTATTTACCCGAAGCCGATCGTGAACTATTTGAAGCCCTAGAAGCAGAAATCACATCACCTGTAGAAGTAACAAGTCCCGCGATCGCACCATCATTTGTAAGTCCTGCGATCGTCGCCGCTTCCCAGCTAGAAACTCAACCTGTCGCCATTCCATCCTCAAAAACGATCGACGTTGCGAGTCATTTCCTAAAAAATCTCCGTTGTACCTTTCTCTGTGCCCCGCCCCGAACCGGAAAAGGAATCGTTGCCGCTGCCATGATGTTGGGCTTCAAACAACAACAACCAGAATCCTGGCTGGGTTCCTGTACCATCAAGCAATTTAACCAAGAAGACTGGTACTGGCAATGGTCGGATCAACATATCAATCCATCCCTTGAAACCGGGTCAGATCCGATCGTTGCGGCCCGTTCCATTTATCGGCTTTATATAGATTGGACCTCAACTCCATCCAGCGCGGAAAATCCATCCCTATTAGTGATCGATGAACTACGCGACACATTACTCAGACTAAAAGGAGTGACGATGAATCAAGTCACGCCCGATTTTCCGAATGGGAGTAAAGACTTTGCTGACTGGTTACGCGATGAACTCGTCAGTGCCGCTACTCTAAACCAATGTCACCATCGCTTCGTTCTCCTGATCGCTCCAGTCAATACCGCGACCGCGTTAACGTTCAGTAGTGCGAATGCCCTCCAGTCTTATGCCGCCTATGTCCTGGCGACCCCAGAAGAATTATCGTTTACCAAGGGTGGAAATAGTGCCTTTACGGCTCCTCCGATCGCGCTGAATGATAGTCGATTTTTAGGTTGGTATGGGCTGGGTTGGTCCACGAAAGGGAATGAATGGTTAGGGATACCGAACGTCCCAGAGTTAGATCTAGAGAAACTAAAACAGTATCGATTATCGAGTTCAAGTCAGGTTCAACCGTCTGAACCGGGTTCAAAGGGTAGCGATCGGTCTGAACCAGGTTCAAGCTTGGGTTCAATGTCTGAACCTGATATAGGAAGAGGGTTAGAGGCTGATTTAGATCCTTGGGTTCAGGGTTCAGTTCAACCGAGTTCAGAGCTTGAACCTGCTCCAAATCGTAGCCAGATTACCCTTGAACTGAACCGCCGAGGCTGGACCCAGACCGATATTATTGAACTGCTATGGGGAGTGAAAAAAGGTGGGACGAAGGGCTATCAAATCGCATTGGAGAAATATCGGGCGATCGTTGCTGAGTGGGATGATTCTTAAAATGAGTAACCCTATCAGATCAAAGAATCAAGATTGACTCCTGAACAAATCATGCGTTCCCGATCGCTTTGGAAAGAACTTAAAGGAGATGAAGCCACTTGGTTTAGTCGTAGTCGTCATGAAGAGGTTAGTGATTCCGTCTCATTACTTTTAGTCCGATCGGCCTGATGTTGTGATTAAGGTGGTCAATGAAGTTGTTCTTGAGGTTCGTAAGGCTAAATCATAAATCAGTCTTTTATTGCAGGTAGGGGGTGAGCTAATTGTGCGACAGGTGTTGCACAATTGTCGAAATCATATAAATCTCTTACCGAGTGATCTTATCTTTCGACAAGCAGATCGAATGGAGAGCGGTCATAGTTTTGCGCCTTAAGCGCTTAAAATAATCCATATCATTACAGGCTTAAGCTGTGGCAAAAATTGTTGCATTTTTCAATCAATCCGGAGGAGTTGGAAAAACGAGTCTTTCAATGAACCTAGGGTATCAGCTAGTTAATCGGAACCATAAAGTTTTGCTGGTAGATATGGACCCACAGGCTTCTTTGACAACTTTCATGGGATTAGAACCTTATGAGGTAGAAGAGACGATCGTAGATTCTCTTTTAAATGACTCCCCACTTCCGATTCGTTCTGGGTTACATGGATTAGACTTGGTCCCTTCAAATATCACCCTCAGTGCCGCTGAAGTTCAGTTACATTCTGCATTGGCGCGTGAATGGAAATTGAAGCGAATTTTAGATCGAGTTATTGATGAATATGACTTCATTCTGATTGATTGTCCTCCAACACTAGGGATTTTAAGTATTCTGAGTTTAGTGGCAGCGACCCACGTACTGATTCCACTCCAAACTCATTTTAAAGCATACAAAGGAACTGACTTGCTATTAGATACCGTGCGACAAATTAGGGAACAGGTTAATCCAGGTCTTAAAATTGCTGGGATTGTTCCAATGATGTACTCCAATACAGGACAGGATAAAGCGATCTTAGAGGCAACGCAGCAACAACTAGCAGTAGTGGCTCCAATATTTCCAGCCATTTCTCGTGCGATCGCTTTTGCAGATGCTTCGATGGCTCGTCAACCGCTAGCCGTTTATGATCCTCGACATGCGATGGTCAAAGTATTGGATTCGATCGCTGAAAATATGGAGAAACTCTAATGGTAAGAAAAAGACCTGAACTAGAACCCATGCGAAGCGTAGCTGCATTTTTGAGTCAGCCTGATCCAGAAACTCCTATTGAAGCAGCACAACCTTCAGCAATTATTGTTGCAATTGAACAGATCACGTTACCTTCCAAGCAACCGCGTCGATATTTTTCTCCTGAAAAAATGCTGGCACTAGTGCAGTCAGTTCGAGAACATGGAATTTTAGAGCCACTGTTAGTGCGTCCGGTTGGACAAGAGAAATATGAATTGTTAGCTGGAGAGAGACGATTGCGAGCAGCGCAGGAAATGGGTTTGTTAGAAGTTCCTATTGTCTCTAAGGAAATGAGCGATCGGGAAGCACTACAAGTTTCTTTGATGGAAAATCTTCAACGAGAAGATCTCAATCCCATAGAAGAAACTGAGGCTATTTTAGAGTTGCTTTCTTTAGATTTAAATATTCAGGCTGATGAACTCGTCTCAATTCTTAACCAAGCTGCGAATGGAAAAAAGCGAGGTTCTGAATTGACGGGAAACGTTTCCCGTCAATTGGAGCGCGTTGAAATACTACTGTCATCTGTAGGTAGATTTAACGCAGAGAGTTTCCGTTCGAGTCGCTTGCCACTACTCAATCTTCCGAATAATGTTCTAGAGTCTTTGCGTCAGGGACAATTAGAATATACGAAAGCTAGAGTAATTGCACGGGTAAAGGATGAGGAGCAGCGTTCTAATTTACTTAAAGAGACCACCAGTAAAAATTTGCCTCTAAGCCAAATTCGGGAGCAGGTTAAAAACCTTAATTCTTCTGATGTCGTAGCAACAGAACTTACTATGAAGCAGCAGTTAGACCAGGCTTACCGATCGCTGGTGAAATCTAAACTATTGGACGATCCCAAGAAGCAACGGCATTTAGCTAAGCTCCTAGCGCAGATCGAGTCTCTAATGACGGAAGATTAGGTGTTGAAATAGTTGGATATTGACAATTAATAGCCTGACGGGAAACGTTTCCCGTCAGGCTATTTTTAAAAGAAAAATGCTGCTGCTTTTTACATAAATTTAGTAGTCAGGTGATCTTGAGTTAGGTATCTTTAGAGTCTCTTTCTTGAATCTGTTTGGAAAGTTCGGCAGTAGCAATTGCTATTTCAAGTTCAAGTTGCTCAATTGTAGGCAACTTTTCCTCTAATGATTGGGGTAATTTGGATTCAATCTGGTAGGAAGATACACCAATCGGCTGATGGGTTCCTTGAAGCGCATATTCAACAGTTGTCCGGTCTTTGGATTTACATAAAATGATTCCAATTGTTGGATCATCTCGATCGGTACAGAGGATATTATCGACAGCAGCGACATAGAAGCTCATTTGTCCTGAATGCTGAGGCTCAAATTCTCCCATTTTCAAGTCAATTACAATATATCGATGTAGAGGGACATGATAAAAAAGTAAATCAATCCGATATTCCTTCCCACTCACTTCTAGAGGATATTGACTTCCTACAAAAGCAAAACCCATACCAAGTTCCATAAGAAAAGTACGAATATGCTCGACCAATCCACGCTCTAAATCTCGCTCCTGTGCATCCGAACTTAGTGTCAGAAACTGAAAATTATAAGGGTCTTTAATAAGTTGCTGAGCGAGATCGGACTGCGGGGATGGAATAGTTCGTTCAAAATTAGTGATAGCTCCCCCTTGGCGGGTATAAAGATCACTTTCAATTTGGAGAACTAAAACATCTCTGCTCCATCCATTTTCTATAGATTTTTGTGCATACCATATCCGTTTTTCAGATGACTTTAGTTTTTCAAGGAGTACTTGATTATGTCTCCAAGGGACTTGTGCAGCGTAGCGCTGCACAACCTGTTCATCTGGATAAGCCTCGGCAAAGGTTCGCATATATTTCAGGTTACGAGACGAAAAACCAGTCATATCTGGGAATTCCCGTTTCAGATCATTTGCTAAGCGATCGATTACTTTAGTTCCCCATCCTTCTTCTTTTTGTCGTTGTAAAATCTCTCGCCCGATATGCCAATAAAGAAGAATCAGTTCCTGGTTTACCGCTAACGCAGCTCGAATTTGTGCTGTACGAATGCGGGTTTTAAGTGCTCCCAGAAAAGTATTGTAGTGGGTTAGTTCTGGAAATAGAGAATCAGCCATATGGAGAAGATCGCTACATTAGATGGTGGAAATGGTGAAATCTAGATTGTGCTCTAATTTCTTTTCTTGTCGATCTTAGAGCTAAAAAGTGTAACGAGAATTTTATAAGAGCTAGTTTAGAGGAAAGTGTATCCCTCGGATTTCTCTCAGTCTAAGGATTAACGCTGATTTGCCACCTTTTCTGAGCTAAAACTGTAATCGCTCAACAATTATAATGGAATAGAATAGATTTTATTACGGACGTAATTTTTGAACATGGAATAGGAAGCAAGTTTCTCTAATGTTCGGTGTTGGACTTCATCATTTGCTGCTCTAGTAGGAGTCCTTGTCGGCGGCAGTGGTCATTGAATTAGTGGTATGAGAAAATAGAGGCAGAGGAAAGGAGAAAGCTATGGAATGCCCCCACTGCCAGAGCCAAAAGACAATCAAAAACGGCAAACATCCCCACCAAGATGGCAAAGCTATCCAGAATTAGTTGTGTAAAGGATGCGGCAAGAGATTTAGTGAACGGACAGGACGCCCATGTCAAGGCTGAGAACACCAGCGAGTGTCGTATCCTTAGCGCTGAAGATGAGGAGTGAAGGGATGGGAATCAGAGCCAGTGGGAGAGTACTAGAAAAATCCCATGTCAATCATGAGATGGGAGCAAAAATTGGCACCCCAGTCACAGCAATGGAGTCCAGATGCCCCAGCAGGAGGAGATATAACAGTCGAGGGAGATGAGGTTTACACTCGCGTAGGCGAGAACATTACCGAACTCAAAGTCAAAAGGATGGACAGTGACATTCATTGAACGTAGGAGTCGCTATTGGATTGAGGCAAGGGTAGGACTCAAAACCACTGAGTTATTTACTAAAGCAACCAAAACAGCATGGCAATGGGCAAAGGCAAGTCAATACATCCGATGGTTTACCGATGGAGAAAGGCGTTATGGTCAACAACTATAGCAAATGGCAAGTGTGCGCCTCAAATCTACCGAAGTAAGCCATGAGTATGGACATCGGAAGGTGTGGCGACAAGGATTGGAAGTTGCCATCAAAATCAAAGGCTCACCGGGAAATCGCCGTATCGAATGGGTAAAACCAGAACATCCTCATACTGCTATTAGCGACAAGAGTGATGTTCATGCCAATCACAATGAAGCAAATAACAGTGCTTTGAGAAGGAGGTGTAGCGCTTATCGCCGCAGACAAAACCTATAGGCTAAGAATACGGAGGGATTGCAACGAACGGTTACCGTACAACGATTAGTTCACAATTGGGTGAGACCTCATGTGGGCTTAGGGAAGAACAAGACTCCTGCTATGGCGATCGGGCTATATCATCGACCGCTTTCCATGCTGGAGTTGCTTTCACTACGGGGCTTTCACTCCCTCACGATTTAACTGACCAGTGCAGGCTAATCAGTGGGGGCTGGCATTTTGAGCGGGTGGGCAAGATTGGGGGGCGATCGTCCTGGCGGGTGACGCGATCGGACGGTGAGTAGTTCAGCTTTAATTCTTTTTAAGGTAGATTTAGCTGACAGGTTTAATGTTTCTAAGTATAATCAGGGAAATTAGGGTGAAAATTTAGAAAATTTCTACCTGATAATTTTTGTACAGCTTGCCCTCAGCGCCCTGGAGGTGAAGAAGGATGACAGATTGGAATACAAAATAGTTAGATAAATTAGTATACAACTCAAATTTAATGCTGAGTCGTGATAAATGAGTGACCTAGAATATCCTAGACCTATTGAGGTGATACATGCAGATTTACCTGATTACAAAGATGACCCAGAAGAATACGAGCTTGAAGAACATGCTCGTCCTGATGAAATGCTGATGCTCATGACAGCTAAAGATACAGTCCTAGAGATTTTGGACTCTTGTGAAAAAGCTTCTGTGCTGGATTTATGTTGTGGAACAGGGCTGTCTTTAGAAGCAGGGTGGTTTCATACAAAGAAAAGATAAACATTGTCGAGCATATTAGCCCAAGCTCTGAGGGCATCCGGTACGGTACGGTAGCCTCCGCGTCTGGCTAACGTAATGGCGAAGGAATTGAAGATGGCCCAGTTCACA
>JAPLHZ010000214.1 GCA_026389365.1 Cyanobacteriota bacterium
ATCTCAAACGATTTCATAAATCAACCAGGGGACCGAAGAAACCGACGACCAAGAAGAAGTTTGATTCCAAGCATCCTCATGTGTCTACTGCAAGACTCCTCAAGAACCAATAGTACAAAAGATCACCTTAACAGGGGTAGATTATTCTAGCTTAGTCGATCGAACCCAGCTTGTAGTCTATAACTTGAACAATTCGCTACACCCCACAGCATAACGACGATCGGTATTACAAACGATCGTCGCTACTATCAAATTAAATCATGCTAAAAGCAAACCTATTTTGCGGGTTGCGTTGCTCCCGGTTGATTCTGCATCGGTGGCTTTTCGGGAAGTCCCAGCGCTTGAAGCAGTTTTTGTTCCGTCACACCTAACTTCGCTGCCGCACCTTTGATATCTAAACGAGGCGGACGACCTTGTTCCGGTTTTCTGGGTTCACCCTTTCCACTCGTAGCTTGTCCATTCTGGGGTGGAGTGGGTTGGGCACCCGATGGTTTGCCTTCCTGGGGACGTGCCGGAAGACCGAGGGCTGCCTTCAGTTTAGCTTCTGTGGTGCCTAACTTGGCCGCCGCCGCTGCAAAGTCAATGCGAGGCCTTTGGGGTTTACGATCGGGACGCTGTTTAGATTGACCTTCTGAAGACTGGGGCGATCGAGATGGACCCGATTCTGCCGCATATGCCGCTGTCGCAACAGTTAAAAAGCTCAAGCCAAGAAGAAGCAAACTAGAAATACTTAATCGTTGATATGTTTTCATCATTGTCATCTCTTAATACTATAGATCTCGTCTAGCCCATAGCTTCATCTATCACACATTATTTGTAATCAGTGCATACACAGAGCACAAGCATAAATAGCGTCATGGCAGCTATGAATTAATGATGCTATTGGTGTAATCCACACTCTGCTCATCACAGACAACTCATTAAGTTGCACAACAAGAATACGATCGTTCCTTAAATTTCTGCATGATGGCTGCATATCTTGATTTAGGAAAGTCTAGAGACCCCCTGGTTGCTTATTCATTCACGAGACTTGTCATATGCCGAACCGCCGCATTCCCCTAGAGCTAATGCTCCTTGATGATCATCCCGAACTTCTAAATGGACTAGATTTCTGGTTAAAACTAGGGTTGATTTCGGATAGTGAGGTGAAGCGTTGGGCTAAACAATACTTAGTCTCTACGGTGCCAGAAGTGGCTAGTGCTACTACTATTGCACCGATCGCAAAAACCAGCAGCTCCATAAATTCTGGGCAATTCGTTCTCAACAATGTGTCCGCTCCTCCTGACGATCGGATTGGTGAAATACCTCAGTATTCTTCCGAAGGGTCTTCTGAACCTTCTATTGTCATAAGAATTTTATCTGGGTTTATGGCGGAATTGGGAGTGATGTGGCTGCTATTTTTGGGCGTGTTTTTAGTCGTAATCTCATCAGCAGTATTGGCCTCGTTGCAATGGGATAACGTTTCAACGATCGGTCAATACAGTATTTTATGGACTTATAGCGTGGCATTCGGGGGTGCAGCGCTGTGGACGGCGACCCATGAGAATCTTCGATTGACCAGCCAAATGCTGCGAGTGGCGACGTTGTTGATTGTGCCTGTGAATTTTTGGATGATGGACGGGTTTCAGTTGTGGCGATCGCCCGTTGGCATTGTGATTAGTATTGTGGCGGGGTTATTATTGTTTGGAATGCAGAGTTTGTTATTACGATCGCAGTCCCGATTGTTACAAGTAAATTATATGGGGTTAAGCCTGTTGCATTGGGGTTGGATGATTTCAGGACTTCCCATTGGTGCTGTATATGCCGGGACGATCGGGACAGCATTCATTCAATTGCAATCGAATTTGGCTCAGACTACTTCAACGGCTAATTCACCTTCCGATCAATCTAGCAATCTTAGGCCAGTGATTGCAGTGTGTGGTATAGGGTTGTTGATGGTGCGATCGGTATTAGGGGCGCAGGTGCCGCTGAGTGATTTGGGGCTTGCATTTGCGATTTCAGGGCTTGTATTGTGTTGGCAGCGCGCAGAACGATCGCAAGGTTTAGCTTCAAGTGTTGGAGCATTTTTGTTGGGGATTGGCTGGTGCGTGACGTTAGATTCGGGGTGGTCGGCGTTGGGAGTGAGTGGCTTGATTTTGGCATTGTTATGGCGACGATTACGCCAGCGTTGGGAAGCGTTGGTGGTGTCGGGGTTGATTGCTGTTGGAGTCCAGACGTTTTGGTTGATGCAGGTGATGGTGCCGGAATCATTTCGATTAGCGGTCTTAAATAGTGCAATGAAAATTACTCAGGTTGATGCGCCTTGGGAATTGTCGGGACTTAGTTTTATAGTGCCGTTAATTGTAACGATCGGGTTTAGTTATGATTTGAAACGTGCCCACAAGCCAGAATTAAACGTGGTTGCCTTACGATGGGCGGCGTTGATGGGTGGATTGTTTGCGTTGCCAGGGCTATTCAATCCAGCGGTGCGATCGATTTATTTTCTAATGTTATTTATAATTCTGGCCGTCGGAAATCTATTACAACTGCAATCAACACCCAATCAAGATTACCCAAAGCCATTAGTATATTTGACTCAAATAGTTGCTATTGTCAGTATGATTTCCGTATGTGAATGGCAAATTTCAGTATTGAGCACTGTTCAGTGGAGCGGGGTTGGTTGGGCCTTAGTTTGTATTGTTGGTGCGGGGTTGGAATGGGCGTTGTGTTTGGGATTGCGCGATCGGATTTGGAAGAAAAGTGCCTGGGTTGCGGGTTTGGCTCTAGCATTACTAGCTTTGTTTTCATTACTGTCAGTTGTAAGTTATGGCAATACTGGATTATTTCGCTTGGGTATTGGCTGGACGCTCTTGTGGTGGGTGATTCCAGCCGTGTTAACAATGGGAGCGCGAATTAAGGGACAATCAGTAACAAATATGCCTGTAACCGCTCGTGATATTAGTATTGCAAGTGCTGGAGCGATCGTGGCAGCAATTCCGATTACGAATTGGAATTCTAATAGTGTCATTACCATTACTGCGATCGCATTTGTGCTTATGGTGTTGAATACGAGAGTGATTCGGAGTCTGGCTGCATCCGCCATGACGGTTGGCATTCTATTGTTATTTGTCCAAGCTGTTATGGAGCGATCGGCGTTTGTGGGCGCTCCTTGGCCGGGAATGGTAGTGCTGATGCTGTGGGGGTTGCGGCAGGGCTTGCGGGGTCGAGTAGTTTCTAGAACTTCGTCAAATCGAACTCAATTGTTGTCCAATTATGCAGAGGCGTTGGATCGGTGGGCGATCGGAATTGTCATGGTGAGTGTGGGTTGTGCCATCATTCTTGAAACATTGGGCTGGATATTTCCCGCTCAATTGGCGACGGTACCATGGCTCGATCGATATACCAGTGGAATGGTTTTGATTGATGGTTTATTAATGATGTTGGGACTGGTAATTCGTGGTAGTGGTTCGGGGCAAGTTTGGAGTTTGTTAGGAATTGGGTTTGGGGTGGAGTGGATCGTTAGCTATCTGTTAACTCATCAAATCAATATGACTGGGGCTATGCCTTGGGGCGTGAACGATCGGCTAGTCTTGTTTGCCTTAGCCTCGGTAGCGATCGCTTGGTTGATGCAAAGTTTGCGACCTGTGATCAAACGCGGCTTTGCTTTATCAGCCGAAGACATTCAGATCTCACCAAATGCTCACTGGACTATTGCGACTGGAATTGCCAGTTTTGTAACAATCTCTAGTTTTAATTCACCTTTAAGTGTTGCAGGATTGTGGAACTTAGCATTGTGTTTTGGACTATTGAGTTTGTATGGATTTGTTCAAGGTCGTAATCGTAGTAATTGGCTATATGGTGCGGTGATTCCGTTATGTGTGGCGATCGAGATTGTATTGTCCAGATTTTTGCCAAATGCCGTGTTGTATCCTTGGGGTGTCGCGATCGCGTCTGGGATTGCCTTTGGCTTGGCTGTGGTGCCTTGGGTTAAGTTAGGTTGGCCTGCGATCGACCCGATTCGTAATTGTGCAATTGCGCTGCCGGGAATTGTATTAATCATGACCGCCTGGATTGTGAATATTCCTGGATTGCTACTTGCTGGGAGTTTCTATGCTTGGTTAGCGATCGCCTCCAAACGGTTTGGTCTTAGCTATGTCAGTGTATTGCTGGGGATGTGGGCTTCATTTAGACTATTACATTTCTGGGAGCTGAATGATCCGCTGTGGTATGTGAGTGTGGTGTCAGCGGCGATGGTATTTTCGGTGGAGTGTGATCCAGGATTTCAGGGTGAAAATAATCGCCAAAAACGTCACTGGCTCAGATGTTTGGCGATCGGTCTTTTGTCATTGACCGCATTAGTTCAAGCGGAGTTAAATTGGGCATTGGGACTGTTTATCATTTTGTTAGGATTGGGGTTAGTGGCTGTTGGATTAGTAGTCCGAACTAGGGCTTATTTGTATATCGGAACACTGTTGTTTTTATTTCAAGTTCTACGACAACTTATTGTATTCATTAGCAATTACTCAATGTTACTTTGGGCATTAGGAATTACATTGGGATTGGCATTAATTTGGATTGCTGCGACATTTGAATCAAGACGAGCTACTACGATCGCGCTGGTTCAATATTGGTCAGCAGAACTCGATCGATGGGAGTGATTTTGAATTAATGAGTCAGGCGATCGAGACCCGTTGATTTGGTATAAAATAATATCAAGAATTTACTAATCTCATTATGATTCCAACCCTTCGATTGTACCTACTTCTCACTCTCGGTGGTCTTGTTGCGACGGTTTTTGCAGCATTGGGTGGGAGTGGAAATGCGATCGTGATTGCATTAGTTTTAATGTTATTGTTTGATATTGTAATTTTGCTTTTAGCATTACTAGACATTTGGAATGGCAGCCAAAAAAAAATACGGGTCACTCGTCAGCCGCAGTCAAAACTTTCCATTGGCCGAGACAATCCCGTAATATTGACCTTACAATCCGGCGATCGGCCCACTACTGTTCAAATTCGAGATGGCTATCCCCTTGACTATTTCACCGTCTCTCAGGCGTTTCTATCCACCAAAATTGCAGCATACGAAACAAAACAGCTTACCTACACCGCAAAACCAACTCTGCGCGGAACTTATAAATGGGGCAAAATTCAAGTACGGCAACTCAGTCCGTGGGGTTTGGTTTGGATGGATTGGAAAACTCACGAAACAGAACTAGTAAATGTTTATCCTGATCTATTAGCCTTACGATCGCTCACCATTCGCCTAGCATTGCAGACCTCCGGCGCACTCAAACAACGGCGTAAATTTGGAATTGGCACAGAATTTGCAGAACTTCGGGAATATGGCGAAGGCGATGATCCTCGATTGATTGATTGGAAAGCGACGGCTCGCCGAAGTCGGCCTTTGGTGAGGGTTTTGGAACCTGAACAAGAACAGACAATGATCATCATGCTCGATCGTGGGCGGCTGATGACGGCGAATGTTGAATCCTTGCAGCGATTTGATTGGGGATTGAATGCAGCATTAGCATTGGCCTTAACGGGAATTAAACGAGACGATCGGGTGGGAGTGGCAGTATTCGATCGGGTTATCCATACTTGGGTTCCACCGCAACGGGGAGAAGCGCATTTTCACAGGTTGTTAGAAAAACTCACGCCAATTCAACCTGATTTAACAGAACCTGACTATTTGACCTCAGTTAATTCTATTTTGAGTCAGCAATCGAGACGAGCCTTGGTGGTAGTCATTACCGATTTAATAGATACCACCGCGTCTTCAGAACTACTCGTTGCCTTGGGACGATTGGCCCCGCGCTACTTACCATTCTGTGTAGCATTGCGCGATCCCGAAATCGATCGTATTGCACATAGTACTGAAGACGTAGAGGATCGACTGACAGCGGCCTACGAACGATCGGTGGCATTCGATCTATTAGCTCAGCGTCAGGTTGCCTTTGAACAATTGAAGCGTAAGGGTGTATTGATATTAGATGCGCCCGTCAATCAAATTTCCGATCAATTGGTCGATCGTTATCTCCAACTTAAAATGCGAAATCAATTGTAGTGTTGTGCTATTCTAATGTGTGAGAATTTTATCTAATACTAGTCAAGATCTGAATATAAATAAACTATAGCAACATGGACTCATTCAGTAATCATTGAACTTCGATCGAAGACCAAAAGCTTGCGAAGTTGATCCGTATCAAGATCCGTAATCCAAGATTCTCCCGCCCCAATTACTTGATCCGCCAAGGCTTTTTTGCTTTCGATCATGTCATGAATTTTTTCCTCCAATGTGCCAATACAAACGAATTTATGAACTTGTACATTACGGGTTTGTCCAATCCGAAATGCCCGATCGGTCGCCTGATTCTCCACCGCCGGATTCCACCACCGATCGAAATGAAACACATGATTTGCACGGGTTAAATTCAAGCCAACACCACCTGCTTTTAATGACAAAATCAAAATCTTTGGTGCATTTGGATCTTGCTGAAACCGATCGACCATTGCCTCTCGTTTAATCCGTGGCGTACTCCCATACAGAAACAAGACTTCTTCATTGAATTCATGAGCCAGCACCTTTTGCAATAGTTTTCCCCATTCTGCAAACTGCGTGAAAATCAATACCCGATCGCCCTCAGAAATCACCACATCCAGCATCTCGACTAATCGCTTTAGCTTGCCAGAATCACGGGTTAATGTTGCAATATCAGCCTCATTCCCTTTATCAATAAGTCCAGGATGATTACAAAGTTGTTTGAGTTTCGTTAATAACGCCAAAATCATACCGCGTCGTTGAATGCCCTCAGCATCTTCAATATCAGAGAGAGATTGATCAACAACGGTTTGGTAAAGAGCCGCTTGAGCGGGCGCAAGATTACAAAACACCGTCATTTCTTGTTTGTCTGGCAAATCTTGAATGATAGTCCGATCGGTCTTCAAACGACGTAACAGAAAGGGTTGAACCATACTCCGTAACATTTGCAATGACATGGTGTCGCCATATTTTTCGATCGGAATTGCAAATCGCCGCTGGAAAAATTGTTTGGATCCGAGATAGCCGGGATTCAGAAATTCCATAATGGACCAAAGTTCAGAAAGACGGTTTTCCACAGGCGTCCCCGTTAATGCAATGCGAAATTGGCCCGTGAGTTCCCGGACAGATAGGGTTTGTTTTGAATCCGCATTTTTAATATTCTGCGCTTCGTCAAGAACCAATCCGCGCCAAGAAATTGGTTTAAGCGTATTAATATCGCGAGTAACCAAGGCATAGCTGGTAATTACGAGATCGATTTTTCGGGTGCGCGTCACAAAGTTAGGCCCTTGCGATCGGCCAGTCCCATGATGTAATAACACCGTCAAACTCGGTGCAAATTTCCGCACTTCCCGCTCCCAGTTTCCCATCACAGATGTTGGACAAATCAATAATGTGGGTCCAATTAGCGCATTTTGTTCCTTTAAATGCAGCATCAAGGTCAAAAACTGTACCGTTTTTCCCAATCCCATATCATCCGCAAGACAAGCACCCAATCCCCAGCGTTCTAGAAAGGCTAGCCAGCCAGCCCCTCGGCTTTGATACGGTCGCAAGGTGCCATTCAATCCAGCAGGAGATTCAATGGGATCGGGCGTTTGATTGTTCTGTAGAGTTTGGAGCAATTCTTGCAGAACTCCCGAGGCTTCAAAGTCCACGACCGTCAGCTTTTCAATAATTTTTCCATCGCCTGAACCAATTCTCAACACATCTTCCAATGTCAGCGTCGGATTGACTTTACGATTGTCAAAAAACGCCTGAGCCGCGCGAATATCCTGGGGTTTGAGTTCAACCCATTCGCCATTGATTTCCACAATAGGCATTTTCAAAGCCACCAGTCGCTCAAATTCCGCCTTACTAATGGTCTGCTTCCCGATCGCCAGATCCCATTTAAAATTCAACAGCCCTTGCAATCCCATTCTCGGTTGTTCGCCTTTCAGCTTAGGCAAATCAGCAGACAGCTTAAGCCCAAATCGCGTATTCTCTTGCCGATCGCTCAACCCCGCTGGCAACACGACCCCAATGCCATGGTCTTGCAACTTGAATCGCACCGATCGAATCAATTCATAGGCTTGATTTGCATCCAAGATCGACTGCATTGGCCGAGAGGTTCTGAGGCTAGATTCGAGCACCGGAAACAGTTTTGAAGCATTGCCCAACCCCGCCAAAAATGTCTCGTGGGGATCGTTCAGCCGCAGTCCCGACCATTCCAGCCGAGAGGCGGGAGACTTCCAAACCTGCGCCGCTGTCATCCAAATCCTCGAATCCGCCACCGCCTGCAACCCATACTCCAACTGCCATTCCCGCGCTCCATACTGGGGAGGATTCAACTTAACCGCCACCCGAAACGATCGACTCGCATCTTGCAACGGTGAATACCAAGCCTCAAGCTGGGGCGCTAAAGTTGCTGCGATCGTCCCTGATACCTGAGTTTCGACGGGTTTCAACCAAGGGCCGAGGCTAGTGGTTGGCGTGATCACCGGGGCAATCGATCGCACTGCATGGTTAATTACCGTATCCAACACCGTCATTAAATAGACTTTTAGATCTTGCAATCGTTGAAGGGGCAACAATTCCTGAGATTCCAACCCATAAAAACGACAACTTGGGGGAAAGCCTTGGACAAAATGCTGAAGATGGGACTGATCTGTTGCACTATCGAGTAGAACGGTCCAGTAGGCGATCGATCGTGCCTCACCTAATACCTGCGGCAAATATTTCCCGCGCACCATCAAGCTCATGCTCCACCGCACCATATGTACCCAGTACAGCAAACTGTCGCTCATCCACGCCCATGAGGTATCTTGACGATGCAGCGGCAAATGGGATAACCAGTGATAGGCCTCAGAAATGGAGAGTGAAATGCCTTGAACGGACCAAGGTTGCAACCCGATCGATTCAGCCTCTCGATCGGTCTGTTCAGAAATGATCGGCAATCCGTCAACCGTCGGCAATGAAATAGTGCAGGTTTCACTCCTAAATGCGGTCTGAGCTGATAACGGACAGAGGGTTTGCTGCTTTAACCAATTCCGTAAGTTCTCGCTGCTCATACTATAAGGATGCAGAGGGTTGGCTGAATTCCCGATCGATTCTTCCGCAATTACACCACTACGCCACTCTTCGGCCCACAGAAAAAATTTCGCATCGGGCACGCCACTGTCTAGAGTAATGTCTGGAGCGATGGCGAGCAGCCAATTTCCTTGAATAACAGTCATGAAACCTCTTCCCCTCGCACAGATTCGCAGCCGTCAGTATTGGTGTCAGTCGTTCACTTAGGAATTTAGCTTAGCGCGGTAGGGACCGATCGTCTCCTTTCAAATTCACAAACTCAGATAGCCCTTGAGTCTAACCCTACTTCCCCTCTTTTTCCAGTTCCCCCTTGTCAAGGCAGCAATTCCAAATTCAAGGGTCATATCCAAAATACCCGGCGACTAAAGTCGCGGCTACACAAACAAAAACCCGCCCAAGGCGGGTTAAGACTTCCAAATTGGAGAGTCATGACGCTTTGAGTCCACTTTAGGTGGACTTCGTTTGTGTAGCTGCGGTTTCAACCGCCAAGCTCCCGAGTTGCAGAGTTTGAATTTGGAATTGCTGTTGTCAAGGGGACTAGGAGGATCGGGTCTCAACCGCCCCAACCTTCAACTTTTCAAACACTCTCTCAAGCTTGATTACCGAAGGTTAGGGATTAATGTTAAATTAAGTTAACAAATGTTCTCAGGATTAAACGATTACCCATTAAAGGGTGGATCCATCGGATTTATAGATCCAGAATGGATTTACCCAACAGGGCAAAGTTTTTCTCTAAGCCGTTGCATCCAAACCTTAAGAGCGTATTGACTCTATGAAACCAACTCTGAAGACTGTTCTGCTGTGGGCATTACCTACTATTGTTGTCGGATTTTTCATCTGGCAGAGTTCGTTCATGCCCATGACCACGAACCCAGCGAATAATACCGCCCGCAATGCGGCCAGCACTCGGATGACCTACGGGCGGTTTCTGGAATATCTAGATGCTAAACGCGTCAAGAGTGTTGATCTGTACGATGGCGGACGGACGGCAATTGTTGAAGCGTTTGATCCTGAATTGGATAACCGGGTGCAACGGCTACGGGTCGATTTACCCGGTAGCTCACCAGACCTAATCGCCCGATTGCGTGATTCAAATGTTGAACTAGATTCCCATCCCATTGGTAACGACGGCGCGCTCTTGAGCATTTTGGGTAACTTAGTGTTCCCAGTTATCTTACTATCGGGCCTGTTTTTCTTGTTCCGCCGATCGAACAACATGCCCGGTGGTCCTGGACAAGCGATGAACTTTGGTAAATCCAAGGCGCGCTTCCAAATGGACGCTAAAACAGGCGTGATGTTTGACGATGTGGCTGGGATTGAAGAAGCTAAAGAAGAGCTTCAAGAAGTCGTAACCTTCCTGAAAACACCTGAGAAATTCAGTGCGATCGGTGCAAAAATCCCCAAGGGTGTGCTTCTTGTCGGACCTCCGGGAACGGGTAAAACACTTTTGGCCAAAGCGATCGCAGGAGAATCGGGCGTACCCTTCTTCAGCATCTCTGGATCTGAATTCGTCGAAATGTTTGTCGGAGTCGGTGCATCTCGCGTTCGTGACTTGTTCAAAAAAGCCAAAGAAAACGCACCTTGCATTATCTTTATCGATGAAATTGATGCGGTTGGTCGTCAACGTGGCGCTGGAATTGGCGGCGGAAACGACGAACGTGAACAAACCCTTAACCAACTCCTAACGGAAATGGATGGCTTTGAAGGCAACTCTGGCATCATCATTGTTGCGGCAACTAACCGAGCGGATGTCTTGGATGCGGCATTGCTTCGTCCCGGTCGTTTCGATCGTCAAGTCCAAGTCGATGTTCCCGACATCAAAGGTCGCCTAGAAGTCTTGCAGGTTCATGCCCGCAACAAAAAACTGGGGGATGATATTTCCCTCGACACCATTGCGCGTCGGACTCCTGGGTTCTCTGGTGCCGATCTTGCTAACCTTCTCAACGAAGCTGCAATTCTCACCGCCCGTCGTCGCAAAGATGCGATCACCATGGATGAAGTGGATGCAGCAGTCGATCGTGTGGTTGCTGGAATGGAAGGTACACCCTTAACCGACAGCAAGAGCAAGCGCCTGATCGCTTATCACGAGATTGGTCACGCGATCGTCGGCACCTTAGTCAAGGACCACGATCCAGTCCAGAAAGTCACCTTGATTCCTCGCGGACAAGCAAAGGGCTTAACCTGGTTTATGCCCAACGAAGACTCTGGCCTAGTGTCACGATCGCAGCTTATGGCCCGCATTGCCGGAGCTTTAGGTGGAAGAGCGGCTGAACAAGTTGTGTTTGGTGATGCTGAGGTTACGACTGGAGCGGGTGGAGACTTGCAAATGGTTTCTGGCTTAGCCCGTCAAATGGTGACTCGCTATGGCATGTCGGACTTAGGTCCGGTGTCCCTGGGGAGTCAACAAGGTGAAGTATTCTTGGGCCGCGACTGGACCACACGTTCGGAATGCTCCGAAGAAATTCAAGCCCGGATTGATTCCCAAGTACGAATGCTTGCAGAACATGGCTACGAAGTTGCGCTGAAGATTGTTCGTGAAAACCGTGAAGTGATCGATCGCTTGGTTGATTTGCTGGTAGAGCGCGAAACCATTGACGGTGATGAACTTCGTCAAATTGTCGCAGAATACACAACTGTCCCCGAAAAAGTGCAAGTTATGTCTCGTATCTAACCAATTAGATTCTGATTAACTAGATACTGAAATCTGAACTAACTTGATAAAGCCGCCAGTATATGATTGCTGGCGGCTTTTAGTTTTTTTTGCAAATTGGTTGCATGTTAAAGTTGATGGGATAATCCATAAAAAATGATGAACTTGGGCATAATTTTCGGAAACCCCGATCGTTACATTGGATCACCATAAGTAATGATCATGCTTCTAGGTTCATAGAGTATGCTACACATAGCTTTACATTGGGTACATTACACTAAGTAGTCGATACCCATTTCCCACTTGCTTTTGACAACACTACTATGCGAAAGGGTCTATCCAGAAACCAAATGTTGAGAAACTTACGATTCCCGAACCCATTTAAATCTTCCTTTGTGCTGTTCGGGACTATTCTCGACAAAATCATCTTCACCCATGTTGTAGTAATCGGCTTTCCTGCGATCGTCTACACCTTAATTTTGCATAATCAAGGCAATCTCTTAGCGCTTCATTGGATGATTCCAGTGTTGTACTTTGTCACATCCATCATTGTCATGGGAGAAGCGATCTCCACAGCGCTCACGTACAGTTCAAATCGCGTCAGCAAACGGCCCCGACTTGGACTAATTCAACGCGTGTTGAGACTCCGTCGTCGCAATCCCGCATTCTTTTTACCCGTCGGTTCAGATATAAACGAAGCGCTTCCAAGTTGTTCACTAGTTGTTGCAGCCTATTTGCCAAACGAGCAAAGCATTATTTTAGAAACGCTGAACTACATTCTCGACACCATGCAGCGCCCAGCGGCTGGGTTTGAATTAGTACTGGCCTATAACACACCGATCGACTTGCCCGAGATCGAAGCCGAACTCGCGAATTTGGCTGCACAGAATCCCGAATTGAAATTGTTGCGCGTTGAGGGGAGCCGATCGAAGGCGGAGAACTTGAATGCGGCGATGAAAATGGTCAAAGGCGAAATCACAGGGATCCTAGACGCGGATCATCGTCCTAGTCCTGACAGTTTTGAAATTGCGTGGAACTGGCTCTCCACTGGACGTTATTCGGCGGTTCAGGGTCGGAATGTGATTCGGAACTTTGGTCTTAACTTCATGACCCAAATGATTGCGGTGGAATTTGAGTGTATGTATGGCGCGAGTCATCCGGCCAAGTCATTATTATTTGATACGGGAATTTTTTGCGGATCCAATGGATATTGGAAAACCTCAAGTCTGAAGCAGGTGAAATTTTCGCCCGAGATGTTGACAGAAGATATTGATGCTAGTTTGCGAGCGATGCTAGATGGCCATCAGATTGTTCATGATCCTCGTATCATCACCACTGAACTGGCACCAGAAGACCTGAAGTCGTTTTGGTCTCAGCGGAAACGGTGGGCACAGGGCTGGACCGAAGTTGCAATAGAACACCAGATCCCCTTGCTGAAATCCTCATTTTTGGATCCTTGGCAGAAAGGCTATTGGACAATGTTGTTGGTTTTTAGTGCCACCTTCCATTTTGTGGCGCTTCAAACGTTTCCAATTTTGCTCAGTTTAATTTTGAGCCAAACTGATATGCCGGAAATTGATCCAGTTTATTTTTGGATTACCACAGTCTTGACCTTAATCAGTGGACCCACCCAAGCGATCGCTGCCTGGATCGTCCGTCACAAAGCAAATCCACAGCCCTCCTGGGCTTATCTCGTGTATTGCGTTTTCATTCCGTTCTATTGTGTCTTCAAGAGCATGATTGCAATTATTGCCGTGTATGACCATTTGCTGGGCAATACCGAATGGGTTGTGACTAAGCGCAATGTTAAGGAGACAACTGTTCTCAAGCCGATTTCACAGCTTGCAGAATAACGTAAGCATTGTAATTCGTTGGCTCCGAGTATTTACCTACATCGATAGCCCCTAAAAATCAGTCATGTTTTCCGATCGGAGGCATGGCTGATTTTTTATAGGTCGCTTCTTACCCCGAAGACGCATCCGACTCGCAATGATTAAAGACCGTCAACAACTCACGACAGAAAAACTTCAGGGCGCTCTGAGGCTCATCCTCGGGTATGGCCGACCCAACAAAGCACCAATCTTTCACCGTAGCGAGCCGCCACTGTTCGCCCACATGATTAAAACCTGCGACTTCCGCCCCTATTGCCCGTCGTTCCTTTGACTCCGGGTCGAGGTAAAAGCGCACCTGCACCAACACACTACGACATTGATACCGACGACTCCAGCCGGGGAAGTGAAATCCTATATCGATAGAATGGGGATCCACCTGTTCCCGAGTGTCCGGGTCCGTTGCCCATGGCTTCAGGTCAGAGGTTGCATCCGGGAACGATCGTTTAAAAATATTGACGACGGTAGCGATTTTAGTCGCATTTTCAAGAGTATTTGCTTGTTCTGCTGCATTCACGCGGCTAACTCCTCAAAATGCACATTCTTTAGGACACACCTTTCCTAGAACCCTAAAGTAGCACGACAAAACAGAAGATTTATTCCAAAAGCCGCTCTGGGAGCAAACACGTAAAAAGTATTGACAGCAGCCTAGGGTAGTCTGCTATATTTGTTTACGTGGAACGCAATGGGGCGTCGCCAAGTGGTAAGGCACCGGGTTTTGGTCTCGGCATTCCTAGGTTCGAATCCTAGCGCCCCAGTTTTAGATAAATCTGACAAGTTTGATAAAGTCTATTTCAATCAATTCATAGAAAATGCAGTGATTAGCTTACAATCATATTTTCTGGATTTAGAATAGCGATGTCCTTATCTAGTGTATTGGCGTTTGACTTCGACGGTGTAGTCTGCAACGGACTACGTGAGTATTTTCAGACCTCTTGGCGGGTCTACAGTAAGATTTGGGGACATGATCAAGATCTGCCCTCTAGAGAGTTAGAAAGCGCATTTTCTCGGTTGCGTCCGGTGGTTGAAACGGGCTGGGAAATGCCGATCGTTATTCATGCATTAGAATCGGGATTTACAGAGTCAAATATTTTAAGTGACTGGTCGAACATTGCATTAGAGCTATTGCATCATCATCGGCTGAGTCCGCTGGATGTGGGGCAAGTTGTAGATGAAGTTCGCGATCGATGGATTGCACAGGATTTAGAACAATGGCTGTCCTTGCATGATTTTTATCCAGGAATGCTCGACTATTTAAAATCGCTGGATCACTTTCTTATCATTAGTACCAAAGAAGCACGGTTTATTAAAGCATTGCTCGATCGTAACGGCCTTGACCTTGAGCCTAGCCGAATTTATGGCAAAGAAAAACAGCGCCCCAAATACGAGACCTTAATAGAATTGTTACCCAACTATAGCCACATCACCTTCATTGAAGATCGGCTCAAAACCTTACAAACGATCGCGACCCATACCGAACTCGATTCGGTAACGTTGTTATTTGCTGATTGGGGCTATAGCCTTCCGAAAGATCATGATCTGGCCCAAAAGAGTGATCGGATTCAGCTTGTGACATTACCTGAGTTTATAAATGGCTAAGTTTATAAATGGCTAAGTTTATAAATGGCTAAGTTTATAAATGCGTGAGTTTCTGAATGCGTGAGTTCGATAATTTATTCGTGCCTTCCGTTATGATGGTACGCAAGAACTATCTCGTTAACACCATCTGATCACCATCTGATCAACCCATCACATGCTCGACTTTAATCAGTTAGCACGGCAGATGCAAGGCATTAGTCAACATTTGGCCAATGAGTCAACGGCTCTGAAACAGAAACTTGACTATGCCGAAATTCTGATTGCCCAAGCCCAAACCATACAGGCGGATTTGGTCGATCGTCAGGACCATTGGCGCGATCGGCTAATTTTTACCGCCGCTATTCCGGTTGAAGGCTTAGAAACCCGCGCCGCTATTCCCCCGGCACCTCAGGCCCACACCGTCATCGCCACAGACGGATCCCAAATTGCACCCAGCCACCACGAAATTGCCTACTGTTACTTAATCAACACAGGTCGGATCGTTCTGCACTATGGTCAAGGCAAACAGCCTCTTCTTGATAGCCTTCCAGAAGTATTCTATCGACCTGAAGACTTATTTGTATCGCGGCAATGGGGCATTCGCACTGAAGAATGGATGAGTTATCGTCGGACGATTACCGAAATCGAAGTCCTCGCTGAACTCGCTCAATATGCCCATCACCATCAATCTAGACTCCATCAAAATCCCCTGCTTCGGGGCGTTCATCTGCCGTCGGATCTTCCTCTATTGGATCTGATGGCTAAGACCATAGAACCCGAGTTAGAACCGATCGCCAATCCCAAACGGCTTAACAAATCATCCCAGCAACTTTCATTAATTGCCGAACCGGACCCCAGCCCGACCCGACCCAAAACAGGCATCAGTATCGCCGTCCCCACGATCGCCATGGTGGATGGATCGTTGATTTATTGGTTTTTAGAACAACTCCCCAGCGAAGCACGAGACCAAATTTTGCAACCCATTTTGGCGGCATGGCGATCGTTGCAACGTGCCCGTGTACCCATGGTGGGCTATATCAGCGCGTCTCGTAGTGGTGAAAGTCTCAACTTTTTACGGCTTCAAACCTGTCCCTATACGGCTCCTGACTGTATGAGTCACTGCAACAATCTTCCCGATAAAGCGCCCTGTCAAGTGCTAGAACCGTTACGGGATAGTGCCTTGTGGGGAAGATTGTTAAAACCAGGGGAACGATCGCCATTGTGGAAAAGTTCTGCAAAAATTCAGAGCTTTTATGAAGAACAATGCATCTACTTTTGCTATGTTCATGTCGGTAGCGAAGTGGCACGGGTAGAAGTCCCGGAATGGGTTGCGGCGGATAATGCCCTGCTGAGTTCGGCCTTGAGTTTAGTGTTAGCCCAGGTGACGAAGGGTTACGGATATCCGGTGGCACTGGCCGAAGCCCACAATCAGGCGGTGGTACGTGGGGGCGATCGATCGCGTTTTTTTGCTCTATTAGAACAACAGATGATTCGGGCTGGGATTCGCAATGTGGGAACTTCTTACAAAGAAGCTAGAAAACGAGGCAGTATTGCTTAAAACAATTTGCTTAAAATAACAATGATTGTAGAGATCTTAATTAGCGCATTGTTTGCAGGCTGTGGATTGTTTTATATCGCATGCATTTGGACGACGTTGGACTTTTTCAAACCATGGCAACCAAAAAAGATCGCCCCAACCCATGACCGCGCTGTCATATCTGCGTCCGTTTCCTTAATGGTGCCAATCTGCGGATTGGACGATCGAGCCGCGCGCAATTGGGAAGCCTTCTGTCAACAAATCGACTGCGGAAGCTACGAAGTTTTGTTCGGGATCGCTGACCCGCAAGATCCCGCAATCCCGATTCTGCAAAGGATTCAGGCGACCTATCCCGATCGGGTCCGACTCTTCATCGACCTGCCGCCCCGTGGAGCTAACTACAAAGACAGTACATTGAGCTATCTTCTCGAAGCCGCTCACCACACATGGCTCATCTTTGCCGACAGCGACATTTCCGTAACGCCTCACTATATTAGGCAAGTAATGTATCCCTTAGTGCATCATCACGCAAACGTTATTACCTGTGCCTTCATTGCCCGCCAGCCAAAAACACTAACCAGCGCGATCGCCTCCCTGAATCGATGTTGTGATTTCATTCCCAGCGTCCTGATTGCTCGCAAACTTGATGGCGGGTTAAGGTTTGCCATTGGCATGACGATCGCATTACACCGAGATACTCTGGAGCAGGCGGGCGGACTTCATCTCGATCGGATTGGTTCAGACTACAATCTTGGCAAACGTTGTGCTAGAGCAGGAGCAAAGATAGAACTTTTGTCCAGCGTTTTAGAGTCCGATACGGGAAACGAAAATTTATATCAATTGTATACACGGGAACTGCGATGGTCACGTACTATTCGATTCAATAGAGGAAATACGTATTACACAATGTTGTTCTGTTTTGGTTCAGTATATGGATTAACTCTAATCATTGTTTCATTGCTGTATCCAGGGGTTCCATTGTGGATCAGGCAAGTGAGTTTTGGCCTAGTCTTAATGCGTTATCTACAAGCTACGATCGCCTGCTGGGCCATGGATGCAAGCCCACTTAGGAACTGGTTTCCATGGCTTCTCGCACGAGATTGCGTAAGCTTTATGACATGGCTGATCGGTTGTTGGGGAAATGATATTTTGTGGCGAGGGCGACATTTGAAAATCGAACCAGACGGTATGGTTACCTAGACCACAGGTTAACACTTCATATTGGGAAGTTCCTATACTCACTATATATAAGTGAATATACAAACTACAGATGATGTCTGCTAGATTGAGCATCTAGCTAGTTTGTCAAACGCTACATATAGTGTCTTTTTTAACAAATTCACTAAATGTGGAACTTTAAAATTTTTACTTTTATGGGTATAAATACTGATACAAGTAAAAACTTTAGTGGAGGACTCTTCCATCTATGTACTCAGCCACTTTGAAAACTGACTTTTTCCTTAACCTGTCAAACATGGCTACAGTTAAAATGTATGTATAAATTATATATTTTATTTCTTATGCATACATTTTAATTGAACATCAGATCTTTCTTTGTGTGGTGAAAAAAGAGGATGGGTTGCTATTTGTAAGTCATAGGCCACATTTGCTTCGTAATACCCCCATAGTCACTATTGTCCAAGACTTGGAGCGATATGGAATCTCAGAGACTGTTAGTGTTGTTGCTTCAAGATGTCAAGACCTAGGTTTATTTTCTGAAGGTCGAATTGTGATCATGCATTTACCAGTCGGTTTATTCAACTAGGCTAGTTGAAAGGGGATTCTAATGATTTCTGAAAGAAATGTAATAGACCGAAATGTTGCTACTTCACTAAAAAATCAGGAGTTAGGTCAGTCGCCAGTACAGCCGGCCTTAGTAAAGAAATTTCATGATTCGGTAAGCTACACACAATGTGGAGACATAGTCAATAGCATTATGTTCTTGTCTCGTAGTCTAAATCGAATGCGGATTGATCACGCTATTGCTGGACAGTCGGCTGTTGCGCTGACGATGCTATCTCCCTCTACTGGAACTTCTATTGAATTGATCATGTCACCTAAAAGTTATGATCATTTTCTAAATGTTTGTATTGATCAGCGCATCAAGCCCACACTAGAAAACGATCGGATATTTTGGGATCATCGGACTGGCTGTATACTAAAAATTTATGTGGCGGGTGAACCGATTAAGTTCGGACGAAGAACAATGACGGTTCCCGAACTTGATACGTTGTTAATCAATGATGACAGTATTAAATTCTGGATTATTGAATCTAAATCGGTGGGTGCTTCATGATCTCGATCGCGTCAAGCGGTCTCGTCGCGACGGTCGGAGAAGAAGGCGGTAGTTGCGCCATAAAAATCCCTATAAAAATAGGATCACCATAAATCTATTACAAAATATTAGTCGATTCAGGAGTGGGTGCATGGAGCGTCAGGACTGTGATTTCGGGGCGACAGTTGAATCGGACTCGGATTCCTGATGTTCCAACCCCACGACTGGTGTATTGAATTAAATCTGCAATTTGGTATTGGCCAAGGGGATATTTGTGAGCCAAGGGCGGCGTAACAAGTTTGATAAACGGTAGACTAACCTGTCCTCCGTGGGAATGGCCGGAAAGTTGCAGGTCAAATTTTTTAGTTTCAGCGGTGCGATCGGCGACATCGGGTTCATGGGCCAGCAGGATGGATGCTCCAATGCCGGGAAGCTGTTGTAAAACTTTTTCCATGTCATCTTTGCCACTCCAAGCGTCCCCCAACCCAGCAATATTTAAGGGTGCACCTTTACTAGTGATTGTGACGACTTGATTTTGTAGCACTCGAACGCCACTTGATTCTAGGACGTTGGTGATTAGCTGGGGGTCGGTCGCTTCGTCGTGATTGCCCAAAATTGCGATTGAACCATCGGGAGCTTTGAGTTGAGCAAAGCTTTTCAGAGCCGGAGAATAACGATCGGCATCTCCAGTCACAAAGTCTCCGGTCAGCACAACGAGATCGGGCTGTTGATCATTGATTTGACGGGTAATATTTGCAATCCGATCGGCGGTCATCCAGTCATCAGCATGGATGTCAGTAATTTGAACAATGCGGTAGCCCTCTAGCTCAGGTGACAAATGCGGTAACATCAGGGGAACCTGCACAACCTCCATCCAGAGGATTTCGACCTTCTGCACATAAACTATGAGTAGAAACACAGCAATAAAACTTATTGTGAGAAACTTCAGGATAGGTTTGAAGAGATTCTCAAATCGTTTTTTTATTGCGCGGGTAACTTTTCCGGCAGTCCAGTCAACACTCGTTTGATTAAAGCTCATTATTAACTGACGTGAGGTAGTAATTCTATTCTCCTAGTAAACCGGACCCATATTGCGGCCTGATGTCAGTGAGATGTCATTGATCTGATATTGGCCTTTAACCTATACCACTGTCTGTCTTGCACCATTTATCTCGTACAATGATCCCGTACAATGAAGTACGCAGTTAAAAAAGACATCTAGCTAAAATTTTATTAGCTCCATCACATTTGGCTGCGATCGCAGTTTGTAGGCGCTCATATGGTTCGTCGCTTGTCGGCAGAAGATTTGCAACACCAGATTGAGCAGGAACGCCTTATCAATCGCATCACGACGCTTGTATATCAGAGTCATGATTTGCCGAGTATTCTAAAGCAGACGGTTCATGAACTTAGGCAATTCATGGCGATCGATCGGTTGCTAATCTATCAGCAGCAACATGGCATGGCTCCCACTGGGTTCGGTTCGGCGGTGCCCCGTGGTATTGTCTGCGAATCCTTGGCCCATGCGGAAATACCATCGCTAGTTGAATTGATTCATGCGGGAAAGCTGACGATTACGGCGTTTGATCACACCCCATCACTCTCGTTTATTTCTCCCGATCGGACTCCTATTACTGCGGAGTTAATTTTACCTATTCGTCTCCAGACAGGGATTTGGGGACTTTTGGTGGCCCATCAGTGTAGCGGCGATCGAATTTGGCAGGACGAGGAACGGCAAGGGCTTCAGCAGATTGCGGATAATTTAGCAATCGCAATTTATCAAGCCAGTCTGTATGCAGAATTGCAGGCCGAGAAATCGAGTTTAGAGGAAAAAGTATTAGAACGGACTCAACATTTACGGGATGCATTGTTTCTGGCTCAGACAGCGGACCGGGCGAAGTCAGATTTTTTAGCATTGGTGAGTCATGAGTTACGATCGCCCCTGACTTGTGTGATTGGGATGGCCTCGACTCTGTTGCGCCAAACCCCAGAACGATCCCTACCGGAAGAAAAACAACGCGCCTATTTACAAACTATTTACGATCGGGGTCAGCGATTGCTTGCAATTATTAGCGATATGTTAGATTTGTCGCAGCTTGAAAGTGGTCAAACCGTACTTAATTCCAGCAATCTGGTCATGGGTGATTTGGCCGCGCAGTTACTTCAGGAGTTTGCATCTAGCGCTGAAGCGAAACAGATTCGACTTTCTCTCGATGACCATCTGCACTATCACGAGACGACGACCCATGGTTTTGCGGCAGATTCCAATCGGGTTCGCCAAATTTTGATTAATCTTTTAAGCAATGCTATCAAATTTACGCCCGAGGGCGGCAATGTGGTGTTAAGGCTTTGGGGGAATGAGTCGGATATTTTTTTACAGGTGGTGGACAGTGGCATGGGGATTCCGCTGGAATACCGATCGGTAATTTTTGAGAAGTTTCAACAATTAGATTTCTATCGGCGACGCAGTTATGACGGTACGGGGCTAGGATTGGCGCTGACGAAGCAGTTGGTGGAGTTGCATGGGGGCACTATTGAGGTGGAATCATCGATAGGCAAGGGTTCGACCTTTACCGTTCATTTGCCCTCACAGATTCGCAGTGCGGTGGACTATGCCCGTGCTTCGCGTCCGATTCGAGCAGCGGAGGGTTATGGGGTGTCCCAGCATATTTTATTGGTGGAGCAGACGGAGGAGTTGGCGAATTTAGTCTGTGATTTCTTGACGCCTATGGGCTATCAGGTGACATGGATTGCGGATGGTGAGACGGCGATCGGGCATTTTGATGCGGCGACTCCCGCGTTAGTGATGGTGAATGGGACGATCGGGGAGAGTCTCTTGTTGCAATTGAAGGAGAAAGCACAGAGAATGAATGACCCAAAAGCTAAACTCTTGATTTTGGTGACAGAGGACGATCGGGCAGCCTTGGAAGAACTACCCCAGTTACGTCCATTATATTTTTTACCGTTACCGATCGGGGCACCTGAGCATTTGATTGAAGTAGTGGGAAATTTGTTAATGAATAATCCTGAGAATTAAACCCATTTCCATGTTCCTGCGTTTCAATGCAATTTGCCAAAAAAATCATTGATTGGCGATGTTTTTGACGGTCTTTTTTTGCGGTCTAGATATGTAAAAATGGACCATTGCAATTCGCTGTAGGAATCGTTATGACCAAACTCGCTGATATTATTTATACCTTTACCGACGAAGCCCCGGCCTTAGCAACCTACTCGTTTTTACCGATCGTCCAAGCCTTCACCAACGCCGCTAACATTACAGTTGAGACCCGCGACATCTCCCTGGCCGGACGGATTCTCGCCAACTTCCCCGACTATCTTCTCCCCGAACAACGCCAACCTGACGCACTCGAACAACTTGGAGAACTCGCGAAAACTCCAGAAGCCAATATCATTAAACTCCCCAACATCAGCGCATCCCTTCCCCAACTCCTAGCTGTCATTCAAGAACTTCAGTCTCAAGGATATAACCTTCCTAACTATCCCTCGGAACCCCAAAACGAGGCTGAAAAAGCCATTAAACTGCGTTATGCAAAGGTAATCGGAAGTGCGGTCAATCCGGTCTTGCGTGAGGGGAATTCCGATCGTCGTGTTGCGGTGGCAGTGAAAAAATATGCCCAAAAGAATCCCCACAGAGTGGGCGCATGGAAAAAAGAGTCCCGATCGCATGTCGTTCATATGGATGCTAAGGATTTCTATGGCAGTGAAAAATCGGCCATCGTTGAGGCAGCGGGAATTGTCAGAATTGAATTGGTGACAGGTTCAGGTGTGACGATTCTCAAAGAGAAAACCAATGTTACTGCTGGCGAATTGATTGATGCGGCAGTGATGTCGGTGGTGGCGCTGCGATCGTTCTACGAGAACTCCATGACAGCGGCAAAGGGAGAAGATATTCTATTGTCATTGCATGTAAAAGCAACAATGATGAAGGTTTCTGACCCGATTTTGTTTGGTCATGCGGTGACGGTATATTTCAAAGATGTATTTGCGAAGTATGCAGATACGTTTGATAAATTAGGCGTGAATCCCAATAATGGTTTAGGCGATGTCTATGCAAAGATTAAGCAGTTACCAGAAGATTTGAAATCTGCGATCGAAGCTGATATTCAAGCAACCTATACAATCCGTCCAAGATTGGCCATGGTAAATTCAGATTTTGGCATTACTAATTTGCATGTGCCGAGTGACGTGATCATTGATGCCTCGATGGCTGCGGCAATTCGGACTTCTGGACAAATGTGGGGCATTGATGGCAAAGCCCATGACACAAAAGCAATGATTCCCGATCGGTGTTATGCGACCATTTATCAAGAATGCATCAAATTCTGCCAAGAGAACGGCGCGTTTGATGTGACGACCATGGGGAATGTGGCGAATGTCGGGTTGATGGCACAGAAAGCTGAAGAATATGGTTCCCACGACAAAACCTTTGAAATTCCTACTGATGGAACCGTGCGCGTGGTGAATGAATCGGGTGAAATCCTAATGGCACATTCGGTTGAAAAAGGTGATATTTGGCGCATGTGTCAGACGCGAGATTTACCCATTCAAGATTGGATTAAGCTTGCGGTGAATCGGGCCAAAGCAACGGGAGTTCCAACAGTATTTTGGTTAGACTCCGATCGTGCCCATGATGCAAATGTGATTGCTAAAATTAATCAATATTTACCTCAATACGACACGACGGGATTAGATATTAAAATCTTATCTCCTGTTGCAGCCATGCGTTTCACCTGCGAACAAATCAAAGGGGGGAAAAATGTAATTTCAGTAACTGGAAATGTATTGCGAGATTATTTAACGGATTTGTTTCCAATTTTAGAATTAGGAACCAGTGCAAAAATGCTGTCTATTGTCCCTCTGCTTGCAGGCGGGGGGCTGTTTGAAACGGGGGCGGGCGGTTCTGCACCGAAACATGTCCAGCAGTTTGTTTCTGAAGGACATTTGCGTTGGGATTCGTTGGGGGAGTTTTTAGCATTGTCCGTTGCATTGGAAGATTTAGCGACAAAAACCCATAATGATGATGCGTTAATCTTGGCCCAAACATTAGACCAAGCAAATGGTAAGTTTCTTGAAAACAGCAAATCACCTTCTGCAAAAGTGAATGAACTCGATAATCGCGGCAGTCATTTCTACTTAGCCCTGTATTGGGCAGAAGCGATCGCTACTCAAACTCAAAACCCTGCCTTAAGTGCAAAATTTGCCACTTTAGCAGACCAATTGAAAGCGAATGAGACTACGATCGTCACTGAACTCAATGCAGCCCAGGGAAGAGCGATCGACCTTGGGGGTTACTACCATCCTGATGCTGAGAAATGCGATCGGGCCATGCGTCCGAGTCCGACTTTGAATGGGGTGTTGGCGACGATCGGATAAGATTTCGCGTAAAGGGAGTGATTTGTTATTGCTGTAAATACTCCCTTTCGTCTTGTGATAAAGTTGATGTATTCTTCAAAGATATATATTGAATATGTCACAACCTAAGAATTTAACGCTAGGATAAATGAAGCAGCGGTATCACGATGAATGGCTTTTAATTGCTTACACTGACATCCATGAAAATCTCAATATTTTATGTGGTGAAGTTGTGACATAGTTCAAAAAAATTGAAATCAATTTATTTCAGCCCGTAGACACATTTATATTATTGGTTAAGAGACATAGGCGTTTGCCCTGACACAGGGGCTACCCCTGTTAAGGTGATCTTATGTACTACTTAATTGAAGTGATCAGAAATTTTGAATAGGATTGAATTCGTGAGCTAGAAAACTTGACGAGAGATAGATGATCATGATCAATGGCATCTTTGAGCGCTTCGTAGAAAA
>JAPLHZ010000281.1 GCA_026389365.1 Cyanobacteriota bacterium
CTTAACCGTATTGAAAACTGTTGGGCTTGGCTGAAATCTCGTATCCGTAAACTCCTAAGGGATTCACCTAATCTTCATGATGCTATAGACTCCGTTCTTGCTCTTGCTGCGTCCTAACTTCACTGGCTATAGCTATACCATTTGAAAAGTAACCGATTTTCTAAGGGCTGCCAAATCCTTAACTTGAAAAAATTCAAGAACAGCCTTTTTGAGTTCGGGCATCGAAAGAGGTTTAGGACCTTTAACTTTCTTCGGTATATCCGTAGGCTTACGTTTCGTCGCTTTTGGAGGCTTTGGAGGATTTAATATAAAACTCGCAAAATTTGTCAAAATCTCAGCATCATAACCATGAGATTCAACAAGTCTCTGAAGCTCGGCCTCCATGATTGCTGTTAGGTTTTTCTTACCAGTCGTTGTCACCATAACTATCGCTCTTACTTCAGTGCTAATTTTCTATCAATACATTTCATTTCTGATCACAGAGTACCCTGATTTCATGGTTAACACACTCACGTGAGCTACAAACAATAGTAATTTTAAGCGCGATCGCAGCATAGAGAATCGAAGAGGATTGATTTTGGGACTGGAACCTTACAGCTTGATTAAGATAGGGATATTAATGGGGTACGATCGATCGTTGCCAACAGACTAGCTAACGCCGATCGTCCCGCTATAATGAAACAAACTACTAATTGATTCCATGGCAACTGTCACGATCGAAATTCCTGATGAGTTTCTACACCAGTTTCAGCAGTTGGGCGATCGCTTTCCGGAATGGTTAGCATTAAACTTTTTTCCGTCTACTGATTCAAACCTATCGCGCTGAGCGTCTTTCTTTTATCGCCAACCCTGCGCTACTTGAGTAAGTTCAGCCATCGCCAATCCATCTGAAATAAACTGTTGTTTAATCAAATTTGGTGGAATGTAAACATCATACTTCTGGACGATCGGCGCTTCGTCCTCTTCCATAAACATATCTGAAGTTAAATTCCGATCGCCCAAACTATGCAATTCATACAGCAAATTTTCCGCCGAACATTTCCCCAAATTCACCACCATAAAATAAGGCGATCGGCCTTTAATGCCTTTAATTTTTAACGTCGATCGGCAATGGTTCCGTAAATATCGCTCTAAAGTTTTGAATCCTTTACTTCCAATCCAAGGAAACAAACAAACATAGCCCTCCTCTAAATAGGTAACAAGATTTTCTGTAATTCCCTGACGACGAGCCATCGCGCGTGCCACCTGAAGCCGATCGATCGCCCCTGGTTGTAAATAGGAATAGTTAGTATCTTCGCGCAATACCTGCCGCATTCTTGCCAGAACTTTAGTATGAATCTCTCCTGTCGTCCCGCGCCAAGAACTAGCATTAGCCGATTTTGAGGACGATCGGGCTTTGACGGCCTTTGATTTTTGATTCACCTCAATAATTTCCCAAACACTTCCCGCCAGAGAAATACGATCGCCCGTCCCCGGTGTCACCATGATTGATCCAATCACCCGATCGTTGTTCATCACCGTATATTCTTGATTGTCCGGAAAGATTGCATAGAATTTGAAATTTCGGACAATCTTCTCGCCCTTCAATCCCAAAATTAGCGTTGACTTTTCCGTTATTTCAATATGATTTAGTTCAATCCAATGGCGCAGTAATTGTCGATAGTCAGACTGTTGAATATTTTTAAAAGGTGGCAACGTCAAAACCTGTTGGGCAAGATGTGCGGGACTTAATTCACCTTGAGACATTAAAGTACTCATCGTCTGATGGTAAAGCAAACTATAGGGATATTGTACATTTGGCGGTGGCTCAATCCATTTGTCTTCTAGATAGAGTTGAATGATTGCGATCGCCTGTAAAAGTTGCCAAGGAATCTGTTCCGGAATTGTCTCCTCACCTGTCGGCCTATCTTCTGCACAAACAAACCTCATTTCCGACACTCCGCCCCGTCGTCCCGATCGGCCTAAGCGCTGTAAAAAACTCGCAACAGAGGCCGGAGATTCAAGCTGAATCACCCGATCGAGTTGACCGAGATCAATTCCCATTTCAAAGGTCATCGTCGCTGCTGTCACCGCAGGAATATCCTTCGCCCGCATCGCCGTCTCCGCAACCGCCCGTAAATCTGCTGAAATGCTTCCGTGGTGAACGTGATAGACATCAGGGTTTCCCGTCGCAAGTGCGATCGTCCGCATTGCCGTTATGGCTTCTTCTGTGGCCGTTCTTCCATTGGCAAACACGAGACATTTTTGATTCAGGGTTTGTTGAAATAAATGTAAATGATAAGGATTAAATGAAGAATCTCGCGCATCGCCCTGTGCCCGAACCACAATACCCGGATCATAAAAATGTTCAATCGAAAGTTGAATTTTACGGCCCGCACTTTCCAACATCGGCACTGCCACCTTTCGCCCTGTCCCTGCCGCCATCCAGCGTTCGGCCAAGGCATAATCGCCCAGCGTTGCCGATAATCCAATTCGTCTGGCTTCATTGCCTGTAATTTGGGCAATACGGGTCAGTTGGCAAAGAACCTGGTCGCCCCGATCGCTCCCGATAAACGCATGAACCTCATCAATGATTACAAATTTCAATTGTCCAAAGAGTCGTGGTAAATCCTTTGATTTATTCACCAACAAACTTTCTAATGACTCCGGCGTAATCTGCAAAATACCACGCCCCTCATTCAAAATCTTCTTCTTTTTGCTCTGTGTCACATCACCATGCCACATCTGAACTGGAATATCCGCCATTTCAAGCAAATCGGTTAACCGTTCAAATTGATCATTAATCAACGCCTTAATTGGCCCAATATACAATGCCCCAATGCCTTGTGGTGATTGATTAAACAACTCAGTCAACACCGGAATGAACGCCGCTTCAGTCTTTCCCGCCGCCGTCCCCGCTGCCACTAACAAATGATCATCCGAATCAAAAATTACCCGACAAGCCTCTTCCTGAATTGGACGCAATCCCGGCCAGCCGTTGCGGTACATATACTCCTGAATGAATGGTGCAAGACGGTTTTGCATTGTGAAATGACTCGCATTAAATAATATAGTCAATATAATTTTATTAACAAAAAATAATTTAGTTAATAAAAATGGATGCGTAAATCCCGAATACTGTCACCAGATTGCCATATCCGTCAAATCACTTAATTTCTAATTTAGCTCAATCAATGCGTTCACTTTACCAGACTTCTGGGCATGATTAAATTATCAGACTGTGCCTACATCATCGGAAGATAGGAGTGTCCTAATGATGAATTTACTCATTGAACCATCCAGTACGCTCACAGAATCCCTCACCCAGACTCTAATCACCGTTAGCCCGCAAGAAGCATACGCTGGAATTATATTGTTAGCGATCGCCTCTGATCATTATTTGGCTAATTATTTGGCAGAGGAAGAACTTGAAGCGATCGATCGTTATTTGCGACCGATGCATCTTTTTCAGCATTTCCAGGCCGAAACAATGCGTAGAATGTGTCAAAAGCTTTTTATAATTTTGCACCGTGATGGCGAAGATATACTACTAGCCTCCGCACGGGAGACGCTGCCACCTGAACTCCGGGAAGCTGCATTTGCCTCTGCTTCAGACCTTATATTTGCCAACGGTATAATTTCTCGGGTTCAGTCGTCATTTTTAACCCACCTCTCTCAAGCCTTAGAAATTCCCACCGCTATCGGTGCCCAAATCCTTAGCATTGCCCATCTCAAATACTCGTACAACAATCCCGTGAGCAACGCCTAACGAACATTAATCATCCTTTATTACTTGCTGCCTCTGCACTAATGAACAGTTGCTGATGGCGAACCCATTAAATGCAAGGTAGCAAGACTCAATCAAAACCGTTATTACAGAACCGGAAGAGACGATCGCCAATCAGCATCTCCTCTTTTCCGGTTTCTTTCTTGTCTCTATCTTCCATTCCATAGGCGTTACGATCTTCAGTCTGCATGTTGCCCGATCGTCCCCGAATCGATAGTGTAAAGATTAGAGATTTCGTGGGGATTCAAATGGCATTGATTGTTCAGAAGTATGGTGGCACATCCGTCGGGACTGTGGAGCGGATTCAAGCTGTCGTCAAACGGGTAATTCGGACCGTGAAAGCGGGAAATTCGGTGGTGATGGTGGTATCCGCTATGGGTAAAAGCACCGATGGGCTGGTGAAGCTGGCCAATGAAATTTCGGAAAATCCCAGTCGCCGGGAAATGGATATGTTGCTCGCGACGGGTGAGCAGGTTTCGATGGCTCTCGTTTCGATGGCGCTTCAGGAGGCCGGACAGCCTGCAATTTCTCTCACAGGAGCGCAAGTCGGTATCATTACTGAAGCTAACCATACCCGCGCTCGCATTCTCAATATTGAAACGGCTCGGCTTAAAAAGCATCTCAATGAAGGCAAAGTAATTGTCGTTGCTGGGTTTCAAGGCGTTAGTAACACCGAAGATCTGGAAATCACAACTCTCGGACGGGGTGGTTCAGATACATCTGCTGTTGCTTTGGCTGCTGCTCTCAAAGCTGATTTTTGCGAAATCTACACCGACGTTCCCGGCATTCTGACGACGGATCCGCGCTTGGTGCCTGAAGCTCAGCTCATGGACGAAATCACCAGTGATGAAATGCTGGAACTAGCCAGTCTCGGGGCCAAGGTTCTGCATCCGCGAGCGGTGGAGATTGCTAAGAATTATGGTATCCCGCTGGTGGTCCGATCGAGTTGGACCGATGAACCGGGAACCTGGGTTAAGTCGCCCGTTCCGCAACCGCGATCTATTGAAGGGCTAGAGTTGGCGCGGCCTGTGGATGGGGTTGAGTATGATACGGATCAAGCAAAAATTGCATTGCTGCGTGTTCCCGATCGTCCGGGTGTTGCGGCGCGGCTTTTTAGCGATATTGCCACCAATCAGTTAGATGTTGATTTAATCATTCAGTCCATCCACGAAGGCAACAGCAACGATATTTCCTTCACCGTGACCAAAGATTCTCTCGGGCGTGCCGAATTGGTCGCGAGTGCAATTTTGCCAGCTCTTGGAGCTTCCGATGATTCAACGGTTTTAATTGAAACTGATATTGCCAAAGTGTCTATTTCCGGTGCGGGGATGATCGGGCGACCTGGTGTTGCGGCGCAAATGTTTAGTGCATTGGCCGAGGCTGGGGTGAATATTCAAATGATTTCGACCTCGGAAGTGAAGGTCAGTTGTGTTGTGGATGCGGCATTGTGTGATGTTGCACTCGCTACGTTACGTAAACAATTTGATCTAGAAAATACACCGTCATCTTTTGCAAAACAACGATCGACCAGTAGTGACCAACCTGTTCGAGGTGTGGCATTAGATCTAAAGCAAGCGCGATTGGCAATTCGTCATGTTCCCGATCGTCCTGGTATGGCGGCGCGTATCTTCTCATTATTAGCGGATAATAATATTAGTGTTGATATGATCATTCAATCTCAACGCTGTCGTAACATTAATGAAATAATGACTCGTGATATTGCTTTTACTGTTGCCCAGATGGATGCAATGGAGGCGCAGAGCATACTTGAAGCAGTTCAAGGCGATATGATGTTTGGGGAAGTGGTGGTAAATGAATCGATCGCAAAGGTGAGTATAGTGGGTTCTGGTATGATTAATCATCCGGGAACAGCAGCTAAAATGTTTAATGCGCTTTTCCAACAGGGCATTAATATTCAAATGATTGCCACCTCAGAAATTAAGGTGAGTTGTGTTGTTGCAGATAAAGATGCGATCGTGGCCCTAAAAGCCGTTCACGAAGCCTTTGAACTTTCTGGTAGCACCCGTATTCAAGTTGCGACTTAGTTTAATAGACGATCCCCCTAACCCCCTTACTAAGGAGAGACAAGAATTCAACTCATAGTCCCCCCTTAATAAGGGGTATTTAGGGGGATCGGGATTTTTGATGGCAACGATCGGCTTAATTTAAACGATATGATAGACCTCCTGCGAAAGTATCATGAAATCGTCTGTTCTAAAGATAAACTAAGCTCATAATTGTAAATCCCTGCAATTAAATTTAACCTTAATCCAAATCTCCTTCTCCTGTTTCGATACCTAGAAGAGAGTATTCTGAA
>JAPLHZ010000126.1 GCA_026389365.1 Cyanobacteriota bacterium
GCGTTTTCCCGCACTACGCCTTGTATCAGTCAAAGCTGAGAAGGCTTCGACAATGGCGAGTTCGGACATGAAACCCTCAAGTTTAGGCGAGATTAGTTGACTAGCATATCAGTGCCTAGACGAGAATGAAATAGCCCTGTAGATTATCTATCTGTCTAAAAATTTCTTAAGCCTTTTGTGAAGCTGACTAGATTTTCTGAGATCTCAATCTTTAGGGCCAATTTTCCCAGATTTATACATATTTCCCGATTCACAATTCGTTAGTTGTGCGTCAAGTCCCCTTAGAGATGGAATATATCTCATCAGCTTGCGCATGGATTCTATGACTACACTCCGATTTAGACCGATCGTCCAATCTCAACCATGACTCCCAAGGCCAAACCTCTCCGCCGTTGTGGTGGCAAGTCGATGGTTGGCTTGGGGAACTGTTAAACGTCCACAAGCACGTTCCCGAATGGGGCAGTCAAAACTAAAACTCATCTAAATGTAAAAGTAAGCTTAAAAAGCCTCAGGATATAATTGTGATCTCATCCTGAGGCGTTTAAATTAAACAGAAATTAATGTGAATTACTTAGACTTCACGTTGCCGAGCTTACCGATCGTGCCATCATCTTTGACTGTCCAGATGTCATAGCTACCAATCACGTCCCCATTCCCATCCAGATCCACGTTTCCACTAGCGCCTTGGTAGTTAATCGGTTTTCCTGCTTTCAACAACTTGAGACCTTCACAGACATCCGTGACGGCCTCACCAGGACCATTTGCGACAGTACTAATCTTACTTTGAATTCCTTCACCCGTATTTTTTCCAGATGCTTGAGCGGCCAAGGCTAAGAGCGCGGCGGCATCCCAGGAGTGAGCTGCGTAGGCTCCGACTGGACGCTTAAGTTTAGCTTCCCAAATTTTAGTGAAGCTGGCGAGGGCGGTGCCGTCTGCGCCGGGAATGGTCCCGAGAACACCCGCTGCAATGTATTTACCGTCTTTAGTTTGGCCGACTTTTTTAGCCAAATCGTCAGAGTACATGCCGTCGGGGAGCAGTACTGGAATATTTTGGCTCACCCCCTGTTCGTAGGCGGATTTGAGTAAGAGGCTGCCGCTCTCGACATACATAATGGCGGCGACAGCATCCGGTTTGCTACCAAAGACCTCGGCAGCTTCGGTTTTTAGTGTGGTGGCTTTAGGGTCGTAGCGGGTCGGTTTGGCCTCATTAATGATGGTGCCGCCCAGTGCTTTGAAGGCTTTGATGAATTCTTGTTCAAAGCCTCTGCCGTAGTCGTTGTTAATCACGATCGTTGCGATTTTTCTATAGCCTTTGTCGTAGGCGAGTTTTGCCATGGCGGGCGCTTGATAAGCGTCAGATGGCGCGGTTCTGGCCCAATAGCCATTAAATTCCTTGGATTTTTTAGTCAGTTCTGGATTCGTGCTTCCCGGCGAAATCATCATGACTTTGTTCCGAGAGGTGACCGCCGCTCCTGCCATCGATACGCCACTGGCAAACGATCCCACAACTCCAGCAACTTTCTCAACATTGACCAGACGCGTCACAGCTTCAGTGCCAGCGGTCGCATCAGTCTGGTCATCACTGGCCACTAAGGTGACAGGCGCACCATTCACCCCACCGCATTGATTGACCGTCTCAACCAACAATGGCACGGATGCGATCATAGGCCCGCCTAAGGAAGCCAGGTCGCCCGTGGAAGGCAATAGTGAACCTAGCTTGAGTTGCTTTGGATTTTCGCTGCTGGTCGTGCTAGTCGTTGATGTTTTTGGGGTTTCCGCTTCTTGACAGGCGGCAGTGATCATTCCCAGTGCCATAACTAGACTCGTCACCATTACGCATCGTCTAACGCTCATTCCAGTTCTTTGTACAGCCATAACACAAGCCTCACAACCCAAGTTCCAAATTTAAACCTAAGGTTACAGCCGATCGTAAAGCTTGAAAAGCCCCAATACATTCTCCTATCCATCAAAAAGCCGCGAATTGAATTACAACTCGCGGCTCCTTAAATTTACGTATCTAACGGAGAGAGAGGGATTCGAACCCTCGGTACGGATTAATCCATACAACAGATTAGCAATCTGCCGCTTTCGTCCACTCAGCCATCTCTCCAAGCATTCCGACTTGAGTAATATATCAGAGATTTCTCTAAAAGTGTCACAAGTCGGATAAAAATTGTGAAATTGAAGTTGTGATTGTGAAATTGAAGTTGTGTGAGTGTGAGTTGATTATCTAAGGGTTGTAGCTATAGCCAGAAGGGCGAGAACGATATTCACGATATAAAACCAACCTACTATTTGGGTTTCGGTCCAGCCGTTGAGTTCAAGATGATTGTGATAGGGCGACATTTTGAAAAAGCGCTGGCCAACACCATCGGCATTTTTTGTCATCTTAAAATAAGAAACTTGAATAATTACCGACAGCGTTTCCCAAAGGAACAATCCGCTAATCAGTAACAGCGCGAACAACGAGTTGGTCATCAATCCAACCGCTGCCAATGCGCCACCGATGGCTAGAGATCCGGTGTCACCCATGAAAACCTTAGCCGGGTTTCGATTGTGGGCTAAAAATCCGAGGCAAGCACCACTCAGACAGGCCGAAAATGTCATTAGCTCAGGGTTAGTGGGAGCAGCGATCGCACCCATGCCCAGCATCGCCACAGCAACAGTTCCACCCGCCAAACCATCGACTCCATCAGTCAAGTTGGTGGCATTACTTTCCGCGACTAGCGTAAAAGTGGCTAAACCCCAGAATAGCAATCCTAGAGGAATCACAACTCCAAAGGGCAGTCTAATCTCTGTCGAGACATGTCCGAACATCATCATCCAGAGACAAAATGCAAAGGCAAAGGCGATTTGCAAGCCCATTTTGGTGCGGGGAGAAATTCCTTTGTTCGATCGCCGACGGATAATTTCCCAGTCGTCTGCAAACCCGATGCCTGCATAGGCCGTAGTCAGGGCTACAACTGCTATGGCGTTGGGGTGAAAGCCACTCAAAATGAGCGACATAATCATAGCCACGGGAACAAAAAAGGCACCTCCCATCGTCGGAGTGCCTGTCTTCTTAAGATGAGATTTAGGTCCATCTTCCCGAATGATTTGTCCTGCTTTCAACGCACGTAATAGAGGTACAGCACCAAGGCCAGCTAGGGCAGACAAAATACCACAGATGACTAGCGGAGCCGTTAACGACGCTGATGAAACGATCGATCGACTAGCCCATAAATCCAAAACGATAGCTGTTGCCGTCATTCCTGAAGCAAGTGCGACAAATAATTTGCTCCCTGAAAAACTTAGCGATTGACTTGTAACAAATTTTGCATCCACAATCCGCACACTCACAGAACTCACTACACACACACACCACATAGGGGTAAGTCAACTTTCCGGACCTAATTTGAAATTAAGTTCAAAACAATACAAACTTACCAATCTAAATCATCTTGACTAGAACGATCGATCTATGAAGGCACATCGCTCTGGTAATCATTCCTTTGCTCATGTCATCCGACGATCGACGGTTCGGCTCAAAGTAGACTACTCGTCCACATCGCCTAAATCGTCATCATCATCGTCCTCTTCGTAATCCGCATCATCATTCCCCATCAAATCGTTAATTTCTTGTTCGTCATCAACGAAGTCGAAATCCCCAGGCTGACGAGCGCGAAGACGACCAGCTTGCTCCAGCCAATCTAGAATGGAAGCCTGCCGTCTCACCTGAAGAACCGCAGCGGGTTTATCCCGAGGCTCTTCTCGTAGTGATGGGTTGTAAACTTCAAGTGCAATAATCTCAGTCATTGGCTGCTCTGAATGGGTCTCACAATGTTGACAGCAGAGAAAAAGTCTGCTGAAAGTTAACCAGAGTTTATCACCGAGTTTGAAAGTTGACGCATCGATCGCTAACTTTCTCGCACTTCAGGGATAAACTATAACTCCGAAAGAACTATACCTTACATGGAGTGCGTCAAAAAGCATTCCATGGAATATCTAGGCCCCGACTTCATATAACGCGTGAATTAATGCAATGCTGGAATTACTCAAACTAAAAGATATATTGCTCCAAACATTGAGCCGTCAGCGCCAAGACCATCTTTGGGAAACGCCGCCCGAGTCTATTGCAGATCTGAATCAATTAATTGCAGATTTGGAAGCTCAATCCCCTAGCCCCAATCCCCTGGATTCCCCATTGTTGATGGGTGACTGGCGGTTGGTGTATACGACGAGTCGAGGAATTTTGGGACTCGATCGGATTCCGTTGACGGACTTGGGGCAAGTATATCAGGCCATTCGGGGCGATCGGGTTTATAACGTAGCAGAAACGAAAAGCGTGTTGGGAATAGAAGGCATTGTCGCGGTGGCGGCACGTTATGTCCGATCGTGCGATGCGAGGGTTTCGGTCACATTTGAACGATCGGTTTTGGGGCTGCGCAGCATTATGGGCTACCGATCGGTGACGGCTTTTGTCGATTCATTGGAGGCGAAGTCTCGGGTTTGGGCGATCGATGTGCCGATTCCCGCGCGCGATGGCGTGGCGCAGGGTTGGCTAGAAGTGACCTATTTGGATGAAACGCTACGGATTAGCCGGGGGAATGAAGGCAGCATCTTCGTTTTGGTGAAAGATTAGGCATTTTGGTAAGAGATTAGCGATGAAACTTTCTCAGGGAAATTTGACAATATTAGATAGCTGTCCCAGATTGTTTCAATATACGGTTTTGGAACAGTTGGCGGTGCCGCAGCGAGGCGAGGAGTGGGAGAAGATGCAGTTAGGGAGTCAGTTTCATCAACTCATGCAACAGCGATCGCAGCAACTTCCCATTGAAGCAATAGCGGCGACGGATCCCGACTTAAGACGATGGTTTGAAGCGGTAGAGGCCCAGTCTGCGGACCTTTTCCCAGATGCTGGCGAGGCTTGGACCGATAGTGAACATGTGCGCACGATGGATTGGATGGGGCACACGATTGTGGGTGTGTATGACTATGTGGTGTTGCGATCGGATTCAGCCCAGATTTTGGACTGGAAGACTTATCCGAAACCCGTTGATTCCCGGCGGTTGCAGCAGAGTTGGCAATCGAAGCTGTATCCATTACTTCTAGTAAGTAGCAGCAATTATTCGCCCGCCACTATTGAGATGCGCTATTGGTTTTTTCAGGGCGGGGATCAAGGTCACCCCCACATGCTTCGGTTTGAGTCGAGTGCTGCGGCAATAGCCGAGACGGCAGCGGCCTTAACCCAACGATTAACAGCACTGAATTTGTGGCGGTCGGCTTATGAATTGACGGGTGAATCGTTCCCTCAGACGGAGACTCGACAAACCTGCGAAACCTGTAGCTTTGCGGTGCGGTGCGATCGGGGGAATAGGTCTTTGGTGGAGTCTGATTTGATGCAATTGGAAACGGCGTGGGATTCGATCGAGGAAGTCGAATTGACCCAATTCCCGTAACTTTAGATCTTTCCCTTTGCCGCTAGTCCAACAGCTTGATCCAAGGTGTCGAGTCCGGCAGCATCAAGCCGATCAACCAGCCCCTCCAAAATCCGACGCACCATAATCGGCCCGTTATAAATCCAGCCCGTATAAACCTGAAGCAAACTAGCCCCGGCGGTGATTTTCTCCCAGGCATCATCTGCTGTAAAGATGCCACCTACGCCCACAATTGGAAATTGCCCATCAGTATGACGATAGATTAACCGAATCACTTCCGTCGATCGCGCTCGAACAGGTGCCCCGCTGATTCCGCCCATTTCGTCTACGATCGGATTGCCCGTACGCGCCAAAATCGTGGTTTTCAGATTGTCTCGGCGGATAGTGGTATTCGTGGCGATGATTCCAGATAATCGCGACTCCCGAGCGAGATCCACCACTGCCAAAACGTCCTCATCCGCAAGGTCGGGCGCAATTTTCACCAAAATAGGTTTACCGCTATGGTTTTCCCCATTCAATGCCTCAAAAATGGGGGCTAACTGTTCAACACTTTGCAACGATCGCAGTCCCGGTGTGTTGGGTGAGCTGACATTTATCACAAAATAATCCCCAAGATCCCGTAGTCGCCGGAAACTCTCACGGTAATCGTCCGCCGCTTCATCTAATGGTGTAATTTTTGATTTCCCCAGGTTGATCCCCAAAGGCATGGGCGGGATGGGGCGATCGGTCTGATTCTGACGCGCTATCAACCGATCGGCCAATGCCTGAGAACCTTGATTATTAAAGCCCATACGATTTAGAGCCGCCTCGTCTTCAATGAGTCGAAAGAGTCGAGGTTGAGGGTTTCCCGCTTGAGCATATTGGGTTACTGTGCCTAGTTCAGCAAACCCAAACCCGAAATGAGGCCAAATTGCAGCACCCTGACCATCTTTGTCAAAGCCTGCGCTCAACCCCATTGGATTGGCAAACTCTAGGCCAAAGGTCTTCTGAATTAGCCGATCGTTGTTAAACTCGTAAGTCCGCGTCATCTGGCTCAAGATCGCCTTGCGGACAAATGATGAGGTATCCAAATCGGTCCACTGTAACCACTGAAGTGTCTGCTGATGTAGCCATTCAGGATCGAGATTCAGACCCGAAAACAGGAGCGGACGAAGCACCGAACGATAGAACTCTGGCAAGCAAAACTCCGGGTTAAAATCGATTTGATTCTATCAAACATCCTTTGAATTTGAGATTCGCGTTCATCTCCAGCATTGAGAGGTATTGTGTAGGTAAAACCATAGAATTTCTAGGGCTTTTATTTCTCGTTATGAACCCTATCGCTAGAGCTTCTCACTCATGAACACTGATTTAGACCACTTCACAAACTTAATTACATTAGCCACCTGAATTTAGCCAATTAGGGCTATTTACCGATATTATTGCGAATACCACTGAGTAGACAGTATTCCTAATCCTCAAGCTCCAGTCTCATTTCTAAGATTATGTGGCAATTATTGATTATTTCCCGTTCACCTTGTTAATGCTGTCGTACCATGGGTCCTCTTAAAGAGCCAAATCTGCAAGAACATAGCCTTATTTCCTTAGGACAAGTCCTGCAAACCCTGCTGGAAGCGAAGACTGATGAGGTATTAATTGAGTCCCTACTTAGCTACCTCAAAACCTCATTTCGTCAGGAGCATGGGTTGATTTGGCTGGGACTGTACGATCGGGTAGACCATCGCATCATCGGCAAAGGAGGTTGTCTTCCGGACACCGCCGAGTCTAAAAATGGGTCCACTCAATCTAATGTGGCTAATGTGGCGACTAACGTGGTGAGAACTGGATTTATGAGATCCTCAGAAGATCGTATGAATCCGCTGACTCAAAAGATACAGCTTTTATCTGGCGATATTTTAGAACAAGTGGTGATTCAGCAACAGCCTCTGGCTTTGGCTGATTTGCGGCAGGAAATGCGGGCAGGCGAATGGCGTAAAACGGCTCAGAAATACGACATTCAAGGCACGATGTTGTTTCCTATGTGTCACCGCGATCGGTGTATTGGAGTCCTGATCTTAGGCTCCCAGCATTGGGGAACCTTTCCAGGAATTTTAGAGAAAGCGGCATTGGAGATTGTTTTGGGCGCGTTTTCCGCATCCCTATCTCACCTAGAATTAGAGTGGCAACGTAAGCAGCAAAAACGCCCTGATAAACCACTTTTGAGTAATTTAGAAGTTGTTAGAGGTTTACCTAATTTTGGCCGACGACTAGAGGCCGTCATTGAAGAAACGCATCAGTTTTTTGACCCGTCTCGGACTAGTTTGTATTGGTTTGAATCCGATAAGCGCTACTTCTGGCGACGACTGACCAATCAAGCGCCAAGGGCTAAGGGGTTACTCGACAACACTACAGCAGCTTCCGGTATTACGGCTCAAGAAATCAATAGCTTTTATCTACAGCTTGTTCAAGATCAAGTTGTGGCGATCGGGGAAGCCCACAGCTCCCTCAAGGCCGATGCTACTTCGCGCTTGATGCAACTGATTCGGGCACGATCGCTCCTTGCTGCCCCTATTCTTTATCAAAATCAATTGCTGGGCTTTGTGGCCGTTGAAGGGAATGAACCGCGAATTTGGCAAGAGGAAGAAAAACAATATCTGCGGGGTGTCGGTCATCTTATTGCGTTGATGGCTCCCTTGGAGAAAATGGAATCTGTGATCCAGCAGACTCAGATGGATCAGTCGCTGATGGCTGAAATTGCCCGATCGCTTTATAGTTCTGAAGATTGGAAAGTGACCCTGAATCGATCGGCACAATTGTTGACCGATCGGCTCAAAGTGGAGTGCTTTATGGTGGTGCTGTACGATCGGGCTACGGGGAATTTTGAGGTGTGCTATCAGCATCAACCCCGCAACCGTCGCAGCAGTACCTTGGTTCAGCTTCCGCCCTTAAGCGAGATGGATCTTCAGCTTGTAGAGCGTAGCAACCAGGGGATAACCATTGAAGATCTCGAAGGTGATTTACGACTTGCCGCTTGGCGCAATGTGCTGTGGGATTTGGGAGTGCGATCGGTTTTATTGGCCACCACTTGTCCCGGTCATCGGCTGGAAGGATTAGTATTGATCTGTCACCACACCCCGCGTACCTGGATGACTCAGGAAACCCACTTAGTGCAATTAGTGGCCCAGCAACTCGGCGTGATTTTAAATCAGTGGCAATTGCAGCGCAAAGTAGAACAAGAATCTAGGCTGCACCAAAACACCCAGCGCGCCATTCAATTGATCCAGCGTAGTGACTCCATTGATGAACTAGAACAAGTTGCCCTTAGAACCATTTCTCAAGTTTTAGAGGCCCAGCTTACCTTTCTTGTATCTTGGTTCCCTGGCCGTCGGACGGGACGACTGGTACTGCCTGAAATTATGGATCGCCAGTATCTACTCCTGCCCAACACCAAAGTCTCTGTTCATGCCGATCCCCTGATTCGTATGGCCCAACAGAATAATTCTGTCCTGATTTTCAGCCCGTCCCAGATTCCGGGAGAAACCCGGCAGTGGCTAAATGCCCAAGGGATGGGACAAATTCTTACTATTGCCCTTCGGACCAATCCGGATGACGAATCCACTGGGTTACTATGTTTGGCGTTGCGAGATGAACGCTATTGGAATGAGCAGGCTATTAGTACTCTCAGCGTGTTAGCCGGCCAGTTAGCCGCCGCTCGTCGTCACCTCAAACTAGAGTCTACGTTGCAGTCGGAACGGCTCAAACTTGAGCAGATTGGTTGGTACAAACATCGTCACCTCGAAGAATTACATCGCAGCGTTCAAATCGGCATTCAGCGCATAATTGAAGCAGCCAAACCCGCTAGTCAAGATGCTTTGGCTGCCACCCGTAACCAACAAATTTTACGCCAAATCGCGGATGCCATGGCCCCTGTACAGTCGGCATTACTGAATGAAGCTTGGCAGCTACAATATCGTCAAGAGAGCGTCCCGCTGTTGGGCGTTTTACGGCGGGCGATCGATCGGGCTGATATTTTGTTAAAGCAGCGTCAGCTCTGGTCTCAGGTTCACCAAGAGAGCAACCCGATTATTATTGGTGACATAAATAAACTGGAAATGGTGCTGTATGAAGTGATTTCCATTGCAGGACAACGATCGGAGGCCGGGAAGCGCATCGATATTTGGTGTCGTCAATCTGATCCCCGCTGGGTCGAAGTCGCGATTACCGATGACGGGACAATTGAACCCAGATTAATTAAAGAATTGGAAGCGGCTCAACCGCTAGATCCCCTCGCTCCAAGCTTGCTCAATCAACCGCCCGGAATGCATCTTGCAATTTGTAAGGAAGTCCTTCGGGTCATGGGGGCACAACTCACCCTAACTCAGCTAGATGATGGTCGCATCATGACGCGATTGATGTTACCCGCCGCTCAAACGGGACGGGATGCGAAGTCCAGATAAAAAACTCAAAACTCCTAGAACTGTGGATCCGGCCAATGAAAAGCATTGAAATTTCGATCGCAATTCAGGAGTCTCCGGTTACACTACTTTTCACTCCCTGTGTGTTTTACGATTTTTTGACAAGTGCCCTTTATAGGGACTAGATATCAGTCTTTTTTGCTGACAGGTTTGTTATGGTTCGCTCTCCCTCTCGTCCGCCCCCTCGCCGCACTCAACAACGATCGTCCTCGAATGCGTCTCAGCCGTTGATTGATTTTCCAAATCAATCAATGTCCCGATCGCCTCGAAGTATGGGAAATAATGGAAATCCGGTTCGCCGCATTCCTGAATTTGTCGTTCCCCGATCGCCTGCGCCCACGCCATTGAAGGGACGATCGCTCCGCTCGTCTCTCAAGGCAATGCCGAATCGGAGGCCACTTCCTGTCTGGCTCCGTGCCTTGAAAAAGATTGAAAAGGTTTCTATTATTGTCGCCTTACTTTTAGTGGGTAGCGCCGTTGTCACCTATGGTTGGGCCGTCTATTCTCAACAGCTCTGGGGAAAAGATTATAGTCGTCTCGATACCTTGCGACGTAACGAGAGACAGCTTTTGAAAGGCAGTGAATTGATGAAAAATGATATTGCTCGTCGCACCGATCCAAAGCAGTATGGACTCGTGCCCCGCAGTTCTGATCACATCGTGGTGATTCCCTCCGCACCTCTTCGGCCCGCTCCCTCCACTCGTAACTTGGGTCCAGACCCCAAGGCCAAACTCATCACGCCGATCGGATACTAAATATCATGGTTCGTCCCTATCCTTCTCGCCAACGGTCTTCTCACCAACGCTCGCTCGCTCGACAAATTGCGGCATTGCCTGAGGCGAAACCTACGCTGTCCCGACTACGTATCGTGTGGATAATGTTACTCGCGAGCGGCGGGTTACTAGGTCTTAATCTTTTGCGACTTCAGGTTTTTCAGGCGGCTGATTTAGTAACTCGGGCAAAACAGCAGCAGACAACGTTATTAAAACCGTTCACTCCGCGTCGTCCGGTAGTCGATCGCAATGGCAACGCGATCGCCATGGATGAACAGGTGTATACGGTTTTCGTTCATCCACGATATTTTGATAAAAAAAGTAATCAAGAGGTGGCAAATTTACTCGCTCCTTTGGTAAATCAAAATTCGGCTGAACTGCAAAAGAAATTTGATGGCAACAGGACTGGGATCAGATTAATAGATCAATTAGAAGAAAATACGGCCCAGCGAATTAAAGACCTCCTCATTGACGGCATCGACTTCATTCCCTCCTCTCGTCGCGTCTATCCGCAACAAGATTTGTTGGCGAACATCACTGGATATGTCGATCTTGAGCAAAAAAGCCAAGGCGGCATTGAAACCACCTATGAGCATCTTCTAAAACCCCGCGAAAAATCAGTTCGGCTGAACAAAACAGGCGGTGGCTCAATTTTGCCCGAAGGGGTTCCAAATGGGTTTGTCCGTCAAGATGATCAGCACCTTCAGCTAACTATAGATAGTCGGATGCAACGGGCGGTGCAGGAGATTGTCGATCGGCAAGTCTCGACCTTTGGGGCAAAACGGGGCTTAGTGATTGTGATGGATTCCCAGGATGGATCTATTTTATCTATGGTCAATAGTCCCAGGTTTGATCCCAATGAATATTGGAACGTCAAAGATTTCGCCGTATTGAAAAATTGGGGTCTGACGGATTTGTATGAACCGGGATCAACCTTTAAACCGATTAATGTCGCGATCGCCCTAGAAGCAGGCACCGTACAGCTTGGCGATTACTTTAATGATTCCGGAACTATTGTGGTGGGAGGCTGGCCCATTAGTAATTCAGACAATGCGGCGCGTGGGTCACTGAGCTTGACGGACGTAATGCGCTACTCCAGTAACGTTGGCATGGTTCGCATTGCCCAAACCATGAAGCCATCGGTCTATTACAGTTGGTTAGAGCGCATCGGTCTGGTGCAATTTACGGACGTTGACCTGCCCTTCGAGGCCCAAGGCTACCTTAAACCTCGTCAAACTTACATCACATCTCCGATCGAAGTAGCAACCACCGCCTTTGGGCAAGGGTTTTCCATCACTCCGATTCAGCTTGCGAAACTACATGCAATGCTGGCCAATGGTGGAAAAATGGTCACACCTCATGTGGTGAAAGGGCTTTATGACAGTCAAGGACGGACGTTTTGGGAACCGAGGCAGTCGATGCCAAAGCAAATTTTTTCACCTAAAAATACTAAAGCGATTCTTCGGATGATGGAGGCAGTGGTCGATAGTGGGACAGGGAAAGCGGCCCAAGTGCCGGGATTCCGAGTGGCGGGGAAAACTGGAACGGCCCAAAAAGCAGCCGAGGGCGGAGGGGGCTATTCGGACTCTCGATTTATTACCAGTTTTGTGGGAATTTTCCCGGTGGACAATCCTCGTTATGTGGTGTTGTCCGTCTTGGATGAACCCCAAGGTCAGGCGTACGGGGGAACTACTGCCGCTCCTATTGTCAGTGAGGTGATTAAGGTCGTCGCTGGAATCGAACAACTACCCCCGAGTAAACCGGATCCGTAAGGTGTGAGATTGCAAAATCATCCATTTCAATTTTTATTACGATTTGAATGGTGTTTGCTGACGATCGCGGCCCTAGGCGAACTGATTCAGATACCGCCGTTTCGACTACCACGCGGTGTACCCCATGAACCAGCCTGGAATTTAGCAATTGTATTGATTTTTGTTTTGACTAGTTTACGACTGCCCAGCCCTAATTTACGGCGATATTCTGCGATATTCTATGGCGCTTTATTGGTTGGGTTGTTGGCGATCGCAGCCTTTTGGAGTGGATTTAGGCTATTACCGTTGCTGTGCATTGTCGTGGTGTTGCGCTGTGGGGTAATGTTTGAGACGAAAATTTCCTGGGTGTTGGCCGCTGTCAGCTTCTTGACGGGAGCGGGGGCACAGATTTATACCATTACTAATTTTAGATTGCCTCGGTTAGAGCAAATTGCATTACGACGGGCTGTACGGCTGGCACCGGATGTTTCTCCGGATTTTTTGCGGGTAGAAGTGAATGAATTGGTTGTGTCGAGACTTTGGACCACGACCTTGAGCAGCATTTTGCTTTTGGGATTAGTATTACTTTTTGTGCAGGTATTATTAGGGACCTTGTTGGCGGAGCGTCGTAGTCGGGATGCTTTGGCCGGGGCAAATACTAAACTTCGCGATTATGCCCTCAAGGTCGAAACCCTAGCAACCCTTCAAGAACGGAACCGGATCTCGCGGGAACTTCACGATTCTCTGGGTCATTCTCTGACTGCATTTAATCTGCATCTCGCCGCCGCCCTTCGGTTATTAAGAAGCGATCCGGTGGAGGCGGAAGACTTGCTGCAAGAAGCAAGACGCATTGGCTCGGAGACTTTACGATCGGTGCGGGAATCTGTGTCTAGCTTACGCTCGGAGGATCCGCTGAAATCCCAACCGTTGACCATAGCCCTGGATCTGTTGCTGCAAGATTGGTCCAGATCTACCCAAATTTTCCCGATTTGTGAAATTGATGCCATTCTAGCTAATTCTTTACCCGAGTCGTTGCGGGTTGCGATTTACCGAATTGTCCAAGAAGCCCTGACCAATATTGCAAAATATGCCCAGGCAAACGCGGTGAAAATTGGTTTAGAACGATCGAGCCTAGACCTGCGATTGGTGATTCAAGATGATGGCGTTGGTTTTGTCCGATCGCAGACTCAGAGCGGGTTTGGCTTGCAGGGGATGGAGGAACGATCGTTGGCACTGAATGGCGTTTTGACGATTACGACGGCGGTCGGAAAGGGTTGTCGTATCGAAGTCTTATTTTCAAATCCAGACTAGCTAAATTATGATTTAGCGATCGGAATTAGTGTGGAACCATGATTCCCTGTATGTTCAAAATCTCAGGCAAGATAAGTGATTCGAGTTTTTTTAGTAGATGACCAAGCCTTGATTCGCCGTGGTTTACGATCGTTGCTCAAGCCAGAACCAGATTTACTTGTGATGGGTGAAGCGGAGCATGGTGAATTTGCGCTGGCCGCATTAAATTCTCTGGACCCAATGGATCGACCTGACGTAATTTTAATGGACATCCGAATGCCTGTGATGGATGGTGTAGCGGCAACAGGGGCGATCGTTTCTGCCTTTCCAAGCATTCGCGTACTGATTTTAACCACCTTCGATGATACTGAATATGTGACGCGGGCATTACAGGCAGGTGCAAGCGGTTATCTGTTAAAAGATACTCCCGCTGAGGAATTAGTCCAAGCGATTCAGTGGGTCAATAAGGGCTATACACAACTGTCTCCGGGGTTAGCACAGAAACTAGTGCAGGATTCGCGAGCCTCTGGGATAGTGGAGTCGGAGAAGCCTTTATCAGAGATGCCTTTATCAGAGATGCTAATAGAATCGGGCTTGAATCCGATCGCGGTGCTCACTCCTCGTGAACAGGAAGTTCTGCAACTGATCGCCAGCGGATCCAGTAACCGCGAAATTGCGCAGACGCTTTATATTTCTGAAAAAACGGTTAAGAATCATATTACTAATTTATTAATGGGCTTGGGACTGCGCGATCGGACCCAAGCCGCAATTTACTACCATGAGCAAGTCTCGGGCTTAAAAGCTCTTTAATTCCAACCAGAAGAATCGGTAAGGCTTGGCAATCTGATTTCAAAAAGATACATAGAATTGCTAGTATTGTGAACAGTAGAAATTTTTGATCATCTAAATTCTTATAGATCATTGTTTCCATGGGTAAGCATTAAGACTAATCTTAGTGATTAGTTGCTCAATTCGATCGGCTGTGATGGTGGAAACGCCCTAGCAACGACTGAACCTGGTACGATGAGGTCCGATTATTTTTCATTATCTCAAACGAGCTATTTAGAGAGGATAGATCCTTGCCACGTCAATATTTTTTCACCTCCGAATCGGTGACTGAAGGGCATCCTGATAAGGTTTGCGACCAAATCTCTGACACCATTTTGGATGCGTTGTTAGCTCAAGATCCGACTAGCCGAGTTGCGGCAGAAGTTGTTGTTAATACTGGACTCGTGTTGATCACGGGCGAAATTACCACAAAAGCCGATGTAAATTTCATCAAGCTAGTACGGGCTAAGCTGGCTGAAATTGGTTACACCATTGCAGACAATGGTTTTGCATCTGACAGTTGTGCTGTACTAGTCGCCCTTGATGAGCAGTCTCCTGACATCGCTCAAGGCGTTGATAGTGCGTCTGAAACCCGTGTCGAACTTAGTTCCGAAGAACTCGACAAGACCGGAGCGGGCGACCAAGGAATTATGTTTGGGTTTGCTTGTAATGAGACTCCCGAACTCATGCCCTTGCCCATCAGCCTTGCCAACCGGATTGCCCGGAAGTTGGCGGAAGTCCGTAAGTCTGGCGAAGTGAACTATCTTCGTCCCGATGGTAAGACTCAAGTGACGGTCAAGTACGAAGGCGATCGGCCCGTTGCGATCGACACCATTTTGATCTCGACCCAGCACAACCCTGGCGTGAGTCAAGAGCAAATCAAAGCGGACTTGATGAAAGCGGTTGTGATCCCTTGCTTTGCAGACTTGGATCTCAAACCCACCGAAGCGACTAAGTTCCTTGTGAATCCCACGGGTATTTTTGTGGTTGGTGGACCTCAAGGCGATGCTGGTCTGACGGGTCGTAAGATTATTATTGATACCTACGGCGGATATTCTCGTCATGGCGGCGGTGCGTTCTCGGGCAAGGATCCCACAAAGGTCGATCGGAGTGCGGCATATGCGGCGCGCCATGTGGCTAAAAACATTGTGGCGGCTGGCTTGGCTGACAAGTGCGAAGTTCAGTTGAGCTATGCGATCGGGGTTGCGCGTCCCGTGAGTCTTTTAGTTGAAACGTTTGGGACGGGCAAAATTGATGAAGATAAGCTGACCGACTTGGTGGAAAAACACTTCGAGTTGCGTCCTCTTGGAATCATCCAAACCTTCAATCTGCGTAACCTTCCAGCCGATCGCGGTGGTCGGTTCTTCCAAGATGTGGCGGCCTATGGTCACTTTGGTCGGAATGATTTGGATCTTCCTTGGGAGAAGACGGATAAGGCTGAGTTGTTGAAAAAAGAAGCAGCGGCTTTGTAGAACGATCGTTCTGGATTCTCCTTGGTAAAGGGAGTTTCCAGAGTTGATTGATTTTATTAATTTCTAGAAATGGGGAGGTCCAACATTGAAAGCCTCCCTTTTTTATGGGTTTTCGTAAGATTCTTGTGTCCTGCGGATCATCTATGGGAACCCTTAAGATGAAGTTGTGTGTAGGATCGAAACTGGGATTATGAATGTTAGCGATCGGGATATTGAGAAATTTTATAAAACGCTAGAATTGCCATTGAATTCATCCCAAGCAGAAGTAAAAGCCGCCTACCGATCGCTTGCTCGTAAATATCATCCCGATCGGTTCACCGGAGATCCCGCCAAACTTAAGGCATCCGAGGAACACCTTAAAATAATCAATACTGCTTACGCATTTCTAAAAACCTACGATCCACCGGCTCATAAGGGCAAAAATACTACATCAAAATTCAATGTTGAGGTTCAGACCGATAGAAATCCTGCCGATGGTACTCCTGCTGCTTTTGTCAGACAAGCCCAATACTTTCAGTCGATTGGAAAGCTGCAAGAAGCTCTCATGGCGCTAGATACTGCGATCGCCCTTGAAGATGATTATTATCCTGCCTACGACCTGCGTGGTTAAGTTCGTTTTGCTTTGGGGAACGCCTATGGATCTGGCATGGATTTAAAGCGGGCGAAACATTATCGTTGGGTCTACCAAAGTGAGGGACGATCGATCGACTCTCCGACAAAACCTAAGTCATCCTCCTCCTCAGGAACGGCAGCAAGAGATGCGGCTAAAGATGCGGTAGATTCAGTCTTTAAGACTCAAAATCGATCGAAATCCTCGTCCGAACCATCCAAGCAACCCCAAAGTTCTCCCCCTCCTAAAAAGCCTACCTCAGAAAAATCTCCCTCTACGTCTAAATCTCCAACCCCGACCCCGAGAACTGTTTATCCGCAACCCGAACTTCATCAGGCTTTTCTAGGTCACGTAGATACCATTAGTCAAATTCTATTTGTTAACCGATCGCTCATCAGCGCTAGTCATGATGGAACGGTACGGATTTGGTGTGCGGAAACGGGAATTCAGCAAGGTTATTTGGCTGTAGGTGCTGCCGTGACCGCGATCGCAACCAGTCCCAACTCTAATCTGTTTATCACAGGCGATCGGAGTGGTAAAGTCAAAATGTGGAATTTGGTTGATTACAAACTGGTTCGATCGTTACCCCTCCATACCGGCAAAGTCACTGGAATTCATTTCACTCTCAATGGCAAAGGCTTTGTGACGACCGGAGAAGATGGGATTCTAAAAATCTTTCAACTGAACCCCGTATCTCTGCGTCACACGCTTCAAATTTCAAAAGTCCCGATTTTTTGTTCAGCCTTGATGGGCGATCGTATTTTCACTGCCAGCGCCGACTCTCAACTCAGAATGATAGTCCAAGGCAACATCACTCATACCGAACCGCTCTCCTCACCCCTGTCTAAAACCATGGCGGTAAATACCGATCGAAAATGGATCTCAATTGGGGACGATCGGGGTTCCGTCCATTGTTTTGATGCCCAAGGCAATCTTCATAAAAGTTTTGTGGGATGTCCGGGTCGAATTCAATCCGTCAACTTTCTATCTTCTGGCCAGAAATTGCTCATCGTCGGAGAAACGCCCCTGATCAAAATTTGGGATACCACCACTTGGAATTTATGCACCGAATGGAAAGCAGTGGGTACGGGTCAGCTAACCACTGCAAAGGTTCATGGAAATCAAATCGCGATCGCCCAAGGCAACAGCCTCCAACTGTGGCAACTTCCCTAAAAAATAAACCCCAGAGATCTTCTAAAATCTCTGAGGGGGAATAAGAATAAACCTTAATTTCATAGTCCCCCTTTTTAAGGGGGATTTGGGGGGATCGGGTCTTTAATACAAAATGCTGAGACTTCTCAAACAGTCCCTAAACCGCGATCGGAGGAGTCAATCCAGAATGCGGACGGCGAATCACCTGATCAATCAACCCGTAGGTCGTCGCTTCCTCAGCAGACATAAAGAAATCACGCTCTGTGTCCTCTTGGATTTTCTCCAATGGCTGACTCGTATGCTCCGCCAACAGCCCATTCAATCGGCTCTTGATGTACAAAATTTCCTTCGCCTGAATCGCAATATCCGTCGCCTGACCACTCGCCCCGCCCAAAGGTTGGTGAATCATGATCCGGGAATGGGGCAAACTCATGCGCTTACCCTTCGTCCCCGCGCTCAGTAAAAACGCGCCCATTGATGCTGCAAAGCCCACACAAATCGTGGAAACATCAGGGCGAAGCTGCTTAATCGTGTCGTAAATCCCCATGCCCGCCGACACCGAACCGCCGGGAGAATTGATATAGAGATAAATATCCTTCTCAGGATCTTCAGACTCCAGAAAAAGTAACTGCGCCACAATTAGGTTTGCGACTTCCGAATCAACCGCAGACCCGAGGAAAATAATGCGTTCCCGCAACAGGCGCGAATAGATGTCAAAGGCGCGTTCTCCGCGACCCGATTGTTCAATTACGGTAGGAATCATGGGTGTGCCTGTGCGTTCTGGATGACTTAAATCGTACTAATTTCGATCGTACTGTTTTCCATTGTAGCGAGTGCCTGCAATTCCGCAAAAGTCGGAAAACCGATAGAACTTTTTGGACGGTAATTGGAGCGGCAAGAGTTTGAATTTCAAGCCGATGGATCACAATATTCAGAATCTCACTACTTTAAAAGCTGAAACCCTTACAGGGACTAATATTGAGCCACTCTAAAAAGCTCCGTTTTTATGGTAAAATGAAGTGGTTCAAACAAGCAAACAGCGTCTATAATTAATCGCCTACTAAATTAGGCCAAATCCGTTCCTAGAAAGGCTTGAAATCAGGCATTTCGACCGATCGAACCAATTTACGACCCTGCTTCTGGAGTATCTCTTTATATGACCTTTTCTCAAGACACGCCGAACGTGGAACGCATTGTTCCGACTGACTTGCGCAACGAGATGCAGCGGTCATACTTGGAATACGCCATGAGCGTCATCGTCGGTCGTGCACTTCCCGATGCTCGCGATGGACTCAAACCCGTTCACCGTCGTATTCTCTACGCGATGCATGAATTAGGCTTGGCCTACGATCGTCCCTTTAAAAAATGCGCCCGCGTCATCGGGGAAGTGCTGGGTAAATATCACCCCCACGGCGACCAATCGATTTACGATGCCCTCGTGCGGATGGCCCAAGACTTTTCCATGCGTGCCCCACTGATTGACGGCCACGGGAACTTTGGGTCGGTCGATAATGACCCGCCCGCTGCCATGCGATACACCGAGTCCCGCTTGACCTCATTGACAGCTCATGCGTTATTGCAAGACATTGAATCCGAAACCGTAGATTTCGTAGACAACTTTGACGGATCCCAACAAGAACCCACCGTTCTACCGTCCCGAATTCCGCAGCTTTTGGTCAATGGTTCCTCCGGAATCGCCGTCGGTATGGCGACCAATATCCCCCCCCATAACCTGGGCGAAATCATCGATGGATTGATGGCGCTGATTCATAATCCTGAGATTACCGACATTGAACTCATGCAGTTCATTCCCGGTCCTGATTTCCCCACGGGCGGCGTGATTAATGGAAAATCAGGCATTCGTGAAGCCTACACCACTGGGCGAGGTTCCGTTGTCATGCGTGGTGTTACTGCCATTGAAACCCTAGAGCGACGCGGCGCACCCGATCGTGAAGCCATTATTGTCACCGAGTTGCCCTACCAAACCAACAAAGCTGCCTTAATTGAAAAGATTGCTGAATTGGTGAATGACAAAAAGCTCGAAGGTATTTCCGATATTCGCGACGAAAGCGATCGCGAAGGAATGCGAATTGTAATTGAACTCAAGCGCGACGCCTATCCCCGCGTTGTAGTGAACAATCTATACAAGCAAACGCCCATTCAATCTAGTTTCGGCGCGAACATGTTGGCGCTGGTGGACAATGAACCCCAAACCCTGACATTGCGTGCTTTTCTAGTCACATTTCTAGACTTTCGGATTGAAACCATTGCACGGCGAACTCGCTATCAATTGCGTAAAGCCGAAGAGCGCGATCATTTACTACAAGGGTTGTTGACGGCCCTCGCGAATTTGGATTCTATTATTGCCTTAATTCGCCGATCGGCAGATTCAGCAATAGCCAAGGTTGAACTCATCGAAACCTATGCGCTATCTGAGTCTCAATCTGATGCGATTTTGCAAATGCAATTGCGTCGTCTCACGGCATTGGAAGCCGGAAAGATTGAACGAGAGCATGATGATTTAATGGTTCAGATTACTGATTTGCAACATATTTTGGCTAATCGCGATCGAATTTTGACAATCATTACGGAAGAAGTTGCTGAAATCAAGAAAAATCACTCCACACCTCGTCGTACGCGAATTGAGCAAAGTGAAAATGAATTGATGGACGAGGATTTGATTGCCAATGAAAAATCTGTCATTTTAATTACTGAGCAAGGCTACATTAAACGAATGCCCGTGGATTCTTTTGACGCTCAAAGCCGCAATACACGTGGGAAAGCGGGTGCGAAAATGAAGGTCGATGATGCGATCGATCATTTCATTACCTGTTGCGATCACGATGTTGTGATGTTGTTCAGCGATCGGGGTGTAGTTTATGCGCTTAAAGCCTACCAAATTCCCATTTGCTCACGAATTGCCCGAGGCACACCCCTCGTACAACTTCTCCAAGTCACAAACAAAGAGAAAATCACCTCAGTCGTTCCCGTGAGTGAATTCCGAGATGATGTTTATCTAGTCATGTTGACCAAGAAAGGATTTATTAAAAAATCTGCCCTCACAGCCTTCGGAAACATTCGTGCTAATGGGTTGATTGCTATATCTCTAGAAGAAGGGGATCAATTGCGCTGGGTGAGTCTTGCGACCGCCGCCGACAGCATCATTGTTGGGTCAAGCCAAGGCCGATCGATTCACTTCCGGGTCAACAACGAGCAATTGCGTCCCCTGGGCCGTGCAACTCGTGGGGTCCGATCGATGAATCTGAAAAAAGATGACAGTTTGGTGGGAATGGCAATTGTCTCTAGTCAAATCTTGGCAGAATACGCCGCATTGCTAGAAGCCGGAAGCGACGATGAAACCACGGAAGACCTTCCAGAGGACAAAACCAGAGGTCCATGGATTCTGATTGTGACCACAGGCGGACTCGGAAAACGCGTTCCCGTTAGCCAATTCCGTTTGCAAAATCGGGGCGGTATGGGCATCATCGCGACGAAATTCCGTAAAAAAGGCGATACGCTTGCGGCGCTGACGATGGTTAATGAAGACGAAGAACTAATGATCGTCACCCATCGCGGTATTATCATTCGTCAACTTGTCAATGCCATCTCGAAGCAATCTAGACCTGCGACGGGCGTGCGCTTGCAGCGTTTGGATGATTCGGATGCTATTAGTGCCGTTGCGGTTGTACCATTGACGGGTGAAAGTGCTGAACTCGATGAAGATGGCAATGAGCTAGATCCCGATGCGAGTGATGCTGTCGTTGATGTTGATGCTGTGGAAGAGACGATCGCTTCTAACGATATGGCTGAAGACGAAGTATAAATCACAAGACAAGTGAATCAGGATTATGTTGATGAATTAGAACTGTTCATTAATGTAATCCCGATCGTTATTTAAGATCTGCTATTTCATCTAATGTTAGATGTGTCATTTCGGAAATACTCCGATCGTCCATCACACCAATCAGCCGTCGTGCAATCTCAATTTTAGTTTGTTTATTGCCTTGTTCGATCCCTTGTTCGATCCCTTGTTCGATCCCTTGTTCGATCCCTTGTTCGATCCCTTGCTTTAGCGCCTTAACGATCGCACCTTGCTGATCTTGAATAAAAAATGATTGATGTTCTAATTCATCCAACTCCTCACGAGTCAATGTTGCTCGATTTGCAATCTCAAATGCTTGCTGAATTTCCGTAACATTTCCCATAATCTGAGGAACTACACTCAAATCTGGTGCGTGTTGCATGAAATAAATCCACTTATCCGTCAGACTTTTTAGTTCATCAAGCGGGACTTTAAATTTTGGCAATTCCAGAAAAACAAGCTGTAAGTCACCGCTTAAATAATCAATTAAACATTCCTTTTCTTTTAAAACAAATCGAGAAATTGGGCGGTCTATTTCTGGAAACATCTTAAAGTCAGTAATCGTCAACGCAATTACAGGACTCAGCTGGGTGTAGTGTTCACCTTTATCGAGCTGAATTGAGAAGGCTTTAGCGGCATTGTATAGAATTCGTTTTTCAAAGCCCTCAACATTCAAGACTTGCATCTCAATAATAACGGTTTCGCCGCTTTGGAGTATTGCTCGAACATCCAGATAGGTATCTTTTACCCCACGGATTCGAGGCGATAAATAGGGATCAAGAATCGTTAGATCTTTAACAATCGACTGACCTTCATAAAGAATCCCGTTCAGAAAACTCATCAAAATTCCATGGCTTTGTCCAGAGCCAAAGATTTTCTTAAATGCAAAATCTGTTTTTGGATTGATAAAGATCATGATTTAGCGTTTTCACAGATTACCCAGTTCATATCTAGGGTAGCAAACTTGATGATAAGTTCGTTGGGCAACAAATTGGAGAGGGGCCGCAAATTCTCTATAATTAAGACATTACATTGTGAAGGAAACGCCCTGTGACCGTTCAAGATAAAGAGAGATCCGTTTCCTTTGAAATTTTTCAGGCCATGAATCGATCGGTCCACCGTACAGTTTTAGCTAATGGAATTGTCCTAATTGTCACCGAAAACCCATCCGCCGACATCGTTTCAGCACGAATGCTAATGCAGGGCGGGCAGCGGTTTGAAACACAACCTGGTGTGGCCCATCTGGTGTCTTTACTCCTTACTAAAGGAACCGAAACCCGATCGTCCTTTGAAATCGCAGAACAAGTCGAAGCCATTGGAGCAGGTCTGGGTACCGATAGTTCAGTGGATCACTTTCAAGTCACGGTCAAAACCGTATCTGCTGACTTTGGTGGAATTTTGGCATTGGCCGGGGAAATCATGCGATCGCCCTCCTTTCCAGATGAGGAACTTGAACTCGAACGAAAACTAACCCTCCAAGGAATTCGATCGCAACAAGAACAGCTATCTAGTGTGGCCATGAATAAATTACGGCAGGCATTTTATGGGGATCATCCCTACTCCGATTCAGGACTAGGAACCGAAGAAAGCGTATCGAATCTGACGCGGGAAAATTTGCAAACCTATCACCAGCAAATTTTCCGGCCCGATAATTTAGTGATTAGCATTGCTGGATGCATCACTGTTGATGAGGCAATACAGCAAGTTTCGCGCGTCTTCGGAGATTGGAATGCGCCCGATACTGAATTTATGAAGCCATCGCTGCCCACCATTAGTCACCATCCAAAAACTATCATCACGCCTCAAGACACCGCACAATCGATCGTTATGGTGGGATATTTAGCCCCGGCCATCACGCCAGACAAATCTGACTACCCTGCTTTGAAGTTGCTTAATAGTTATCTTTCCGGTGGATTGTCTAGCCGACTGTTTGTGGAATTGCGGGAACGACGCGGCCTCGCCTATGAAGTGTCAGCGTTTTATCCCATGCGGCTCGATACGTCGTTTTTTGTGGGATATATTGGCACAGCTCCAGAGAATACGGCAACGGCGCTGGATGGATTACGATCGGAACTCCATCGTTTGACTGAAATCACGTTAACGGAACTCGAACTGCAAACCGCAAAAGATAAATTTCTCGGTCAATATGCACTGAGCAAACAAACTAATGCTCAATTGGCCCAGACCTTTGCTTGGTATGAAATGTTGGGACTGGGTTTGGGGTACGACGATCGGCTTCAGACGGATATTCGTAATTTGACGGCATTGGATTTACTGACGATCGCAAAACGAATTTTCGGGCAACCTTATATTTCGATTTTGGGACCAGAAGCAGTGGTAAATGAATTAAAAACATAGCTCATTCACTGTTTATCTACTGGTCATTGATGGCACTATCACATTCCGTTCCGGCGCACCCAATCGACTCTCGGACGTCGTAACGCTAGGCGTGGGCGTAATGCTTTTGGAACGAGTTTTTGGACTGCCCCAGTGAGCTTGAAGACTGTTAAGTAAGGCATCCTGTTGTTGGCGGAGTCCATCGAGATTGGTGCCTCGGTTAATGATGGAAAACCAAACTAAGCCCCGATTTTGGGTTGGCATGACACCAGACAATGCACTCACCTCATTCAGCGTCCCCGTTTTAACCACAGAATTTTTTGGGATGCTCCGATCGATCAGAGTCCCCACATCCGTCCCCGAAATTGGAAACAAATCAGACACCGTAAATCCGTTCCGTTCCGCATACCGAGCGATCGCACTGAACATTGTGGCGGTCGCATGAGGTGCAATCCGGTTTTCGGTCCCCAGTCCCGACCCATTAATCAATTGAATCTCACCGGGCGGCAATGATGCAACAGAGGCCGCCTTTTGTTGTGTCGGTTGAGGACCACCCAAGAGTTGAGACAGCGTTTCAGACATAACATTATTACTATAAACATTCAGACGTTTGACCAAGTGCAGCAGCGGCAGAGATTTGTGCTGGATTATGGGGCGGGCGCTAGGCACATCCCCCAGGCGAACACTGCCCTTGATGGCGATCGTTGGCTTAGCAGGTTTAGATTTTAGTTGGCTATATTGATCCTCCAGATCCGCAGGCCATGTTTTTGAGTTTAAAGATTGATACAAAAGCGCGCCCGCCTTGGCTGGATTAACCTCAAAGTTCATGATGAAGTTGCCCGAAATTATTAAATCCCCAGTGACCTGCTGGATGCCCAATTGATTCAATGTATTGCCCAACGCGATCGCCTCTTCCCAGACAAACATCGCATCCCCGCCGCCTGAAATCACTAAATCCCCTTGCAAAACCCCATTTTGAATCGGACCCGTAACAGCGATCGTCGTGTCAAATTGATGCTGTGCTCCCCAGGTTTCAAGTGCTGCCAGCGACGTGGTGATCTTCGTGAGAGAGGCCGCAGGAAGTGGGATTTTGCCTTGATTTTCCACCAGCACTGACGCACCGGATTGAAACCAGATGCCCTGTTCGGATGGATTCAACCCTTGGGCTTTAAGAGTGTTGAGATACCCTTTCACAATCTTGTTTGCGGTCGGATCTTCGTCCCCTGCAAGTGCGGTCCAGGGCGTATTTTGTAAGACTGCAACCCCCACGGATTCAGGGAGTTTTAGTTCCTGCATCAGCTCAGGTTTGGCATTACCGAAGCCATTGATCAACAGGCTAAACGGCGCGAAGCTGCATAAAACCAAGAAAGAAGAAACAGAAAAATACGAAACAGAGAAATTGAAACGCGACATTGCAAGGTATAAGGAGAAGGGAATTCGCTACTGGGACAAAGGGTATGGCAAAGCCTGATCAGAATCAAGTTATTCGACAACTGCCAATCGCCGCCGGAATGGTGGCAGGTCTACTTCTCTTTGCCAATCGCCTGCTGACTGTCCAGTTGACAGAGACCCAATCCCGATCGGATGCGTTGGGTGTGATTGTCTGTGCGGTGTTGATTTTGGTGGGATTGTTGTGGGAGCGTGTGCAGCCGAAGGTCCCGGATAGTGTGGAATTATCGGGCGATGAATGCTTTGAGTTTAAACCGGAGTTGTCGGAAAATTTGCAAGCAGAATTAGCCTGGGCTTCTCACATTTTATTAACCAATACACTGACCCGATCGTTCATTTTGCTTTGGGATGGGGATGTTTTGCTGCGTCGTGGAATTCTGCCAACTGAGTCGAACATGATTCCTGGAACTATCATAAAACGTGTGATTGAAAAACAAAAAGCAATCTATTTAGTAGATTCAAACAAATATCCCGGAAAAATTGAATTTAATTACTTGCCTGAAAACGCCCAAGCCATAATCTGTCAGCCGATCGCCCCAAAAGGAGTCTTAATCCTCGCATCTAATGCCCCGCGCAGCTATACCCAACAAGACGAAAATTGGATCACCGCGATCGCCCAAAAACTCAGCTACGTCTTAACTCAAGAATTCGACAAGGAGATTGAATCATGCGATTAGAAATAGTCATGTTCACTCTAGCAACCCTATTCATCCTAGTAACTTCAGCGCGAATCGCAAATCGAATCTTTCTCTATCAACCTCTGCAATCATTACTCAGTTTTTTAAGTTTGTTTTGGATGATCGTCACCGTTTTGCAGTTAGTGATGGGAATCTTTGGACAACTGAACCCGATCGGACTGTTGTGCGCGGCTATTGCTTTTAATCTAGCTGAATTTCTCCAGTCTCGAAGTCGCGCCGTACCGGTGCGCGAAACCCAAAAAGAACCGATCGTAATGCTCAGTGCCCCAAATTCCAATTGGTCTACAACGACGACCTAAGCGCCGTCTTTAAGGTGAACAATAGCGGTTGAATTCTAATTCCCTTTATTCTATACTCCTTATTATTAAGGGGTAGGGGTCTCGGGTCTCACTTCAACGTTTCAAACCCCTTCTAAGATGCCAGGGCCACGATCGGAATCGTAAAGTGAAACTCACTGCCCTGGTTTTTTCCCTCCGACTCTGCCCAAATCCGCCCGCCCCAACCATTCACAATCTGCCGACAAATAGCAAGACCAAGGCCCGTCCCACCAACACTCCGTCTCAGCGATCCCTCTTCCTGATAAAACCGCTCAAACACAGCCTCTAACGAAGCCGGATCAATCCCACGGCCCGTATCCGCCAACACCACCTCCAACATATGTTGAATTCCCTGACTGGTGGATTCATTCGGTGATTGCACCGCTCGAATCCGAATATGGCCCGTTGCATCCGTAAATTTGCACGCATTGTCCAAAAGCTTTGAAAGGACCTCCACCAGCCACTCTCCATCTACCCGCACCAACGGCAACAATTCTGGAATCTCCACCGATATTTTCGGCAACTTAATCCCATAGCGGCTTTGCAAACTACTCAGCGCCAAATCAATACATTCTTGCAAGGGCTGCGGCTCCACCCGCCACTCAACGCGACCACTTTCCAAACGAGATAAAGTCAAAAAGTCCTGAATCAACTTTCGCATTCGATGCGCATCTTCCATCGCCGCATCCAACATCACCTGACGCAATTCCTGCGGCATATCAGGTTCCGTGGCCAAACTTTCCAAACACACCTGAATTGTCGAAAGCGGTGTCCGTAACTCATGGCCCGTAATCGCAATCAGATTACTGCGCGTCCGTTCAAGCGCTTCAAGCTGTTGATTGAGATCCTCTAAATTCGCAAAGGACTCGGCCTGAATTAATGCTGTTCCGACTTGATTAGCGATCGCATTCACCAAGTCCAGTTCACTTTCATTTAAATTCTGGGGCCGATCGTAGTGAAGTTCAATTACACCCAAAAGCCGATTTTGGCGAATTACCGGAACCATCAACCAACTGCAAATCTTGCCCGTGGTTGATAAGCTCTGAAGGGTTCGCAAAGACTCAGAATCAAGCCGAGTATCCTTCAAGTATTGCGCCAAATCGGGTACGAACACCAACGTCTGTGTGGTGACAATTTGTTGGAAAAATGGATTGGATGCCAGGTTCCAACTCATGCCCAACAGCGACGGAATCGACTGATCATCAATCCGATCGCCATCCTGTAGCGGCACATCATTTATCACTCCTAAAAATTCATGGCTCAGCTTCACCACAGCATTTCCAGCTTTCGCTCGATAGATCAAACAGCGCGACGGCTTCAGCACCTGCCCCAATTCTTGCGTTCCGACCTGAAGCACTTCTTCAGGATCCAACGATTCCCGAATCGCTGTCGTCATCAAATTTTGTAAGCGTTCTTTCCGCTCGCCCTCCGCGATCGATCGGTACGCCTTCGAGAGCTTGTACTGTCCCGCCTGTAAATACGTCACAAGTCGTTCTGAAAACGGATCCGCCACAGACGGTTTGAATCCCTTGAGGGTCTCGCGGTTCAGCTTTGCGAGCGCCTTGCCAACTTTGCTGGCTAGTTCCGGTCGATAACTTAAAATCCGTTGAAGCAGCAGTTCAGCAGACTTATTGACTATTTCACGATCGAAAGTCCAAATCCCTTCAAACCGCCGACCTTGGTCCACATGCAACACGCCCTCCTGATTGTTCTCATCACCCAAGCGTTCCCGACAAATCAAACAGGATGCATAGCCTTTCCCCAGTACCACCAAATGCCATTCCAGCGCCAATCCATCTTTTGGGTCAAAGGCGACGGTTTCGTATTGTTTCGATCGGTTTTGGAACTCCGTCTCTGGAGCTGCCAACACATAAACCTGATCGCTGCGTTCCGAAATCCTCACATAGCGATGCGCTTCTTGATTATAAAACCGTTCCCGCTGAAAACTCGCAATCACCAGCGGCTTATCCGACCCGGCTAAGACCTGATCCTCCATGGCATGAGACAATGCCGTCATCGAGGATTTAAAATACGTATGGGGATGAATCGGCTGAGGCAATGCCGCAGATAAATCATCCAATAGCGAAGTTGAGATAATCATTCCGCTGGACAAGGCAAAAAACCCGAAGAACAATAAACTTGAGTCATTATTGTATCCGCTGACTTTGGTCCCCTCGTCGCTTTGATAGCAGAAGCTTTATATATCGCAATATTCGTCCCTTAAATCGCACCCTTGGCTTGTCGATCGGCAACATAAACTAAAAAGCCTGGGATCACACAAATATGTAATCCCAGGCTTTTTAGGTATTAATGGAGCCAAGCGGGTTCGAACCGCTGGCCTCTGCAATGCCATCGCAGCGCTCTACCAACTGAGCTATGGCCCCTTTCTTTTGTTATATTGCCCTGAATTAGCAATTGAAGTCAAGAGATTTTAAAATCCAGATGCCCCCGCTTCGATGTTAGGGTAAATATCGATCGTTGTAATAAAGCCCTATGACTGACACTACCCCCCCAAGCTCCACCGATCCTGCAAGGCTCGACCCGACACAAGCCGACGAATTGCTCCTGTCCATGCGCCGCAAGATGGGAACCTGGGTGGATTGGGCCGAGGCTTGCCAAAAACTCACGAAAAGTGGTTACAACGATCAAGCCATTTTTGAAGCCACCGGATTTGAAGCAATTCAGCAAAATCAAATTATGGTCGCCGTGCAGGTTTACCAATCCATCATCAGCGTCGGTGTCACCCCCGAGACCGTGGCTCATTTCGGCTATCGTGCATCGGACGTGCTGTACGAATTCCGGATGCTTTCCCCCGTCGAACGTGCCGCTGCTGCTGACTTCGCCGCCGATCGTAAAATGGATATGGACGAAGCACGGGAAATGGGCAAAGCCGTCAAAGATTTCTCTCGAATTAACCAGCCCCCCGCAGAATTTTCCAGCCATCCCGGCGACATTTTGGCTTACTTTGCTTGGCGTGCTGCAAAACAAAAAACCGACCTTCAAGCCCGATCGGTTCTAATTGCCCGAGCGTTAAAGTACGTCCAATCCGTCTCCGCCCGCCGACAAATCGAAGCCCTACTCCTCGACTTCACCCAAGTCCCCGAAAAACTTGCCCCCCGGCTCCCCTCCTACCGCATCGAATCCGACGAAGAACTTCCCACTATTCTCCCCGTCATTGGTGTCATGCCCCTGACCAAGAGCGACTTTCAAGCTCCCCCGCTCTATGATTCAGAAGAACCGTTTGGATTGGTACGATTTATAGGCTCCGGCGCATATGTGGCCGTTCCAGGCTACCAAGTGATTCGTAACGCCTCCGACCCGATCGCATTCTTAGCGGATAGTGATAAATTGCCCACCCGACTTCCTGGCACCCAAGAACAAGTCTTAATTGTGGTCGATCGGGCCGATTGTACGTGGAAAGAAGATTCCTACTTTGCCATTGCCGATGCCGAGGATCAATTGCAATTGAACTGGTTTGAAACCCCGCCTGAAGTGCAAATCTTAGGCCGAGTCATTCTATTGCTCCGTCCTAAGAAGGTCCTAGATGAGGCATACACGAAAGAACTATGGCAATTTGAAGAATAGTCGATTTTATTGAATGCCCCGATCCCCCTAAATCCCACTTGTGAAGGGGGACTAAGAAATAAGGGAGATGTAGAGTTTAATTCCAGTTCCTCCTTATTTTCTAGTTCCCCCTTTTTTGTGGCGTAGCCTGCCCGGAGGGCGTAGGGGTTAGGGGGATCGGGTCTTTTGGTTCCAACAAAGGACTTAAAAAACTCTAATCACTTTCAGGAGCGATCGTCTCCAACCGCCGAACTTGAATTTGGTCCAATCGAGGCCCAACCGACGTAATTACAGTCAGTTCACAATTACTATCTTTCAAGATTTCCCCTTCCCCCGGAATCCGCTGCCATCTATACAGTAAAAAACCACCTAACGTATGATATTCGTCTGACAGTGGTAACTGGACCATCAACACCTCGTTGACATTCTCAATCGAAAGCTGTGCTTGGACCATAAAGGTATGGGGATCGACTCGTTGGATCAAATTCACCGTTTCCATTTCATTTTCCGGTGATTCCCCAATAATTTGAGCAATCAAATCCTGAATCGTCACCAGCCCCGCCGTACTGCCAAATTCATTCACCACCACCACAATGTGATGCCGCGATCGTTGCATTAAGGTCAACAACTCACCCAAGGGCGTAGATTCTGGCACAAACCGAGCAGGCCGAATCCAAGGTTGAATTGGACTATCTAAAATCAAAGTGCCCTGGACCAGAGGCTCGGCTAATTCTTTTAAATGAATCACCCCACACACATCATCAACCGAATCAGAAATGACCGGATAGCGCGAATGATGACTACGAGAAACCTCATCTAAAAGATCACGAACCGTTGCATCAATATCGATCGTAGTCATATTAGTCCGACGAATCATCACCTCATGGGCTTTCACGTCGGTAAACTCAAATACATTACTGAGTAATTCTCGTTGTTCTTCGACTAATCCCATCGATTCACTTTGGGTTTCAATCATGAGCTGAATTTCTTCAGACGTAACCTGGTTATACCACCCTTGGCCCGTATACCGAATTCCAATCAACCGCAACAACAACTGCGTCGATTTATTCAAAATCCAAATAAACGGATGGAAACATCGGGCAATAGCACTACTCAACGGCGCTAATGCCAAGGCAATATCTTCCGCATACAGCAACGAAATCGACTTTGGGCACAACTCACCCAAAACAATCTGCACATAGGCAATCAACAAAAAAGCGATCGGTACAGAACAAGATCGCGTCACAGCCTCTAGCCAAGTTTCCGGAAAAAACGTCATCGATCGAATTCCCGATCGAATCAAATTCGCCATCGTGCTTTCACCAATCCATCCCAAGGCGAGACTCGACATCGTAATGCCTAACTGCGTCGTTGATAGTAATCGATCGATGCCAATCTGTAACTCTTGCACCGTCTGAGCCTGCAAATCACCCGCATCCACCAACTGGCTAATGCGCGATCGTCGCACGGAAACAATGGCAAACTCCGTCATTACAAAAAACGCATTGATTGATATCAATACCAAAATCGAAAGTAGACGACTACCCACTTCTGAGGGGGACGCAGGGGAAGGCAACATGGGGCAAGTTACAATAGATTTGTTGCAATGAATTCGGAGGTAGTGAATTCGGACATAGTAAATTCGAGTTAATGCGCAGTTAAATAAATGACTTTTAAATAAATGACTTTATCTAATAATCCTTACTTAATGGGAACATCCGAAACTTCCAGTTGTATTTTTTTGTCTGGATAGTCAGCGAGCTGTAAGGAAACTTTACTCGCATTTGCCAACAAACTGCTAGATACTTTCACCGTCCCCATTACCCGATCGCTCCTTGCCGCAAGTTCCGGGGGCAGACCGATCGTTTCACCATTCAAAAGCCGCCCTTGATCGTCTGTAATGGTCAAAAAACTGTACAGAAAGTTAACTGTTTTGCCGCTATCGTTTTTTAGCGAAACATCGAAGTTGACCGTGTCTTCTTGGCGACGAATAGCGGTTACTTCGATCGTCACCTCCTTATCTTTACCCACATAAGGAAACATTTGATTTGTCTTTTTCGTTTCAAATGTTTCCTTGATTAGGTTTTTTTGATCCGCAATGGGATCCATTCTTGCCCCAGCTTTTAGGCTACTACTAAATTTTTCTTTTGCAGCTTTCAAAATATCTTCTTCTTTCAGAAGAGTAATTTCAGCCTGTCCCGAAGTCCGCTTTTGAGGATTTCCGCTGCTGCCACTAGATGCCTTATTGGGCCGACTATCCGGTTGACGAACTCCCTTGAGAGCCTCAGTCCCTACGGAAAATCCACCCATAGAACTCACGACGCCTGCGCTCACCATCAAAAATAGAAGTACAAAGGTGAATGTGGCTGTTGAGTTGAGTTTCATTAGATCTAGGGAGAAGAGGAATTGAGTTGAAAATCTGCTTTCTCTTGGCATTTTGATCATGATTGTATACCCAGACATCAGGAGCGCATCAGCTATTTTTTGAAGAAGTTAACTCAATTTTCTGATTCTAATCAGGTTGATTCACGTTACAATAATCACTGACACTAACCAAGTCAAATATTTCCAGGGTTGGCCGAGCGGTTTAGGCAACGAGCTCATAATTCGTACCAGACGGGTTCAATTCCTGTACCCTGGACTTTCAACTCAAAAATACCTCCCAAAATGCGATCGTATCGGGATCCCGAAGCATCAGACAAAGCCTACTCAGAAGACCAATATTCTACGGCAATTGCTCGTGAATGGTGGGCACAACGTTGGATTGATGTCCTCGAATCGTTTGGCTTTCGACAACGAATGGCGCGGGCACGGAACTATGCCAAAGATGGAAATGTTCTGAGCTTAGAGTTTCATAGTGCCAGCGTCGTTGCTGTTGTCATGGGATCGGCCCCTGAACCTTATAATGTCAGATTTCAAATCGAACCATTTACCGATGAACAGTGGGGCTACATTGTTGAATCTTTGGCGGAACAAGCCCTGTTTAGTGCCAAGCTGTTATCTGGCGAAATGCCCCAAAACATCGAAGAAGTCTTCACTGCCAACGGTCTCAGCCTTTTCCCCTTCAATCAATTCGATATCATCAGTGAATGTGATTGCCCGGATCCAGTTAATCCTTGCAAACATATTGGTGCGGTTTATTATTTACTAGGCGATCGGTTTGGGGATGATCCCTTTGTACTGTTCCAACTCCGAGGCCGCAACAAAACCGAGATCATCCAAGCCTTACGCAACAGGCGGGCCTTGTTAAGTGGTGACGACGGGACATTGCGGGATGACGACGGCGCAATCATGGTGCCGATCGACGCTGACACCTTACTAACTCCCGACTCCATCCGTGCCTTCTGGGGCTATAATCAGCCCATCGATCCCAGCTTAATTTTTCTCGCCTCCTCTGGCGATAGCGTCCTAGACCTAATTGGAGTCCCCCGCCAGATGGATTCTAAAACTGCTGCCACCTGGATAGACATGATCCGCCATCGTCACGAACAAGTCAGCGCCGCTATCATCGCCCAAACCCTAGAAACTCTATAATTCTCAACTCTGAATTCGATCGATTTGATCCCGTCACGACGTAGACTTGATAGAAGTTTTTTTAGAAGTAGATTTGATCCTGTGCGAAAGATTATTCTTGCTGGCAATTGGAAAATGTTCAAAACCCAAGCCGAAACTATAGAGTTTGTGCAGGGGTTCAAATCGCTTGTGGATGATGCCCCGAGCGATCGTGACATTGTTCTTTGCGTGCCCTTCACCGATCTTGCGATCCTATCCAAAACCTTACATGGCAGTCGCATCCAAATCGCGGCGCAGAATGTCCATTGGGCCGAAAATGGTGCTTATACGGGCGAAATATCAGCGATGATGCTGCTTGAAATCGGGGTGCGCTACGTAATCATTGGCCATAGCGAACGCCGCCAGCTTTTTGGTGAGACTAATGAAACGGTCAACTTTCGACTCAGAGCTGCTCAAAGTGCTGGTCTAAAACCTATTTTGTGTGTTGGAGAAACGAAGCAAGAGCGCGATGCAGGGAATGCAGAAGCGGTGATTTTCGAGCAGTTGGCTAAGGGACTGATGGGTGTTGATCAGACTAATCTTGTGATTGCTTATGAACCAATCTGGGCGATCGGAACGGGAGATACCTGCGAAGTCGCGGAAGCTAACCGGATTTGTGGCGCTATTCGCAGCAAGTTAAATAACTCAGATGTGCCAATTCAGTATGGCGGTTCAGTGAAGCCTGAAAACATCGATCAGATTATGGCTCAGCCGGAAATTGATGGTGCCTTAGTGGGTGGTGCGAGTTTGGAAGTCGAAAGTTTTGCTCGAATTGTTAACTATCAATCTTGATGTAATTTCTAAGAAACAAATTAGCCTAAGAATCCACCTGTGAACAAATTGCAGGTGGAAAATTTGTGGGTGGGTAATGGGAATGACAAAAGAATTACATACAATCCCCTGCACCAACGGCGCAATATCTTCTTGGCGAAACTTGAGCGCATTACCGATCGGATTTTGTAAAATTTGCCGCATTTGCATCCCGTCAGCATCAATAATCTATCTCTTAAAGGCGATCGCTATTACTGTGAGTCGTAATTTCTAGGCGATCGCATCAATAATCTATCTCTTAACAACACTCCGGACAGATTTTCAGTCGGTCAAGCCCTGAGAGAGCCGTATTCCAGTAGTCTCTGGTAGTTTGGATTTAATTTAACCAAAGTCGGGTCCAAACCAAACATTGCGATAAATAAGTCTAATAAATGCTCA
>JAPLHZ010000244.1 GCA_026389365.1 Cyanobacteriota bacterium
AAATGAGCATTTATTAGACTTATTTATCGCAATGTTTGGTTTGGACCCGACTTTGGTTAAATTAAATCCAAACTACCAGAGACTACTGGAATACGGCTCTCTCAGGGCTTGACCGACTGAAAATCTGTCCGGAGTGTTGCAATAGTTCCAATATAAGTAAACATTAAATCATCAATAAATAGTTTACTCCTAGACAACTTTGAAAAATCACTTTTATCAATATACTTAACATCAGAAAGATCTAAACTGTTATTTTTTATATTGAGTCCTCTTAATGCTATTACATGACCACTTTCCTCATAAATTATGTGCTTTGTAAATTCATAGCCCGCCAATTTGGAAACATCTGCGACTTCTCCTAACGGCTTCTCTTCCCACTCTCCCGCATCCCAAAACTCAGGAAAACGCAACTTAGGCACACTCATAGCTCACCCCCATCCTGTGATTCCCTACTTTCTAGTAGTTTTTGCAATTCCTGCTCTAGCTGTTTTCGATCAGGCAAATAGAGTTGATAACGACTCACAAATAACTGATTAGAGATATTTTGGGTAGCGTACTCCATCAGAATTTGATCTTTATACGCCCCCAACACAATACCAATAGGCTCATTATCATCATCAACAGATTCTTCTTTTTTAAAATAATTAAGGTATAGATTCATTTGCCCAATATCACCATGCTCAATTTCTCCTTGCTTCAAGTCAATCAAAACAAAACATTTCAGAATACGGTGATAAAAAACTAAATCGACCTTAAACTGTCTGCCACCAATATTAATGCGATATTGTCGCCCGATAAAGGCAAAACCTTTGCCCAACTCCAATAAAAATGATTGCAAGTTAGAGATTAGAGCATCCTCAAGATCGCTTTCTAAATATACTTGCCTTTGAGGTAAATCCAGAAATTCAAGCACATAGGGATCTTTTACAACATCTAAAGGAGTACTAACAATCTGCCCTTTTTCTGCCAACTCCAAAACTTTCACCTTATCGCTACTTAGTGCTAAACGGTGAAACAGCATACTTTTCATCTGTCGTTTAAGCTCTCTTATACTCCAGTTTTCAGCTTCAGCCTGTTTCATATAAAAGCTAACTTCTAAGTCATCATCAGCCTTCAAGATTTCACAATAGTGGCTCCAACTCAATTTTCCAGACAGTGTCTGGATTTTTGGGATTCGCAAATAGAGTTGTCTGCATAGAAATAAACTCGATCGGCTAAATCCTTTGCCATACTTAGCTGTAATGTCCTTTGAGAGGGTAGTCAAAAGCTGAGTACCATACTCCGCACGTTCTGCACCTTTTTGTTCAAATTCAACTATATGGCGACCAATATGCCAATTTGTTTCTAATAATGTTGTATTAATCTGAGTAACAGCCTTTTTTCTTCCCTCCGCAACGGTTGAAGCGATCGCATCAACAAGAGATGAATAGCTTTTTTCTAGCTCGATTTCACTCATGGCTCACCTCTATACATTACCCCGTCAGGCTGTGACTCACATTTAGAACCACCCCCTGCCCCCTCCAGAGGAGCAGGGTGGTTTCATACTAGGGAAATAAAATAAATGGGCCTAGATTTATATCATTCAGTGCTAAGAAAATGAGGATGGACTGATATTGTAATCGTTGGTCAGTCCATGTCCCTCATCACTCAATTAAAACAAATTTCCGA
>JAPLHZ010000149.1 GCA_026389365.1 Cyanobacteriota bacterium
ATGCCTAAAATCAGCCTAATCTAGAGAAGAAGTTGAATAGAGATGGATAAGAAAGAGAATAAATGAGAGAAATGTAGTTTGCACATCAATCATTTATTCAACATAATTAGTACTCACTATTTCCTTTAATGTCTATTGATGTAAAGAATATCTCCAAGGAAAACCATGAAGAGAGCTTTAAGATTCTGACAGAGTTAGTACATGAGTTCAAAACGACATCGAAAACCACAAGTGATAGTTCTGTTTCTAAGTCAGGAAAATTCAGAGATTATTTGAATGAGGAAATTATAAACAAAATATAATGTTGCTAACCAGCGCATTCACCAGATGGCAAGAATCGCGGCGGCGCTGATGCGGCAAGCATTGGTGGTTTGCTGACCATGAACGTTAGCAGTGTAATCTGAAGTAAAAAACAGATCGCTCTGATTCAGCTTCAGCAAACCAACAGCATTTTCAAAAATCTCATAGCCTGAAACCCTGGTTTCTCATTTCGTTCAAACTCCATAGAGGGACAACGATCGGCTGGAAATCATTTAAGTCATTCTAAATTTGGAATTATTGCTATTGCACTATCAACAACACCAATCGAAACCATTGGTTTAGAAGATTTCGAGGCGGTGTAAAGCGGTGTAAAATTAAAGTCTATATGTCCATTCATGGAGTCTAAAGGGATGTCCTTCACCATTGAGTCAGCTCGCAATATTTTCCCCGAAACACTGGCTGCGGATGTAGTGCCAGCCACGATCGTCCGATTTAATAAACTGGAGGGCGAAGACAAATTGGCGTTGATCTGGTTCGCCTACCTGGAAATGGGAAAGACGCTCTCAATTGCGATTCCCGACCCGGTGAATATGCAATTTGCCAGAATACTATCCAACCCGCACAGAAGCCTGGATTCTGCACCATTATGCACCTGCGATCGCGCAATGTACTGGTGTTTTGCAAAGGAGTGTATTTACCATACATCTACTTCTAATTTATCATGGAGCATTACGATCGTTCAAACTCCGTAATCAAATGCCCTAACCGATCGAACAATGTGGTCTGAACAACTAGATCAACATTGGCATACTTTTTTACGTAACTCTGAGCCTTGTTATTAATTAATGTCACCAAATGATTGAACACTAATTCTGCAATCCCCGAGGAAACTAAAAGATGATAGGCTTCATCAGCAGTTTTACAGTCCAAAACCATGGCCGCGATCGCCGCACTGCCGCCACATCGAATCACTGCCGCACTTATGATTTCTAGTTTGGCGTCGGCTAAATGACTTGATGTGTTAAAAATGCCGCCTGCCAACTTAATCAATTTCCCTTGATAGCCCAGCAGATGGACCGATCGGACTCCTTGTAATCCAGCTTCAACTAGTAATGCTCCAATCCAATTGCCCGTTTGTACAATAGTTCCGGACGAAATTCCCAGCCGTGATGCCACCTGTATTCCATTGCTACCGATACAAAAGACTAAATGGTTTGAATGCTGAGCTTTATCCCGAAGACTTTGTTGAAATTCTTCAAAATGAACTTCCGCTGACAATGGTTTTGAAATGCCACTGGTACCCAGAAGTGATAATCCTTCCACAATCCCAAACGCTGCATTTGAAGTTCGCAGGGCCAACGATCGTCCTTCAGGCAAAATTATTTGTACTCTTACAGATTTTTCTGGGGGAATCAATGATTCAAGGTTTGCACTAAACAATCGACGGGCATACTGATAGATAGCAGGCTCCCCCGATGTCGCCGAAACTCCCAGCCCCTCACCCCCCACCAAGATAAGACTCTCGTTTTGGCGCGATATAAGCTCAACCTCTGCCCAAATGGGGGTATTGCGAGTTAGGTCAAGATTGTCTCCCGGATCGCTAACGGTAATCGCCAAGGCACGATCGTTCCCCAATTTGGCAACACTCGCGATCGCAATCTCCACCATACCCACACCATCCAATAAATCAAGTTGCACTGAGTCAAGCGGTTCCGAATCAATTAGTTGCACCGAGGGCGGGTTTTGGGCATCTTGAAAATGTGGTTGTAGGGGAGAACGGATATGACAAAGAGCTGCCTTTGCTGCGGCTACCGCAAAAACCGGGAGCGTGTATCCAGTACCGGGAAACATAGACAGACCTTAAAGTTGTAAATCAGGAGACATAGACAATCAGGAGACATAGACGTTAGAGTATTCTGCCGTTCTCCGGTATCAATGCCACAATTCATCTTAAAATTGAACTACCTGTTTGCCCGCATCACCGTCACCCTATGCCCCACCCCACCGGACTAACTCACGAAGAAGTCCTTCGCCGTCGCGCCGCAGGACAAGGAAACAATGTAAAAATTCAAACCAGCCGATCGTATCTCGAAATTTTCCAGGAGAATTTCCTGACCTTCATCAACATGGTGTTTTTCTCCATTAGCGGCATCATGATTGCTCTAAGGCGATATAGCGATGCAATTTTGGTGGTTGTGATTATTCTCATTGGCGTTGTGATTGGCATTGTCCAAGAGATTTGGGCCAAGCGGAAACTAGACGAAATTGCTTTGTTGCAACGCCCGACGGCCATGGTTGTCCGGGAAGGGGTGGAGTTTGAAATTACGCCGGACCAGTTGGTGTTGGGCGATATTTTAGAGGTGAAAGCCGGGGACCAAATTCTGGTTGATGGGATGATTTTTGGCGATGGCAAGGTTGAAGTTGATGAATCATTGCTGACGGGCGAGTCAGATTTAGTTTTAAAGACTAGCGGCGATGAAGTATTCTCTGGAACCATATGTGTGAGCGGCAGTGCTTACTTTCAAGCCACTCAAGTGGGCGCGAATACGGTTGCTTATAAGTTGATCTCTGGGGCACGATCGTTCCGTAAAATCCTCACCCCACTTCAACGCGAAATCAATCTAATCATTCGAGCCTTATTACTCGTCGCCTGCTTCCTGTGGCTTTTGGTCATGATTAGCTTTTTCAGCCGAACCTATAGTTTTGCGGATATTGTGCAACATGCAGCGGTTGTCGCGGGGTTGGTTCCGGCAGGGCTATTGATTGCAATTACGGTGGCCTATGGGACCGGGGCGCTGCGGATGTTGGGAGAGGATGTGTTGATTCAGCAGGCCAATGCGGTGGAGTCCTTGAGCCATGTGGATGTTTTGTGTGTTGATAAAACCGGAACCCTCACGGCTAACCATATCAATCTGCAATCTATTCACGCAATAGACTATCCAGAAGCTGTTCTGCGGGAAATCTTAGGGGATTACGCCTACAACACCACTGCACCCAACCGAACCTCTGAAGCCCTCGGTAAAGGCTGCGAAGGCAAAGCACGGAAGGTTGTGGCTGAAATCGCTTTTTCCAGTGCCCGAAAATGGAGCGCTATTTCCCTGGCATCGATCGCCACTGATGGGGTTACGGATGAGGCTCAAGCCTACGTTTTGGGCGCACCTGAAATGCTAGAACACGCCCTTACCTTCACCCCCGAAATCCGATCGCTATTGCAAGCGGGCACTTCTCAAGGGTTACGTGTACTGATCTTTGCTATGGCGGCTGGAACCGACTGGATGACCGCCGAGGAGACCGTGTTGCCGTTGTTGAAACCTTTAGCCGTAATATACTTTAGCGATCAATTGCGAACTAATGTTGCCGAAACCTTGCATCAATTTCGCATAGCCGGAGTTGAGCTTAAAGTGATTTCCGGGGACAATCCTGAAACTGTTGCCTCTCTAGCACGACAAGCGGGTTTATCAGTAGACGGAGATCTCAAAGTAGTCTCGGGTTTGGACCTAGCAAAATTGAGTCCGGCGGAGTTTGATCAAGTCGCAAAAACAGCCACGGTCTTTGGTCGGATTACGCCAGAACAAAAGGCCGCTATTGTAAAATCCCTGCGGACACAACAGCGCTATGTGGCGATGATTGGGGATGGTGTGAATGATGTTTTGTCGTTGAAACAGGCCAATCTCGGCATTGCGATGGAAAGTGGTAGTAAAGCGACCCGATCGGTGGCGGATATTGTGCTACTAAAAGATTCCTTTGCATCGTTGCCCCATGCCTTAATTGAAGGTCAACGGATTCAAAATGGGATTCGGGATTCTCTGGCGATTTTTCTGATTCGGATTGCTTGCGTCACAATATTGATTTTTTCTATTGCAATGGTGACAGATAGTTTCCCAATGTTTAATAAACAAAGTGCATTACTCGCCCTGTATGGAACAGGTTTACCCACAGCGATGTTTCCGATTTGGGCACAACCTGGAGCCACCAAAAAACGCCGAAAAGTACTCCGATCGATTCTCCATTTCATCGTCCCAGCTACCATTAGCATGACGATCGTGGCCTTGTTTGTATATCTATTGTTTCTAATGCGTGCCATTCTAGATTTGCAACCCGGACTTCAACTCAGCGATTCAGACTATGCACTACCGCGAACTGCACTTGTGACCGTATTGATTTTTTGTCACCTATTACTATTACCATTCCTCAAACCACCCACTCGACATTGGGTCGCCGGAGAACCATTGAGCGGAGATATTCGTTATTCGTACATTGCATTAATTATGGCGGGTGTGACATTACTAACTCTAATAGTGCCAATATTCCGAGACTTTTTTGAATTAGCGACCTTGAGCAGCACGGACATTTTATTCTTAATTACGGTGGCATTAGAATGGGCCTTCATCCAACGAGCGCTTTGGCGGAGTCGGTTTTTCGACAATTTCTTGGGTGTGGATCTGCGCTAATTCTAATTCTCGTTCCCTTACTACTTTCCTGACATCATGACTCAATCTTCACCTACCGCTCCGAATATCTCTGTTCACTGGATGGAAATCGTAGCTATTAGCCTCGGCGGTATTGGGTTAGTCGGAGCGGCCATTATTGGTCTTAGCCATAAGCTCCAAACCAACATGCATGAAGCCAAACGGGTAGAAAAAATTGCCCAAAACCTAATTACCTATCAATTCCCCCAATCTGCCCAAGGTCGTATTGGTCTGAGTATTGGGGCTGAATCGTTTGCGGTGATTACCGATCGTATTAACGATCCAAACCTACGCCTATTTGTTCAAGCCTCTCCGGTGGATGGTGTGGAACGATCGTCTGTTGTAGTGCGCGAATATGCCTTGGGTTCGGGTTGGCGGGGGATTTGGGAAACTGTCACAGAAGAAACTCAGCCCTTTCTATACTGCAATCAAACTGTCAACTTGAAGACTCGTCGAGGCCGTTGGTCCCAGACGGATAGTGCAGAACCTCGTCCGGCTATTAAATACAGCATTGATACTACGATCGATGGCTATGATCAAACCATTCGGATTTTGGCAACAGGAACCAATGCCGAACCGCTTGCCCAAGATTTGTTGAAAAGTATTCAATGTCGTCAAAAATATCAGAATTAGCGATCGCCTAAGTCCAAATCTTTAGCCCCTCAACTTCCGGGTTCAGTTTTAATTTACTTTGGATTATTACATTTTATTTCTTTAATTTTTCACCTACTAAAGCAATCATCCGTTACAGTAATTAACTAAATCCATCACATTGAGTGAAATTGAGCGAAAATCTGACGTATGAAGATTTTGGTTTTGACCTGGGAATTTCCACCCCGGATAGTGGGTGGTATCGCTCGCCACGTAGCAGAGCTATATCCAGAACTCCACCACCATGAGGTTCATTTACTTACCGTCCAATTTGGTGAGTCATTGTCCCAAGAGACTGTGGATGGCATCCATATCCATCGTATTTCCGTAGGCGAAAGTCAACACTTCCTCCAGTGGATTGGCCGGATGAATGAGGCACTGGGAAAATATGGCGGCGATCTAATGGCCCTTCAGCCATTATTAGATGCGCCGAGTTTTGACCTGATTCATGCCCATGATTGGCTTGTGGGAGACGCGGCGATCGCCCTTAAAAATCGGTTTAAAGTGCCCCTCATTACCACCATTCACGCCACTGAATATGGCCGGAACAACGGCATCCACAATGATCTCCAGCGCTATGTTAATCACAAAGAAACGACACTAATCTACGAATCATGGCGCGTTATTGTTTGTACAAATTACATGAAGCGTGAACTCCAGTATGCCTTCCAGACTCCCCCAGACAAGTTAGATGTAATTTTTAACGGCATCTCCCCCGAGAAAAAACGGATTGATCCCACGATCGATCGCATCGCATTGCGTCGTCGTTTTGCCCAAGACCACGAGCAAATTGTTTACTACGTCGGACGAATTACCTACGAAAAAGGCATTCGTCAACTTCTAGATGCGGCCCCACAAGTTATTCAAGGCTTACAGGGCAACGTAAAATTCGTCGTGATTGGCGGCGGCAACACCGATTCCCTACGGCATCGATCGGCAGAACTCGGCATCCAGGCCCACTGTCTATTCACCGGATTTATGCCCGATATCGAACTCGACCAATTTCAAACCATCGCTAACTGCGCCGTATTTCCCAGCCTATACGAACCCTTTGGCATTGTGGCGCTTGAAAGTTTTGCGGCCAAAGTCCCTGTCGTCGTCTCAGATACGGGTGGAATGCCGGAAGTGGTGCAGCATGGTAAAACGGGCATTGTCACGAGAGTGAATAATCCCGATTCGATCGCTTGGGGGATTTTAGAAATTCTCAGAAATCCCGACTATGCTCAAATGCTAGTGAAAAATGCCTACGAAGATCTTGATCTTCGGTTTCGCTGGTCTCAACTCGCTTGTCAAACTGAACAAGTCTACGCCCGTGCCATTCACGAACGATCGCAAGTTGACTGGTAGCTTCAGTCTAGTCCGCGCTTCAGAACGTCTTTTATCATTCTCCATGTCAAACCCAACGTCAAACCCAACGCCCCGATCGTCCACATTCAAGATTCCGAGCTTCAAAAATTCGGCACTCTTTGAGCAAGCCATGACCCATCGCTCCTACGCCCACGAAAAAACAAAATCAGCAGGCCTTCAACCGGGCAGCGACAACGAGCGTCTAGAATTTTTGGGCGATTGCGTGCTGAATTTTGTCACGGGCGATTTTTTATATGAACATTTCCCAGACAAAGCCGAGGGGGAACTCACCACATTACGAGCGGCCTTAGTCAATGAAGCCCAGGTAGCAGCCTTTGCCAATGCGATCGGACTGGGGGACTATTTGAAGCTAGGCGTTGGGGCCGAACGAGATCGATCGCGCGATCGGGCCAGCGTCTTGAGCAGTACGTTTGAAGCGTTAATTGGCGCGTATTATTTGGACTGTGACGGCGATATTGAATCTATTCGCATCTACCTAGAACCCGTCTTCGAGTCCGTCATTCCGGCCTTAGAAAATACCGTCACCCAAATCAATCCCAAAAGCCAACTCCAAAATTGGGCACAGATCCAGCACCATGAAATCCCTGAATATAAAATAGTTGCTAGCAGCGGACCCGACCACTCGAAAACATTTACCGTGGAGGTTTCCGTGGCTGGGCAAATATTAGGGAGAGGAATGGGCCAAAGTAAACAAATTGCAGAAAAACTCGCCGCTCAGCAAGCGCTGAAGAAAATCTCATGACCCTGATTATTGCAGGCGATCGCTCCGGCAGCGGCAAAACCACCATTACCCTCGCTATTCTTGCGGCTCTTCGTCAAAAGCAAATTGATGTGCAATCGTTCAAGGTCGGACCCGATTACATTGATCCCATGTTCCACGCCCGCATCACCGGACGGCCTTGCTACAATTTGGATCCCGTTCTCACGTCTGAAGACTACGTTCAGCAAACCTTTCACGCTCACACGCAAGGTCAGAGTCATGCCCTAATTGAAGGCGTGATGGGATTGTTTGATGGAGCCGCGATGCCCATGGGATTTGGCAGTACGGCCTTTATTGCGAAATTATTGAAAACTCCGGTGCTGTTGGTCGTCAATTGCCAAAGCACCTTCCAATCGATCGCCGCCCTCATCCATGGCTATCGCAGCTTTGACCCAGCGGTAACGGTCATGGGCGTGGTGTTGAACAAAGTCGCCAGCGATCGGCACCTCACCTTACTCAAAGCTGCGATCGAACCGTTGAATATTCCGATTTTTGGCGTGTTGTATCGAAAAGATGAAATTAAATTGCCCGATCGTCACCTCGGCTTAGTTCCCACGGACGAGTTGCCGCAACTTAATCAGGCCTTCGATCACTTGGCTGAATTGGGACTGCGATGTTTTGATTGGGATCGCTTGCTGCCGCTATTGGCAACGACACCTACATCCGGGGTTAAGCTCAATCAAGCGGTAACCCCACTGACTACGCCCGTTCGGATTGCGGTTGCTCGCGATGCGGCCTTTAATTTTTACTACGCTGATAATTTAGAACTCTTACACACCCTCGGAGCCGAACTCGTCGAGTGGAGTCCCTTAAGGGATAATCAGTTGCCAGACGGGGTGCAAGGGCTTTACTTGGGGGGAGGATTTCCTGAAATGTTTGCCGAGCAACTTGCCGATAACGTGCAAGCTACCCGATCGGTGCGCCAGGGAATAGCGGCTGAACTGCCGACCTATGCGGAATGCGGCGGCCTGATGTATCTCTGCAACAGTATCCGAGATTTTCAGGGCCAAGACTATCCCATGGTGGGCGCGTTGCCAACCCAAGCCATCATGGGCAAATCCCTTACCCTGGGCTACCGTAATGCGATTGCTAACGTCAACACCCCGATGCTACGAATTGGCGATCGGCTCACGGGCCACGAGTTTCACCGATCGGAAATCACCACCTCTCCCATCATGCCGATCTACCACCTCAAACGTTTAGAGCAATCAAAGAGCGAGGCTCCTATTTCAGAAGGTTGGGGACGGGACAGTTTTCAGGCATCTTACTTACATCTTCATTGGGGAGCAACGCCAGAATTTCCGAAGCGTTGGTTATCCGCATGTCAGGGATGGCCCAAGAACGGGATATCCTAATGAGTGATGAATTAGACAGTTTCGTGGACGTTCCCATGACCGGATTGGTTGAGCAACTGACTCAAAAACTCGCCTCCCTCGATCGTCAAACCGACGAACTGAAGGCGAAGCTCGACCTAACTTATGATAGCTATCTCAACGTTTTACAAAGGGTTTTACGGCAACAGGTGCTGCTAGCCTGCTACCACATTTGCACCGAAGGCTACCCTGAAGAATTTGTCAAACTCTCCATGACTCAGCGCTATGACCTCCAAAAGCAGATCAAAACGATCGCTAAGGATATCGGTTCTGTTCTCATAACACTCTTAACCGATCCCCCGCCCCCGCCCGTTCAAGCGCCTAGCTTTTTTTCAATGGTCCCTGACAGGTTTATGGCGGATGACGAATTGGCGGACGGTGAGACGTTTACCATGGGCCTAGATCCGAGTACCTTATCAGAATTTTCCGCAGGATTTTCTATTTCGCGAGTGGAGGCGATCGGCGAAATTTTTGAAGATGACGACGATGAAATTGACGATGATTCTGATGAGCACGAGGATTCTGACGAAGTGGATGAGCCGGATGATGATGAATCCGACCCGGAACCGAGCGATCGGCGCACAATGACCGAAACAGATGCCCGTGAACTGCAAGCCATTCTGGCCCAAGTCGCGGCAGCCATCACGGCTAAAGAACCTAAAACTCCGGTCGATCGTGTTTTGTCTTGGCAAGATGGAATCGAACGCACCATTCAAGACAAACTTTGTCAAGCGGCCTACCAAATCAATCAAGCCTTGAAAAATGCTCAACTAATTCCAATGAAAGTGCCCGATCGTGCCCTAGAAGCCGCATCCCGAGCCGATGGCGATGGCGCAACTAAAATCCCTCATGTGATCCAGATGTTGGTAGAACTGGGACGCTTTGAATCAAAGTTAGACAATTCTGATAACAGCTCTGACAAAACATCTGATAATACCGACGATTCTCCGGGTGAATCCAAAGAACGACCGTCAACCGATTCACCGGGCAATCCCAATTCATCGAGAAATCCTGCCGCCGATCGAAAACAACGATCATCGATGCAGCGAATTCCCACCTTGACCCATGTGACGGCGTTGCAAATTCGTCTCGCTGAAGTTGAATTTCAAGATCCGCTGTTGATGCGTTGGCGGCGAAGTCTACGGGAACACACTCTAGAACTGCAATCTCTCACCCGAGAATATCGAAAATATCAACGAAAACGATCGGTTGCTGAAGCCCAAGTCGCATGGCGATCCACCTGGCTGAATGATGTTTGAAGCAGAAAACAACCGGGCGAAAGCTGGGCTTAATCAATTTGAGCTTAATCAACCTGATCTAAAGATTGCGATCGTTGGAGATGTTCACGATCAATGGGACGAAAACGATCGGGATGCTCTCCATGCGCTGAATGTGGATCTGGTTTTATTTGTCGGAGACTTCGGCAATGAATCAGTAAATATTGTGCGTCACGTTGCGGCTGTTGATATTCCCAAAGCCATAATTCTCGGCAACCACGATGCTTGGTACAGTTCTACTCGCAAAGGCCAAGAAAATTGTCCCTACGATCGAACGCTAGAAGATCGGCTTCAACAGCAGCTTGACCTTCTAGGCGAGACTCATGTGGGCTACGGCAAGCTGGATTTTCCTCAGTTAGATCTGTCGATTGTGGGCGGGCGACCGTTTAGCTCCGGCGGACCTGAATGGAGTAATAGACGCTTTTATCGCGATCGTTACGGCATTCATAACATCACTGAATCCGTTGCAAAAATTGTCGAATCGATCGAAAGCACCACTTGCACTAGACGAATTCTAATTTCTCATAATGGACCCGCCGGACTAGGTGCAAATCCTCACGATCTCTGTGGCAAAGATTGGGAACCTATTGGCGGCGATCATGGCGACCCAGACTTGCAGGACGCGATCGCACAAACCTTCTCCGTCAGCCCGCTTTCCCTCGTTACCTTCGGCCACATGCACCACCGCTTACGCAACCGTCTCGGCGATCGAAAGCGGTGGTGTGTCACTCCAGAAACCGCCTATTTGAATGCCGCCTGCGTTCCCCGCATTGTCAAGACTGATACTGGGGTTCAGCGATTATTTTCTGTGGTGACGTTGCAAGGTCAGACGATTACTACGGCGGCCATTGTCCGGCTGGATGCGCGCCATCAGGTCTGCGATCGGGATGACTTAATGATGTCTTAGATATGATGTCTTAGATCTGGTGTCTGAGGGGTTTGATTCGATCGGACCTCTTAAAAGCCATCCGACCCTCGTCACCTTCGAGGTCGTCGTCATGAACTGTGGGTTATTCTCTTTCTCAGTCTCCTCGGCTTTTTATAGCTATAGCCAGCTAGGTTAGGACATAAGATAGAAAGAAAGCGAATTGTCTGAGCAATAACAATGCCAAAACCATATAGTTCCGATTTACGGCAAAAGGTAATGCAAGCAATCGAAATGGATGGGCTAAAGAAAA
>JAPLHZ010000170.1 GCA_026389365.1 Cyanobacteriota bacterium
CGGACATCCGGTAAATCGAGTGGAATGTGAATCTGATTCTCCATGAGGCCCCTCGCTTGCTGGCTAACATCTTGATTTTACAGCCAATCGATGAACGCTATATCTGGATGCCGACCACGGCAATTCTAGGAGAACCAATAAATTTGAGCTTTTCATAAAAAACTTCACAGTGTTGATTTTCAAGCTCAACGATATGAACAATAGTGTCATCATGCTTGTGATCATCAAAAATAAAATCTAACACTCCCACCGTATAAACCGGACTTAGTTTAAAATTCCACTCACCCTTAAGCGCCTGTTCTTGAACGGGGAAGGTCGCATAGTAGACGCTTCGATCTTTGAAGAAATTTTGTTTTGCTTTTTGAATTTCAACAATAAACCGTTCACCACTTTTCGCTTGGCAATAAATGTCAAAAATCGCTTTACGATCAACTTGCTTATTACCCACATTCTCATTATTTTTAAACGAGAGATCTTGGATTTGATGGTGAGCGGGGAGAAGTGTATTGAGAAAATCGATCAACAAATCTTTGTTCGGTTCAGTTCGGAAAACTCGTTTGAAGCCAAAGTCCGTAAGTAGACTGATATATTTATCTTGTAGGATCATAGCAATCGATCGATAAAGGCTTAGTCTCCATTATAGAACTACCATAACTCGTAATAAATTCAACCAACCAATCTTTCATACAATGGGTCGCCCGACAATCATCTTCGTTATAAATCACAATAGAATCGAGGTACTCGCGATCGCCCGTCGCCAACCATTGTGCATACCAATAGATAGACTGTGCCCCATTTGCCCGCTCATCACGCCAATCAAACCCCATCCACCGAGCGATCGCCTTCAACGCATACCCTTCCACAGGCAACACAACTAGCCTCGTTACCCGTTCATGTAAATCCACAAATCGGGACAGTAACGGATCAATTAACGATCGCGGTGTTCCGTATTGTTTCGCAAGTTTATTAACCGTTTGAACTTCATAGATACAGAAATGATAGATCGGAGCATCAGGATAACGCCATACTAATTCTAAAAATTCCTGCCAAACCTTACCTTCGTCTTCGACCACTTCCGCTAGCAATGAATGAAACTCTTTCGTCTTATGTTCCCGATCGACGACCAGTACACCATGCAAATAAATCAACTCTAATGACGGCTCAGATTCAATATCAAAATAGAGTTCAATTGGACTGTCGGAAAGCTCCGATCGCAGCATCGTAACCACGGGAATATCACTAGGAAATGCTTCTGTCGGTAACGCTATATTATCCAAGGAGGATCGGGCTTGACGAACCAGACGACGAGCGGCATCAGCCCCAAATCCAGGCGCATTATCCAACAATTTGGGATCCATTAGCGCCAGCGTTTCAATATCCGTAACGTTCAGATTGACTAACTCGTTATAACGCAGCTGCGTCACACCGGGCAGCAACGATAAATGTTCCGTCGATTTAGCAATGCCATAGCAACTCGTATACCATTGGCAAAGACTACAACGATTACGAGAAATAAAGACTTCCGGGGGAGATTCCTGCTGCATTGCGTGAATACAAGCCTGCAAGACCTCTTCCATTTTAGGAAAGACATCCCACAAATCAATATCCGATGCGCCTTTATCTTTTAAATAAATTTGAACCGACTCGCTCCAGCCTTCCTGAACCGCAGCCAACACCTTCATATGATAGGCCACCACAATTTGATATTCAGCCTTCGATCGCTTACTCAACTTAATTTCGATGGGCGTATAAAGCCAATCCCCAAAGCGCGACAATCCCGGTTGTTTAATTAAAAGATCAGGCTTACTCACCAACGTTATGCCATTCTCTTCCGTCAGCAATACACCTTGATAAATACAATCAACACCCTGTTCCATAAGGGCAACGGTTGCAATACATCCGGCCTCCCAATTGTGTCGAGGATAATCAGGTTTTTGATAGGGAATTCCGAGTTCTTTTAAAACAGCACGTTGATTATCAGCACTGTCTTGAATGAGTTTGATGACATAATCACTGATTTCATCTCGCACAGCTTGGTCGCCGTAGACATCTAAAAACGCACGACGGTTACATCGTTGATAATTCAACAGAAGTTCAGCCGTTAGCAACATGGAGACGATCTCAAAAAGAGGAAGCTCGAACACATTAGAAATTCAGCCATTACCAATCGCCGGATGAATTTAGAAAATCGTACCGGAGAATCACCGGATATACCCCTAGTGTAAAGCAGAAAAGGCCCGACGATCCCTTAAAGTTGATCTGTTGTCATGCAGGATTAGTCATGGGTATTCCAGTCGTCGTTAATGGGGCAACCGGAAAAATGGGGCGGGCAATCATCAAAACCATTATGAATGCGCCCGGTTTAGATTTATTTGGAGCGGTGGCTCATAATCCCAAATGGGAAGGTCAAGATATTGGCGAGGTGATTGGAATAGGAGCGCTAGAAATTCCTATTACCAAAGACTATGAACCCATGATGGCCATGTTGTCTCAAGAACGCGAACTTGGCGTGGTAGTCGATGTCACCCATCCTAGTTCCGTCTATAGCAATATTCGCACCGCGATCGCCTACGGAGTAAGGCCCGTGGTGGGGACAACAGGATTGAGTCTCAATCAAATTAATGATTTGACAGAATTTGCAGACAAAGCCAGTACAGGCTGCATTTTAGCCCCCAATTTTTGCATTGGAGTTGTGCTCATGCAACAAGCCGCATTACAAGCATCCAAGTACTTTGATCATGTCGAAATCATCGAACTTCACCATAATCAAAAGGCCGATGCCCCCAGTGGCACTGCCGCTCAGACCGCTCAACTTCTAGCTGAAATGGGAAAAACCTACAATCCTCAACTCGTCGAAGAAACCGAAACCATTCCCGGTGCGCGAGGCGGATTAGCGGAGGAAAATATCCGGATTCATAGCATTCGACTCCCCGGTTTTGTCGCACGTCAGGAAGTAATTTTCGGGGCAGCAGGCCAAATCTACACCATTAAGCACGAAGCCACCGATCGCAGTTGCTACATGCCGGGTGTCGAACTTTGTATCCGAAAAGCGATCGCCCTTAAGTCATTAGTCTATGGACTAGAAAAACTCCTGTAATTCGCTCCTCCTCTCTCTTCTTCTCATAGTCTCCCTTGAAGGGGGACTATGCCAGATCTCTAATCTTCCTCCGCATCCCCGCCCACAACCACATCCCGAATCCGCAAACTCGGACCCCCACAACCCACCGCTAACCCACTTTGACCGCCCTTTCCACAACCACCCGACTCATCCCAAAAGAAATCATCGCCAATGCCCTCAATATCTGCCAACGTCTGAAACGCATTCCCAGAGAGCGTCACATCTCGCACCGCTTCCGCCAACTCACCATTGCGAATCATCCAAGCTTCCCCAGCCGTAAAGGTGAACATCTCACCATTCGTCATCCCACCCAGCCAATTTTTTGCATACACGCCTTCCTTGATCCCACTGAACAAGTCATGGACAGGCGTTGATCCCCGATCGATCCAAGTATTGGTCATGCGGACAATAGGCGAATAGTGATAGTTCAAGCAGCGCGCATTCCCCGTCGGCATCTCACCGAGTTTTCCCGCCGTCTCACGAGAATGAAGTCGCCCCACCAACACACCATTTTCAATCAACTGCGTATTCGTCGCTGGAACCCCTTCATCATCGTAAAGATAACTACCGCGATGCCCCGGCAACTTCGCGCCATCGAAAATCTGCAAATTCTCCGGCCCAAATCGCCGCCCCAGACTCATCGTTTCTAGCAAATCAGGGTTTTCATAGGCCATATCTGCCTCAGACAAATGCCCAAACGCTTCATGAACAAATAATCCTGTCAAAACCGGATCGATCACCACCGTATAGGTTCCGCCCTGAACAGTCGGCAACGAGAGCGCGCTGACTGCACGTTCGGCTGCGCTCTGAACTTGCACTTCTAAGGATCGCAAATCATCAAACCCACGCCGCGATCCCATGGTTTCCCGTCCCGTCTGAACCTGATCCCCCGACCGAGCTGTCGCCGAAAACCGCATTTCTAAATCCGCCCAAGTCTGATCAATCATCGTGCCTTCAGACGTGACCAAGACCGATCGTTGGGTCAAGTCGCCATAGCGCACAGACAATGTAGTAATACGGCTGTCCACACTGCGGAGAACCTCGCCATAGTGTTCACAGAGCGCTTTTTTCTCTGCCAAACCAACCTGACGGGGATCCCGCTTTTCCATGGGCATTCGACACACTTCTTCGATGATTTTGATCTCTGCCATCATCGTTTCTTCAGTGCCTACCAAGCGCGCCGCCGAAATCGCTTCCTCAACCCGCATCTCTAATTGATCGAGACGATTGAAACTGGAAAATCCCCAGCCGCCACGATGACAAACTCGCACATGACCCCCGATCGCCATACCTTCACTTAGGGTCTCTACTCGGAACCCGCGAAGTAAGACATCTGATCCCTCAGAGGCTTCTAACCGAATGGCTAAGTAATCGACTTGATGCTTGTAGCGGCGAATCAAGTCAAGGGCACGATCGCGAGCTGAATCTAAAATGGTAGTCATGGCACATGCACGGCTTAAGGATTACCTGAAAACCCAGTCGAGACGACCGAAGCTTGCTTGGACCTTCAGCTTAAACTAGATTTCAAACCACATGGCCATCTAAGCCCAAATCTTTTAAACTGTTTTCCTAAGGTTAAAGACGAAAAAAGACTAAACCAACTCCTTGGAGTTCCGCAACCGAATCAACTGTCGTCGCATCTTAGGTGAAGCAGACACCTCTTCAATTGCTTCCGCCCGCACTTCCACCTGCAAGGACTCCAAATACTCGTCTGTGCCATAAGCTAGGCTTCGAGCAACATTTCCAAAAGCTCTACACGATCCGTCGGCAGCTTTCCTTCTTCAATCATCCGAAATTTCAAACGAACTTCGCATTCATAAACGCCGACTTGCACGGGAGTCGAAATGGAACGGGACGATGGGGTCAGAGAATGAACATGTTGCATAATGTCTATAACCGTGAAAATGGCTCGATATTTTGAGTCCCAACCTAACCTTCTCAACTTCTAGACATAATCCGAAAGGAATAGAAGATTTAGGTTCTCCTAGAATTGCCGTGGTCGGCATCCAGATATAGCGTTCATCGATTGGCTGTAAAATCAAGATGTTAGCCAGCAAGCGAGGGGCCTCATGGAGAATCAGATTCACATTCCACTCGATTTACCGGATGTCCGCC
>JAPLHZ010000062.1 GCA_026389365.1 Cyanobacteriota bacterium
GATTCAGACCTGTCAGGCTTTGCAGCGTTTTTGGTTTTCCTTCTAGATCCCTATAGCTCATTTTCATGATGTCAAACCTTATCTAGGACCTTAGTATTCTGAATTTAGCTCATTAGACTAATTTCCGATAGCATCTAATTCCTAACTCCCTTTTTACATTCATCAAAGGGATAAAACCATCTTCCAGTAAAGCAATTCTAGCATCGGCAAGATCTTCAGCATCTTCCACTTCCTCCAACCAATCTCGTCTCAGCATTAACACTTTGAGGATATAGTCTGAAAGAGATACATTTAGCCTTGTAGCTTCCAAAGATAATTCTTGCTCTAATAGATTGGGTAAATCTAACTTAATACTCATATACTCACGATCTAAATTAGTATGTTTTTACGAATTCAATATGATTGTACTTTAAATCACTATCTCTAGAATCAGCTTCAGTCGATTGTTGAGAACCTGCAAACATCCCAAACGACATAAACTGACCATTAACGGGATTGCAGCGGGAATGCGTAATACAGGTTGATGTCCTAACTGCTGAAGCTCTAACTGTTAATAATTTGACCTCCAACCCTTGGGATTCCTATGGTGATTTGCATTGGTGAAGTCCTGTTTGATCTGATTTCTGATCAACCGGGTGCAACATTAGAGGACGTGACCGTTTGGATCCCCTATCCCGGCGGTGCGCCTGCAAATGTAGCTTGTGGGGTGCGGCGATTAGGACTTCAGAGCGCATTTATTGGCGGTATTGGTGATGATGCATTGGGATCTGAACTAGTTGCGACGTTGGAAGCCGAGGGTGTCGATCGCACTGGAATTCAGCGAATTAACGGCTACCCCACCCGATCGGTTCTAGTCACACGGGATCAATTGGGCGATCGGACGTTTGCCGCATTTGCCGAGAACCGATCGTCGGATTGCTTTGCCGACACTCGATTGGATGCAGAAAAATTGCCTCTAGAATTATTACGATCGGCCTCTTACCTGGTCACGGGAACGCTCGGTCTTGCGTCTTCGGACACAGCCAAAGCGATTCATCGGGCGATCGATGTGGTTAAAGAATCTGGCGGAGTAATTGTCACAGATCTCAATTGGCGATCGGTTTTTTGGCCAGACTTTAGCGCCGCTCAAATTCCAATTCAGGACATTCTCGCCAAAACTGACATCCTCAAACTTACAGATGATGAGGCAGAATTATTTTTCAGTACCCTTGATCCAGTCGTGATTCACGATCGACTTCCCCATCTGAATGCCATTTTGTTAACTCGGGGCGATGCAGGTTGTGCCTATTGGATAGCGGGACACAGCGGCGAATGTCCGGCATTTCAGGTCTTGGTCGAAGATACGACGGGTGCAGGGGATGCGTTTCTAGCAGGATTTTTGTCTCGGCACAGTACTCTGTCTCTGATGGATAAAAATTTGATTCAGTTAGCCATTGGATATGCGAGTGCGGCGGGCGCATTAACGACATTGAAACAGGGTGCGATCGCGGCACTTCCAACATCAGCAGAAATTGAGGCATTTTTGAATCATTGACCTTAATCCCAAATCTACACCTCCAAATGAGAACGATGTAGCTTCGCTCTAATCTGGCTCCACTCCTAACTCTCGCAGCTTCGTCATCAACTTTTCATTCCGCTGCTGCTCAAAATCAGCCCGCAGACTCTCTGCCTCAGCCGTCTCCTCTGGGGTCGATACCAATGTGCCATCGGGCATGAAAAAACGCAATTTCTGCTCATGTATCCCTAGAAATAAGCCTAATTGCTGACTCCATAGATGCTCACGATCGTTTGGCTCTAGGTCTTGATAAGTGCCGTCAAGCAGATGAAATCCCTTGAATTCTAAGCTGTTCGGGTCAAACCAGAAATAATCCGGGGTACGGAACACATTCTCGTAGAGTGCCTTCTTAAATCCCCGATCGGTCTTCGCCGTCGAATCCGACAGTAACTCAATGATGATATGGGGATACTGACCATTCTCTTCCCAGACCGTCCAACTTCGTCGCTCTTGCTTGTCCGCTCCCAATACAAAAAAAAAATCAGGTCCGCGAAAGTCTTGTGATTTAATTTGTTTAGGACTGTAGTAGACCGTCAGATTGCCTGCGGCGAAGTAGTCATCACGATCTTTCCAAAGCCAATCAATGCATTTCAGCAACAATATAAGCTGATGGAGATGGAGGGAGCTTTCCAATGGCAATTCATCACTGTATAAATTACCTGGAGGGAACACAACAATGTCGTCAGCTTGGACTAAATCTGGTCGTACTCCATCTACATCGCTGTTGGATTGTATTTGAGTCGATTCGATAGCGATAACAGACATTAATTGATCCTCTAGGCTTATCAATATTTCATCATTGTAACTAATTGATGAACAGTAGTGCGACTTTAAGCGACGAATCAAATGCCGAAAACTGCTCTTTGCCTGCCTAAAATGAGGTGGACTATTTAGGCAGCCGTATCAGTCCCTGACGCAGATCCGCAAATTACTTGAAATTACTCATGTCTACCGAAATCGAACGTAAATTTCTCACGATCAATGACGATTGGAAAACCCTTGCCACTCCAGTGCGGTATCGCCAAGGCTACATGAACAGCGATCGTGGCCATCAAGTTTTAATTCACACCAATACCGATCCTGGCCGTACTAGTGGCTTCCTCGAAATCCGATCGCCCAAGCTCCCGTTCCCAATGGAACATCTTATTCCCATCCAAGACGCGAAAGCCCTTCACGACCAACTCTGTTTTGACCTCAGAACCACCACAAATTCAGGTTGCACCCGTCGCACTGGAGCCTTGAGTACGAGAGCTGGCCATACCCTGCGATCCCGGATTGCAGGCGATCAGGGGATTTTTACGATCAAAACTAAAACAGTAGGAATCAGCCGATCGGAATTTGAGTTTGAGATTCCGATCGTAGCCGCCGAGCAACTGCTGAATACAGTGTGCGAACAGCCGCAAATCGATAAGACTCGGCGCAAAATTACTCATGAAGGATTTATTTGGGAGGTGGATGAATTTGCTGGCGAGAATCTTGGCCTAGTCATTGCCGAAATCGAACTTAGCCACGAGGCTCAAAGCTTCACCAAACCCCACTGGGTCGGCCCTGAAGTCACAGGCGATCGGCGCTATTACAACTCAGCCCTAGCCCAAACCCCCTTCACTAAATGGCCAAAGGCTTGAAATCCTACTTGGAATTTTAAATTCGTTTCAAAAAACTCTTACCATTCCTAAAATATTCAGTAAAATCTCGAAGACTTCATCCTTCATCCAACTGACGCTTGTCCAGTGCGATCGTTTATGCGAACCCCCAACTCGACCGAAAACTCAGCCCCGATCTCCGCCGTCCCGGTTTCTCTATACCGAGAGATTTGTGGCGAATTGCGAGAGAAATCTGGTCAAGTTGAAACCTTACAACTCAATAACCAACGCATTCTGCAAGAAAATCGGCAGCTTCGCCAAGAAATTCAGCGCCTCGTTCAAATGGTCATGGATACCCATCATCAAATCACCCAAATCTCTGAATTTCAGACTGATCCAACCCCCAAGGGAACAGAACCATTTAATCCAAAATCTGGCCTGAATCAGTCAACCGTACCTGCCGGCCCCCCATCAGCGACACCGCCAACCCCGTTTAGTTCAACTCAAATGCCAGCGCGATCGATCGCCGCTTCGACTATGGTTCCCTTCGCGACCATGACCAACAAACCTGAAGACTGGATTACCGGAACCCGCGAGCCACTAGCCCAGAGGTTATTTAATCAAACTAGCGCCATCACCCAAGACCTGCGCGGATGGAGACTAGCAATGGTCATTAGTTTGATTATTTTGAGTGCTTTTGGGGCCGGTTTCTTGATTGTGCGTCCTTTGATTAGTCAGCCGCACTCAAAATAACAAGCCCTATTAACAGCGATCGTCAAGATTTGCTTCAAGATTTACAAGTATTAATCGGATGGATAAGTAAACATTGATACAGTATTTATACTCTCTTGGATGCTAACACTCTATAGCTAGTAATTTCTAACGATCGCTCTTTGAAGGTCTGTTTTAGTGCTTTAAAGTATTATTTCTTAAAGCAACAAGATTTTGCCCGAAAGTAGTGCATTATAGGGATGAATAAATTAACAATGTTTGGATTAAGGAGAGTCGGATTTTGAAAAAGGTTGAAGCAATCATCCGCCCTTTTAAATTGGATGAGGTCAAAATCGCCCTTGTGAATGCAGGTGTGGTCGGAATGACGGTTTCCGAAGTGCGAGGCTTCGGTCGTCAGAAAGGTCAGACCGAGCGTTATCGCGGATCTGAGTACACAGTTGAGTTTCTGCAAAAGCTGAAAATTGACATCGTGGTCGAAGATGAGCAAGTCGATATGGTTGTGAACAAAATTGTCAAGGCAGCCCGAACAGGTGAAATTGGAGATGGCAAAATCTTTGTCTCTCCTGTTGATACTGTGATCCGGATTCGTACCGGAGAAAAGAACGTCGAAGCGATTTAAATCATTTCTATTTAAATCTGATTTTTACAGAAGAGGAGGAGATCGTTAAGTCCGATCTCCTCCTCTTTTATTTGGTCATAGCTTAGAAGCTATTTCAAATGTCGTTTCGTTCCATCTAAAATCTCGATCCCCTAAATCCCCTTGAAATAAATCCCCTTGAAAAGGGAGACTATGAATTTAATTTGGGTTCCCCCATTTTTTAAAGGGGCTAGGGGGATCAGATCACAACTGGTGTTATAACTCAGCCACTGCCCGCTCAATTAAGCGTCGTGCGAGAGTCTGGGTTCCAGTATGGGTGTAGTATTTCACCGAAATATCCAAGAACGCCCCGACATAATCCAGTTTGTCTTCAGAAATTTTCACAAACTTCTGGAGATTACCTAACACGTTTTCTTGAGTCAGCCCCTTTTGATCAACAAAACCCGTCATCCACCCACTCACGGAGTCAAAGCTCTGGCCGATGAAGCCAAGTTTGTCACCGCTGTTGTTTCCAGGAATGAGGCTGCTGACGCTTTTGAAGGTGTCATTTTTTTCTAGGTCATTCGGGGTCATATTGTTCAATGTCCCTAGACCTTTGCCGATGAATCCTGGTCCCAAGGGAATTAGGCCATCAAAGCAAATCAATGCAACCATCCGCATCAAAGATTCTCCGCCATAGTCGCCTAACGCCGCCAAAAAGTCTCCAACGCTGTCACCAGGAATTCCATTGATTTGGCAATAGGCCACCAACTCGACAACTAGCTTGATGCACAGATCAATACTTTGGACCTTCTCGGGTTTTGGGGTCAAATTGTCCAGAAAGCCCAGAAAAGAGACGTCTTGACCGATTTTGTTGGCCATCGCCGCCATACCCAATGCGCCCGCTGCGTTATCCACAGTCTGGTAGAGCCACATGGCCCGTTGGTAGCCTTCGCCTTCGTCGTTGTAAAGGTAGACGGCGCGTTCACCGATCGCCTGAATCATGGCCTCGTCACTTTCGCCCGTCACCGATCGAATGGTATTGGTGAATCCTGTGAGGTTTTGCCATTGGCCTGGAATCACGAAATCTAGGGCATTCAACGCCATAATCGTCGTACCACCCGTGGGCAATTCGTCAACCAATTCAAAAATAGATTTACTCATCGTTCAAAATTCCTAAAGTGTAAAAACTGGGATTGCAAATACTTTGAATAGTTCTCTAAGACTGAAGGCGTGTTATTTCAGTTTTGAGAGTCCAGCGAGATCAAATTTTTTAATCCATGCCGTCCGATCGTCTTTATCAAAGGTCGGTGCTTTGGAGATGACTTTAACTTGATAGCGATCGCTCACCAATACGCTGGTTTGGGTCGTGCCCATATCTACCGATGGATAGCCCGCGATGCTGGCTTTTGCATTGGCAAACTTGGCGGCGGCGGCAGGAAGGCTCTTAGTGTCAGTCACGGCTAGCATGGCCAACTCTTTGCCATCTTTTTTTAGCTTAGCTTCCGCAAATCCTTTTTTCTCTTGAGTGTAGACCCGCTCATAGCCGTCTTGGCCCTTAGGGAAAAACTGATTAAATTCCCCCCCTTTGGTTGCATCCTTTGCCACAGCAGGGGTCGCATTACGAGCGGTGCTGTCTTTTTGGACTTGATCAAATTGCGATGGGGCTTTGGCCTGACAGCCCGCGATCGCTAAGGTAGTGCACAACACAAGAGCCATCACCGCCTTGCGCCAATCAATTCGCCAATCATGTTTCGTCATGGTTAATCTCCGTTTCGGTATTCATCAAAAATCTTCGCATGAGGTTCATTCCGCCTAATTATAAGAGCATTTAAGATTGAGTGTGATAGAGGTAGAGGCTACAGTTTTATTCAGGATTTCCGTACTGTTAGATGATTTTTAGATGACTTTTAAATAACTGTAACGATTTCTAAAGTCAGAATTCATGGAGTTAGGGGTTAGTTTTGAATATCCGGTTGACTTCAATAAAATCACCGGAAACACACATACAAACTTTAAAATAAACAAACCTTAAATAAACAAAAATAATTAATTCATTATTCCGATGTGCTTTTAATCAACGATCGGACGTAATATTTGGATCTAAGCTGTTCTGTAATCTGTCATTTCAACCCCCATAGCCATGACCTCATCTCCTGACAACCCTGACGATCGTGAGATTGATCATGAAGTCGATCGTTCTAACCCGATCGAAGACTCGGCCCAACCCTCTCTAGCTAAAGAGCCTGAAAAAGAGCCAACATTTGTCAAGCTAGCCATGCGCAATATGGTTCGCAAGGGTGGAAAATCGTTATTTCACTTTGGACTGACGATCGTGGGCCTCTTAGCCGTCCTTGTGGGCCTTGCCTACGTTACTCGTTAGCCAACGCATTGAGCTAATATTTATCTGGCCAATATTTATCTAGCCAACACTTCTAAAGCTAAGTTCTCTTAACCATCAGGACTACTGGAATGCAGGTAGACGTTAGCGTTCAAGGAAAATTTGCCGACGATTACTCCCCGCCTTGGCAGGATTGGATGACCGTGTGGATTCGAGAGCTAGACCCGGCCAATGCTAAGGGCGAGGCGCTGCATCCGAATGACTTGTACGAAATGAGTTTGCGTCTAACGGACGACGCGGAAGTCCAGAGCCTTAACCGTGATTATCGTCATAAAGATCAGCCGACAGATGTGTTGTCCTTTGCGGCGCTAGAAGTAGACTGTCAGTATGACTTACCTGTTGAAGAGCCACTGTATTTGGGCGATATTGTCATTTCTGTCGAAACCGCAGCAAGACAAGCCGACAATCTAGGGCATTCTATTGAAACCGAACTGACATGGTTGGCATCCCATGGACTTTTGCATTTACTCGGCTGGGATCATCCGGATGAATCAAGTTTAGGGGAAATGTTGAATCAGCAGCGCGATTTGCTTCAGGCGATCGGAGTTGAGATTCAGGTGGAATACTAATCCCATCACTCGTCCCCATCTTCGGTGCAGGGTTCAACTGCCTTTAACGTTTATTCTGTGTAGAATTCCTTATGTCGCAAGATTTATCCACTCAATCCAAACGTCCTGACTTGAAGACTGATACCAAGAAGACCGATGCTAAAACACAATTCAAACGCGATTCTGCCTGGCAAGTGGCTCCGACGTTGTGGAGTAGTTTTCGGTATGCAGGCATGGGATTGACCTACGCCTTCCAGACCCAACGAAATTTTCGCATTCACACCATGCTGGGACTTGCGTCCATTACCTTGGGCATCCTCTTGCATTTGACGATGGTTGAGCTGGCGGTGATTGGGTTGACCTGTGGGGCGGTGCTATCAATGGAGCTGTTGAATACGGCGCTTGAGGCGGTGGTGGATTTGACGGTGAAGCAGACCTATCACGATTTGGCCAAGATTGCTAAGGACTGTGCGGCGGCGGCGGTGTTAGTGGCGGCGATCACGGCGTTGCTGGTGGGTTGTATGTTGATTTTGCCCAAACTGTGGATCGTTGTTGTGGCGTTTGTGTCATGAGGCTTTATTTAGCAACTAGTTTTTAATAGCCAGGTTATAAATTTCAGCCTAAAGACCGCGTAGTATTATGATCTCACCACTGGTCTTGATGGGAAAAGCGATTTCTATGATCTTAGTTATTGATAACTACGATAGTTTCACCTACAACTTGGTGCAATATCTGGGCGAGTTGGGCAGCGAATTTACGATCGCTCAAGATATTCAAGTGGTTCGTAATGATGAGATTACACTAGATCGGATTGGTGAGTTGGCCCCCGATGCCATAGTGATTTCTCCGGGTCCCGGAACGCCGGATGATGCGGGGATTTCCCTGAGCGTGATTGAGAAATTTGGCCCAACGACTCCGCTATTAGGCGTATGTCTTGGTCATCAGAGTATTGGGCAGGTGTATGGCGGGCAGGTGATTTGTGCGCCGGAGCTAATGCATGGCAAGGTGTCGGCGGTGTCCCATACTAACGTCGGCGTTTTTGCTGATTTAGAAAACCCGACCATAGCAACGCGCTATCACAGTTTGATTGTCGATCGATCGAGCTGTCCTGATGTGTTGGAAATTACAGCTTGGGTCGATGATTTGATCATGGGACTACGACATCGAGACTATCCCAACCTTCAGGGCGTTCAGTTTCACCCGGAAAGTGTGCTGACGAAATCTGGAAAACAATTGCTGCGGAACTTTTTGCGGGATGCTGCGGGTCATAGCTAATGAGTCCTGGCTGATAAATTTAGATTCTGAGGTCGGGGTCAAAATTGTGGCTAACGATATTATGATTCGCGATATAAAGTGCGCTACTCTGTCAGATGGTCAATCTGCCGCCTTTTTTCGCAATCTGCGATTCATAAAATGGCCCGTAAAACCAACTGGCCCGTAAAACTAATTTAGTGTGTGTGATAAGGAGACTAGTTTATGAAACGTAGGCAGCTATTGGGATATGTGGGAATGAGTGCGGCAGCGGGGCTATGCACCAGTTTGATGGCAGAACGATCGTTGGGAGAAACAGCGCTTCAGTCCGGCGGGATCTCGGTACGATCGTTGGGGCATATGAGCTTTTTGCTGACGGGGAGCGGCCAACGTATTTTGGTGAACCCCTTCAAGTCGATGGGCTGTACAGCGGGCTATCCGGCTCCGAAGGTCGCGACAGATTTGGTGCTGATTAGCAGTCAGCTTTTGGATGAAGGGGCGGTTGACGTGGTTCCGGGAAATCCTCAATTGCTGTATGAGGCGGGTGCCTATGATGTGAAGGGAATTAAGTTTCAGGGAATTGCTATTGATCACGATCGAAATGGCGGCAGACGCTTTGGGACAAATGTAGCTTGGCGCTGGACACAGGGCGGCGTGACAATGCTCCATCTAGGCGGGGCAGCGGCGGCGATTACGCTGGAGCAAAAGATTTTGATGGGTAGCCCAGATGTGGTGTTTATTCCGGTTGGGGGGGGGGCTAAGGCGTACAGTGCAGAAGAAGCAAAGGCTGCGATTAAGATATTGAAGCCGAAACTAGTGATTCCAATGCAGTACAAAACTGGGGCGGCACAGGGGGAATGTGAACTCAATAATGTAGATGCATTTATTACATTAATGAGCGGCGCATCAGTCCGGAAATCTGGCAGCACGATCGATGTTTCTAAGTCGAGTTTGCCAAAGGATGGATTGGTGATTCAGGTCTTGAACGCTTAAGAATCTGGTTTAAAAGTGGTAGGCCCGATCCCCCTAGCCCCCTTGAAAAGTGGGATTTAGGGGGATCGTTTTTTTGAGACCACCGAAACGGCTCAAACCTACGGGGTCACAATAAAGTTGGACGGAATCGGATTGGCTTTTCCAGCATTGACTAACGCTTGGTAAACGATCGCAGCCACTTCCGCTCGGGTGGCTTCCCGGTTGGGGTTGAGCTGAGTTAGAGATGGATAATTGACGACAATCCGCCGTTGGGTAGCAGCCGCGACAAACCCGGTTGCATAGGTAGGAATGGCAGACCCGTCTTTATAGGTTGCCAAAATTGAAACATTGCCTTCCCCAAACTGTAGGCCATTGGCTAGCGCAACTAGGACTTGCACGCGGGGAATACTTTGTTCGGGTTTAAACAAATTACCGGGATAGCCAGACATGAAACCTCCGCGAGATGCAGCAGTAACTTGGTCAAATCCCCAGAATTTTCGAGCAACGTCACCAAATACGATCGCATCACGTTTCGGTGCGGGAGCAAAGGCCTTGTTGATGATTGTGGCAAACTGGGCACGGGTGACAGGGGCTTCGGGCTTGAAGGTTGCATCCGGGAAGCCAGTAATAACACCTCTAGTTGTAAGCTGAGCAATGTAGGCTTCAGCCCAATGGCCTTTCACGTCTTTAAAAGATGAGCCACTGTCGATGTCTTTGATTATTACAGTGACATTGCCTACGATTTTTTTGATGTCTAGGTCATTACCTATCGCAGAAATCGATTGACTGCCAGAATTATTAATGGCCAGCGCACCATTTTCTCTAATCAGATTGTTACCCGTTTGACTGGCGATTCCGATGTCAGGCATACCATCCATCGTAATCACGATGCCATCGCGCTTATTGTTTTTAATGGTGTTACCCCGCAGGACGGGTTGTGCGCGCTCGTTAATGTAGAGGCCATCGGTATTTGAGATGATTTGGTTCCCATCGATTAGGGTTGTGGCCGTACCGCCGATCGCAATACCGAACCCGGTTTCTTGCATGACATTATTACGAATAACTCCAGCAGCAGCCCGAGACACCGAGATCCCGTTCCCTTCATTTTTAAAAAACAAGTTGCCTTCAACCAAGGGAGTGGCCGTGCCCGTCATGAAGATGCCTTCACGTTGACTGTTCGCAAATGTGTTGTTGGCGATCGTGGGATTAGTGGATTCGACCCACACTCCTGTACCACGGGACAGCGGATTAGTAACGCTCAGTCCCCGAATAGCGCTGTCCTGCATTGCAAAAATAGTGACATTTTGACGAGCCAAGGAAACAGTATTAACTTGGCCGCCGCCATTGATAGTTGTAGTCTGGCCCTTAGTGGCTTCATCGCCACGCAAAATAATGCCGGGTTTAAGAATCAGGGGGAAAACTTCACCAGAAGCTGCACTGTAGCTCCCCGGTGACACTTGAATCGTGGTGCCGGGTTGAGCTTGCTGTAGTGCGTAGGTAATGGTTTTTAGCGGTGATGCTTCCGCCTTACCCGCTGTCGGAGAATCTTGGCCTGATGTGCCATTGACATACAGCACCATAGTGCCAACTTGGGTGCCAACTTGGGAGATTTGGATGGCTGTCGATTGGGGGATCGGGACGACGGGCGGCGTTGCGATCGCGGTCCCAGTTATGCCAAGGAGTAAGGTGGTGGCTAGACTAGAGGCTCCAATTAAGGGCTTACCCTGAATATTCATACGGTTCTCTCAATGCAGACTTGCCTGAGAAATATAACGCAACTGACTGAATTCGAGGCATTCAACCTACATATTCGACAATATTCATTCGACAATGGGTGAACTTATTCTTAAATAGCTGAATCTTTAATAGGCAAGTCTTTAATAAGCAAGAGTTTCTAGGGTTTCTCGCAGGTAGGCATGAACTAGTTTGTCTAAGTTTAAGCCTTGCAGTGTTTCAACATCGCATCGTTCCAGTTTCCAGCTTTTGAATCCAGAACTTTCAGAAACGACTTTTTTCAACCCTTCCCAAGACGTTTTCTCGGAAAATTCAGAATTCTGATTGGAAAAATTGGTCATAACTATCGTTTCAACCCGAAGAATATTTTATGAATAGTTACTTGCAATATTAGCGTTATCGGAGAGCTGATGATGTAGAAAGGATCACAGAAACAATAAAATACCCATAAATTAACGATCGCACCGTTCACCTTTCGCAGGGAATCAGGGGAGCGGTGCGATCGTGTTGGGCAATGAACTACGGGAATTCGCGGCGATCAAACCGCATAAAAACTGAGGTCCGCTAAGACTGAGAGTAGACCTCTAGGACAGGAGTCTCTGACAAAGCCGCTTTCCGGGCACGAAGCTGATGCAGAAGCATCTCCGTTTCGGCCTGTATCGATAGAAAGCGCTCTTGATGGTCTGCGTGGTACAGCACCTTCATGCGCTCAACGACTTGAGCATAAACGGGGTCTAATTGGGCAGACGGCATCATTTGATTACTCATATTTATTCTCACACCACGCTATATTAACTGTTTTTTGTTTTTCTTATCATTCATTTACATTTTCAGGCTTTAGATCGCTTGACGTACCTTGACAAATAGCAGCCATTTCCCCAAGACGAAACCAAAACCTGTCTTTTTTCGACCATCCTGAAGAAAACAGGTGATTGAATGAAGTTCGATGTAGATGAACGACATGAGGGCAATCCTACAACTTTCTATTGAAAATCTAAAACATAATTCTCAAGTAGATGCTGTTCACCTCAGGTGACGTGGTGAATTGTACGGAAGTTCCGGAGTGCTAGATTGCTTGTATCACTTGCCTCACGTCACTTACATGGCATCTTCCTCTGGCTGATTCGCCCCAAGGGAGCCGGAGCAGGGTAAAATGTATTTCAATTAACCTTCAGAAAAATCCCCTATCGACTGTGACCACTAGCCTCTCTGCTGCTAATGATGCCATCAACCACCGCCTACCCGTCGCAAAACGATGGAATGGGCTGATTGATGCTTATCGTCCCTATCTCCCAGTGACGGATTCAACGCCTATTATATCTCTGTGCGAAGGAAATACTCCACTGATTCCAGTGCCTTCGATCGCGGCGGAGATTGGTCGCGGAGTCCAAGTCTATATCAAGTACGACGGTCTTAATCCCACGGGTAGCTTCAAGGACAGAGGCATGACGATGGCGGTAACGAAGGCCAAGGAGGCCGGGGCTGAGGCGATTATTTGTGCGAGCACAGGAAATACTTCAGCGGCGGCGGCGGCCTATGCTTGTCGGGGGGGGATGCGGGCGTTTGTTCTTATTCCCGATGGCTATGTTGCCCTAGGGAAACTGGCCCAAGCATTGCTCTATGGGGCTGAGATTTTAGCGATTAAGGGAAATTTCGATCGAGCATTGGAAATTGTTCGCGAAATGTCAGATAATTACCCGATTACACTGGTGAATTCTGTCAATCCTTATCGTCTTCAGGGCCAAAAGACAGCGGCATTTGAGGTCGTGGATGTGTTGGGTGAGGCTCCTGATTGGTTGTGTATTCCGGTGGGAAATGCGGGCAATATCAGTGCCTATTGGATGGGTTTTAATGAATATTATGCGGAGAAGCGCTGTACTAAATTGCCGAAAATGATGGGGTTTCAAGCTTCGGGATCTGCGCCTTTGGTTTCAGGGGAACGGGTCAAAAATCCTGAAACCTTAGCGACGGCAATTCGGATTGGTAATCCGGCAAATTGGCAGAAGGCGTTGGATGTACAGGCGGCGAGTGGCGGGCAGTTTAATGCGGTGACGGATCAGGAGATTATTGCCGCTTACCGGAAGCTTGGGGGGAATGAAGGAATTTTCTGTGAGCCAGCGAGTGCAGCATCGGTGGCGGGGCTTTTGAAGGTGAAGGATCAGGTGCCGATGGGGGCGACTGTGGTTTGTGTGTTAACGGGGAATGGGTTGAAGGATCCCGATTCAGCGATTCAGCATAGTGAGAATCAATTCCATCAAGGAGTTGATCCTGAGCTTGCAGCGGTGGCTAAGGTAATGGGGTTCGCTTAAATAGGCTTGGATTTGATCTTAGGTTTAAATCTTAAATCGTCATGACTTAAATGCGTGATGTTTAGCTCAGCTGAGTCCTTATACTGTGGGCTGAGCTGAGTCGTTTTAATTTTTTAGTGTCAGAACATCCATTGCATCGGCTAGGGCCATGGTGAGATCTTTTTTGGTTTTCTCATGGGCCAGTTGCTCTTTTTTAAGCGCGGCTAACACGTTATCTCTATCCGTCCAGACTTTGAAGAGTTTGTCTTGGAGGGCGGACATACTGGTGATCCCGTTGATTTGAAGGGCGATCGCGTCATCGCTTAGGGTGGTTGAGAACTCGGGTTGGGTGCGAAGTTGGGCTATTTCAGCTTGAAGTTTGTTGATTTGGTCTTGGCGCGTGGTGACATCGCTGCGGCGTTGTTGGCCTTCTGTTTCGTAACGCGATCGCCACGAGTCGGCATTGTGTTGGGCGGCGGCGAGTTCGATCGTTAGATCTCGGACTTGTTGTTGAAGAGATTTGACTTCGTTGAGCCATTGCATCACTTCTTTCGGGTTGGAATTCTGGGTGGGGATTTCTATTGATTCAGGATTCATAGAGGATAAGAAAAAGAAAACTATTTAGAATCATACGGGGCAATCTTGGGAATTCAAATTTAAATATTTACGATTCAATCATTGAATTCCATTCTCTTCTTGCGCCTTTACTCTGATTTCCAATTTTGGGCAGCTTGCGCCAGAACATAAGCTGATACGGTTTGGATTTCTTCGGGAGTGAGCCGATCGCGGTAGGCCGACATGTTGCCTTTGCCAACCGCAACGAGGTTAGCGATCGCGTCTTGGGTATCTACTTTATTTTTTTGAAGGGCTTTAAGCTTAAGATTTTTGCCCCGTCTAATAATGTTTCCCCCGGCTGCATGACAGCCCGCACATTGAGCTTCAAAAAGTTGTGATCCATTTATGGGAAGGGCTTGAGCACTCGGGATGTGAAGGAGCATTATTACCATTAGCCAACCACAAAGATAGGTAGTGAGTTGGTAGTATCTGCTACGGACCATTAGTATTTGGAATCTAGATATTTGATTGGGGATCAACATGGCCAATTTACCCTTACGGAACACTACTTTAGATGCTGTTATTAGTGTAGTTGGATTAAGGCCAGGATTTCTGGAGGTAATAGGGGTTGATAAAAAAGTAGCCTTGGAGAAATCTCCAAGGCTACTTAAAATAAATCTAGATTAAGTCAATTCAAAATCTACAACTCCAAAGTCGAACCGATCGGTCCAAGCTATGCTTCAACCACTTCTTCCGTTGTGATTTCCATGGATGCTACCGGCGTACCTTGCTCTTTCAGCTTCTCGCGGTATTTAGCAGCCATTTCTTCAGCTTGATCAAACACAGCCTGACGGTTCTTCACCATGTCGCCCGGTTCTGGTTCTAGCTGTTTGGTGGAAAGCGAAATTCGACCCCGTTCTGCGTCTAGATCGATGATCATCACCTTCACCTCGTCGTTCACATTAAACACACTGTGAGGCATGTCGATATGATCGTGGGAAATTTCGGAAATGTGCAACAGTCCACTGACTCCGCCGATATCGATGAATGCACCGTAAGGTTTGATGCCGCGAACGGTTCCGATGACGACTTCGCCAACTTCCAGGCGGTTCATCTTACGTTCGACTAATGCACGACGATGGCTGAGGACTAGGCGGTTCCGCTCTTCATCCACTTCCAAGAATTTGAGAGGCAACTCTTCGCCAACCAACTCTTCTTTCGGTTTGCGGGTGCTGATGTGGGAACCGGGGATGAATCCACGCAATCCTTCGATGCGAACCAGCGCGCCGCCTCGGTTGGTAGCGAAGACCAATGAGCGAACGGTCGCATCTTCGGCTTGAAGTTGACGAACCCGTTCCCAAGCGCGCATATATTCGATGCGACGAATGGAAAGAGTGAGTTGTCCGTCTTCATTTTCATCAGCCAAGATGAAAAATTCACGAGTTTCATTCGATTGCAGCACTTCTTCGGGTGCGTCAATGCGATTGATGGACATTTCTTGGATAGGGATGTAGGCGGCAGTTTTCGCTCCGATATCGATCAGAGCGCCCCTTGGCTCAAGGCTAAATACTGTTCCGGCTACAACATCTCCAGGACTGAAGTGGTAGTCATATTTATCTAATAGTGCCGCGAAATCTTCGTGGGTAAAACCGACATCGACTTTGGGCTTCGTATTCTGACTGAACATGCTAACGAGTTCCTAGTTATTTTTTGGCAAAATTCGCCTCCTGTTAGATGCGCCTGTGAAACTTGACGACGAAGACAATGGGGCAAAATTTACTCACATTGCATTAGTGTCTATTCCACGACTTACACCTTCATCCTGGCAAAGGGATGAGTACTCTAATGAAGAGAACTAGCTTCCCAGGATTAACTTGGACGTTTCAAGGGTTTACAAGAGGTCGATTATACCGCATTCGTGGATTCTTTACCAGACAGGTCTGACCTCTCCAGTGTGAAACAGCACAAAATTAAGAATTTACTAAGCGGTGAATTGAGCAGAACACTTGGTCTTGGTGGATTGATTCACACTTTTACGTGAGTATCAAATAGCGAGAGATCACTATTTAGGAGACAATTTTGCTTGATAATCCACTAACAACAATTAATGCGCCATTATGCTTGATTTAAGTAGTGGACTCCTACTTAAACTGTGGTTTAAACATTAATTTAGCTCTGGATATCTTTGAGGAAATGAGTATAATTGCGGACAGTGCGGGTAACTCTGTATGGAGAATATTTCACCGAGTTCGTGATTTGGATTTTAATCAGCCTATGCAACTACCGCAGAAGACAATTTTGGTGATTGATGATGAATTCTCGATTCGCCAACATATTGTCGAAACCCTTAAGTTAAATCAATTCCAAACGCTTGATGCTGAAGATGGTGCATCCGGATTGATTTTGGCGCGTCGTTGCCGTCCGGATTTGATTTTGTGTGCTGTGCGGATGCCTAATGTGGATGGCTATGATGTTTTGGCGGAAATTCAGCAGGATTCGGATTTAGCCACGATTCCGTTTATTTTTTTGACGGCGAGGACGAGCTATGAAGAGGTGCGTCGTGGGATGAATCTGGGGGCGGATGATTATTTGATCAAGCCTTGTCGGAGTCGGGATTTGATTGGGGCGATCGAATCGATGATTCGGAAGTACGAGATGATGAATCGGAATCACTTGAGGCAGGTTCAAGATTTTAAGATGCAGCTTGCTCAGATTTCGCCGCATTGGGATATGATGACGGATTTGCCGAACCGATCGTCGTTTCAGGATCATTTGAGGACGTTGTGTAATCGTTCGGATAATCATATTGGTGATATTTCTTCTGTGGCGATGTTGTCGATTAAGGTGAGGAGCTATCGCAATGTTTGTTTGACATTTGGTCAGGAGTCGGGCGATCAGTTTTTGAAGTTGTTTGCCGATCGGTTAATGATTGCGGCCAGTCCAGGATTTGTGGGTCGGTTATCGGAGGATGTTTTTGGGGTGGTGTTGGAAAATGCAGGTAACTCTGGGACGGTTAGTGAGTTTACGCAGACTTTGTTGGGTATTTTGAGTACTCCTTATCCACCGCTTGAAAAGAACTTACGAATTCAGTGTGATGTGGGTATTTCGGAGTATCCGCAACATGCATCAAATGCAGAAGCCTTGATGCTTCAATCTAATGTGGCGATGAGTTGGTGCTGCACTCAGATCACGACGGGGTTTCGGTTCTATAGAACCCATTTGATATCTTTTCCCGTGATACTTGGCTTTGAAGGAAGCCGTTACTCTGCGATCAGTGGTAGAGCTTGCCTACCTAGCAAAACCGCTTTCTGCCAGAAAATGAAGAAAACCAGCTAGCTGCAAGGTCGCTAATTTGGAGGCGGAACGGCATTTGATGACGACGGATTTGGCAACTGCGATTGAGCGATCGCAGTTGGAATTGTATTATCAGCCGCAGATTGACTTGGCGACGGGGGCGTTGATTGGAGTTGAGGCATTGGCGCGGTGGAATGATCTAAAACGCGGTGCTGTGTCGCCCGAATCATTTATTGGAGTGGCGGAGGAGTCGGGATTGATTGTGCCATTGGGGGAATGGGCATTGCGATCGGGCTGCCAGCAATTGATGGCCTGGTCTAAGCATCTGACGGTTCCAATTACGATGTCGGTTAATTTATCGATGCGGCAGTTTCAATATCCGAAATTGGTGGATCTGATCAGTACTGTGCTGGAAGAGACTGGGCTGGATCCGGGGCTTTTGGTGTTGGAGTTATAGCTATAGCCAGCTAGGTTAGGACATAAGATAGAAAGAAAGCGAATTGTCTGAGCAATAACAATGCCAAAACCATATAGTTCCGATTTACGGCAAAAGGTAATGCAAGCAATCGAAATGGATGGGCTAAAGAAA
>JAPLHZ010000079.1 GCA_026389365.1 Cyanobacteriota bacterium
CTAGAAGTTCTCGTTTGGTCCAAGCCGGAGGTCTGGTTTGTTTTTTAGGGGGTAACACTTCCGACAGAAGGGGTTCAAGACGTTCCCATTCTTTATCGGTTAGACTGCTGGAATAGGCCATAGGACTGGTGGATATGAGGGTTTTACGCTGCTTTTAGGATACCCTAGAATGTCAAATAGGTTCTATAAAACAAGACACGCTATCGTTCACAAGGCAGGACCGTTGAATCTTACTTTTCACGAGCTTATGGCGAACTATCCACTAACTAAAGATGTGATCCGAAATGTTGAGTACGCACTTGGTCTCGAAAGCGAATAATTTGTCTTGCGTAATTTGCTAGATCTCTCAGTCAGGTAGGGTAGGCATCACCCACCGCCATCATTCTCGCGATCGCCATTCTCCTCTCGTTCCTCTTCACCGGACTGACCGGACTCGTCCGGATCATTCTGATTTCCAAGCCCTCACGATAAATCTTCTGCACAGCGATCGGTCTCAATCTCCAAGCCCGATCGCCGCCGTCATCCCAAAACCATCCCCACCAGTAAGATACTGCGATCATCAGGAGGAATCTAATACGCCTTACCGCAGTGATTTAAATGCATCACAGGAAATGATTATGATTGAAGTCTTTATGATACTGAAGTCTTTATGATTTCGTTTAATCACCCCGGCATCCTGAGCGATCGCGATCGGAATTCACTCAAACTACCGCATTGCACTCATAGTTTGTCGCCAAGATAGATCCTTTGAGAGAACATTCAACGCGCGTTCTTCAACCTCGGAGAATAGCTTTGAATCAATTAATTCTCGTAGAACTTGGTAAGTCAATTGTTTTGCGAATTGACCGCCTGCTTGCAATAAATGACTATAATAAACAAATTGCGGTCGGCCATTTTCGTCGCGATGAAATGAATGAATTTCTGCCGGGGTCATCCGAATCACCGGAGTCTCAACCGGAACCACCCCACGGGGAATCCCTTGAATACCATAATGTCCGTCAAGATCACTATCCATACTACCAATTAAAACAGTACCCAAAACAGTACGCGTTTCAATAATCAGATCGGGCGCAAAAATAGGATCGGGTTCACTAGTAAGACGGGGACCGAGATTATTAAAATTAGGATTAATCAATTGAGAATTATAAACAAGACCGATCGTCCGGCGACCGTTAGATTCCTCAAGTTTAACAAATGTCCCAAACCCATATTCATCCGCTTTTGGAGCCTCTAGAAACTCAGTTTGTTCATCGACTTGGACTAAGTAATCACAATGAGAGCTAGATTTAACAACTTTGCCGATGCGCATGGGACATTATTCATATAGTTCTATATGTTCTATAGTCTACGGCGTAACGGAAAGAATTGCACTCGCTTGCGCATGGAGTTTACGCGAATACCACCATTCTCGTTGGGAACCGTTGAGCTTGATCGGGTTGAGCGTCAGGATTATGGGATCGCGGTTTTCTTGGCCCACTATTTCAACACTGTAGGATGGACTATTTTTCGTACCCATGTCTGGAGTAAACCGATTGCCAATGCGCCGCCAACTCGGTTCCTTGCCACGCCATTCTATTCGGCAACAAGGATAAGGAAGCTGCTCACGATCGTATAGCCGACAGCAAGGCCCGATGACGCGGTAGGTAAACAGGCAGCCGGGACTCTGAAACAAATAGCCCGTCGGTAACGGATGAGATGCCGGATCCCTTAGGTTAACTGGGACCGGGAAGTGGGTGAATCGAGAAGGGTTTGGGAAATTCACGGTACAGGAATTTAGCGACAAGGTTTTGGTTAGTGTAAGGCAAATTTAACCGATCGGGCACTAGATGTGGTGATTTTCTCGCGTAATCTTTGCGCTACGATCTGAATATAGCGTGCCAAAATCAAAAGCGACACTAATTCGTGTGGTCCTGTTGGCTCCATATCAATCAATTCTCCATCGACTAATTCGTAACGCGGATTATCTCCGTAGCGAACTAGAAATTCTTCAACATTTAAAGATTGAGTTGAGGTATAAACCATTGACTTGTTTGAACATTAGCCATACTTTCTATCTATACTTTAAAGGTATTTGGGAAATAGTGGTGGGTTAGATGGCGGATGGGTTTCGGGTTTGTGATTTAATCGATCGCGGTTTAGTGCCGTATGCGGTTGCTTGGGACTGGCAAAAACAATGGGTGAACGATCGTAAGCAGTCGCCCGATTTGCCTGATTTACTCTGTCTTTTAGAGCATCCATCGGTGTATACCTTAGGCCAAGCATCGGATACAAGGTTTGTGCGGTTTGAGCCGGGGGAGTATGATTTGCATCGAATTGAGCGGGGCGGGGAGGTGACATACCATGCACCGGGGCAATTGGTGGGCTACCCGATTTTGAATTTAAACCATTACCGTCCCGATTTGCATTGGTATTTGCGACAGCTTGAAGAAGTGGTGATTCGGACGGTTGCCCATTATGGACTAAGGGGCGTACGACTTGAGGGGCTGACAGGGGTTTGGATTGATGGATTTAAGGTGGGGGCGATCGGAATTAAGGTGAGTCGGTGGATTACGATGCATGGGTTTGCGTTGAATGTATGTCCAGACATGGCAGGATTTGAGCGGATTGTGCCTTGCGGGATTGTGGGGCGGCCTGTGGGAAGTTTGGCACAGTGGATTCCGGAAATTACTGTAGCCCAGGTGCGGCCAATTGTGATGCAGGCCTTTGAGCAAGTCTTTGGGATTCGGCTGATTGTTCCGAATACAGAGATGGACAATACAGAGATGGACACAGCGACGGCCCCAAATCCATAACCTTGATTTTTGTTCCTAAGTTCTGTAGGATTCTCCTTCATGGAGATACCCCGCTATCTCGACCAGATTACCGTAGATTAAATCAGCCAGAGATTAGAGAGTCGAATTATGGGTGCTATGAATGGGCGATCGTTGGCAGTAAAACGCAGTCTAGCATTGGGTTTGGCGACTATATTTTTGCTAGGTTTGGTGAGCTGTGGAAAAAGCCGATCGGACGATCAGGTCGAGGTGACGCTGGTGTCATTTTCGGTGACAAAAATAGCTCACGAGGCGATTATTGTTAAGTTTGCTCAGAAATGGAAGCAGGAACATGGGCAGTCGGTGGTATTTAAGCGCAGTTATGGTGGGTCGGGGACGCAGACGCGTGCGGTGATTGATGGCTTAGATGCAGATGTTGTGCATTTGTCTCTGGGGCTGGATATGAAAAAAATTGAAAAAGCCGGATTGATTCAGCCGGGATGGGAAACTGAATTGCCGAATGGTTCGATCGTGTCGAAAAGTGTGGCGGCATTGATGACCCGCCCCGGCAATCCAAAAGGGATCAACGATTGGAATGATTTGGTTAAGGACGGAGTGCAATGGATTACGGCGGACCCAAAAACTTCTGGGGTAGCCCGATGGAATTTCTTGGCGTTGTGGCATGGGGTAGCGAAGCTCAATAGTAGTGAAAACGACATTGAAGGCTTAGTGAAAAAATCCCTCAAAAATGTGCCGATTATGGCCAGGGATTCGCGGGAGTCGAGCGATGTATTTTTCAAACAAAGTCAAGGGGATGCACTAATTAATTATGAGAATGAAGTGATATTACTTCAACAAAAAGGCGTGAAGATTGACTATACAATTCCTAAGGTCAATATTTCGATTGATAATCCCGTGGCTGTTGTAGATAAGAATGTGGATAAACATGGGAACCACGCTGTAGCTGAGGCTTTTGTACAGTATTTATATAGTCCTGAGGGCCAAGAAGAATTTGCGAAAGCGGGTTTTCGTCCGGTGAATGAGACGATCGCGCAGAAGCCGGAGTACGTCGCTCGGTATCCTGTGGTGGATTTAGCCACGGTGAAGGACTATGGCGGCTGGACTGAAATTCAAAAGAAATTTTTTGATGACGGGGCAATGTTCGATCGCCTGCGTAATGGATTGTAAGTTCATACTAATTTCGAGTTAATTATTGGGTTTTCTCTATGAATTCATCTGTCTCAAAATCAATCCGATCGCAATCCTTTCCCCTTCAAGTTTGGGCACAACTTAAAGCGTCGTCTTGGGCATGGCGAGTCACAATCGGCTACCTTTTTTTAATGTTGATATTGCCCATTTCAGCAATGTTGGCAAAAGCTGCAACCGTCTCACCCGATAAGTTTTGGGCGATCGCTACTAGCCCTGTGGCATTGTCTACCTATGATGTGACTTTTACGACTTCATTTATTGCTGCATTAATTAATGGATTGTTTGGCACATTAATTGCTTGGACTTTGGTGCGCTATGATTTTCCACTGAAACGGGTGATTGAAGCCTCGGTAGATTTGCCCTTTGCCTTGCCAACGGCGGTGGCCGGATTGACGATCGCGACGGTATATAGCAAAACGGGATGGGTTGGGTCGTTGGTTGCGCCGTTTGGGATTCAGATTGCCTTTAGTCGATTGGGGGTTGGGGTGGCGATGGTCTTTATTTCATTGCCATTTGTGGTGCGGACGGTGCAGCCTGTATTGCAGGAGATTAATAAAGACATTGAAGAAGCGGCTTGGTGTTTGGGTGCGTCGCCTTGGCAAACCTTCTGGAATGTAATTTTCCCACCCTTGTTTCCATCGATTTTAACGGGAGTGGCCTTAGGGTTTTCGCGGGCCGTGGGTGAATATGGTTCGACGGTGATTGTGGCCTCAAATACACCGTTTAAAGATTTAATTACCCCCGTACTCGTCTTTCAACGTCTAGAGCAATTTGATGTGCCCGGGGCGACGGTGATTGGGGTGGTGATGTTGATGATTTCTTTGGTGATTTTGTTCAGTATTAATTTATTACAAGCTTGGGGCCGTCGCTATGACCAGTAATCCACAACCGCTAAATATGCTAGATAAGCCAGTGAACGATCGCAATCTAAAAAAAAGCTGGGTGCCAACCCTCTTAATTGGCATTGCTGTTGTCTATTTGGGATTAGTCTTGTACATTCCAGCGGTGAATGTTTTTTATCAAGCCTTCCGATTAGGCACGGGAGCATTTGTTGAAAATTTAACCAAACCTGAGTTTTTATCAGCCGCAAGCTTGACCTTGATGTTGGCGTTGATTGCAGTACCGATCAATGTGGTGTTTGGGCTGTGTGCGGCTTGGGCCTTGACGCGGAATCGATTTTGGGGCCGATCGTTTTTGTTGAGTGTGATTGATTTACCCTTTTCAATTTCGCCCGTGGTCGCCGGGTTGATGTTGATTTTGTTGTACGGCCGATCGGGTTGGTTTGGGCCTTGGTTGAATAGCAATAATATTCAAATTATTTTTGCGTTTCCAGGAATGTTACTCGCAACAATGTTTGTCAGTATGCCCTTTGTTGTCCGCGAGGTGATTCCGGTATTGGAAGAAGCGGGGGCAGAACAGGAAGAGGCCGCAGCGACACTAGGTGCAAGTGAATGGCAGACGTTTTGGCATGTGACTTTACCAAATATTCGTTGGGGTTTATTGTATGGCGTGTTGTTGACCAATGCGCGGGCGATGGGCGAGTTTGGGGCGGTGTCCGTGGTGTCGGGAAATTTGAGCCAACAGACTCAGAGTTTACCGTTATTTGTGGAGGAAGCATACAAACAATACCAAACGGAGTCAGCCTATTCAGCGGCGGTCCTGTTGGCATTCTTGGCGGTGGTGACCCTGGTGCTCAAGGAGATTTTGGAGCGAAAAATTGAATAATGTAATGTTCATAAGGTAGATAGTCCTTCACGAAGCTCTAATCTCTGTCGTCGGACTGCCTATCTCTGTAGTTTATTCTTCATCTTCAACTCAACATTCCCCAATCTTCGCTACACTGGATAAGCATTCGACCCTCGCGATCGCCCTATGACCCCCACAGCCACCAAATCCCTCGCCCTAGAAATCCGTAAAGATTTCCCAATTTTGGATCAGGAAGTCTACGGCAAACCTTTGGTATATCTGGATAACGCCGCAACCTCCCAGAAGCCGATCGCCGTCATTAAAGCCTTACAGGACTATTACGAACAGGACAACTCAAATGTCCATCGCGGTGCCCATGCTCTCAGCGCCCGTGCTACTGAAGCCTACGAAGGCGCAAGGGACAAACTAGCGGTTTTCATCAATGCCCGATCGCGCGACGAAATTGTCTATACCCGCAACGCATCAGAAGCGATTAATCTAGTGGCCTACGCTTGGGGAATGAACACCCTTCAACCGGGGGATGAAATCATTCTCACCGTCATGGAACACCACAGCAATCTTGTACCCTGGCAACTCGTCGCTCAGCGGACCGGGGCAGTTTTGAAACATGTACAATTAACCCCGGAGCAAACGTTCGATTTCGACCATTACCGATCGCTTCTGTCCCCGAAAACCAAACTCGTCTCCGTTGTTCACGTTTCAAATACATTAGGCTGCATCAATCCCGTCAAAGCGATCGCGTCGGAAGCCCATGCGATCGGGGCTAAGGTTTTGATTGATGGGTGTCAAAGTGCGCCCCATATGAAAATTGACGTTCAGGATTTGGATTGTGATTGGTTTGTCGCATCCGGCCATAAGATGTGTGCGCCGACTGGGATTGGTTTTTTGTATGGCAAACTTGATTTGCTCCGTGAAATGCCACCATTTATGGGTGGAGGTGAAATGATTCAAGATGTGTATTTGGATCATTCAACCTATGCAGATTTACCACACAAATTTGAAGCAGGCACTCCCGCTATCGCCGAAGCCATTGCGATCGGGGCAGCAGTCGATTATTTGATGGCCATTGGTATCGATCGAATTCATGACTACGAACAAGAATTAATCAAATACTTATTTGAACAACTCGCCACTATTCCAAACCTCACGATTTATGGACCCATGCCCAATCCTGACGGTAGCGGTCGTGGGGCGCTTGCAGCATTTACCGTCGAAGGATTACATGCCAATGATTTGTCTACTTTAATGGATCAAGCGGGTGTGGCAGTGCGATCGGGGAATCATTGCACTCAGCCATTGCATACTATCCTCAAAGTCACAGCTACTGCCCGTGCTAGTGTTTATTTCTATAATACCCGTGAGGAAATTGATATATTCATTTCAGCATTGAAAGAAACGATCGCATTCTTCGCAGATTTGATGTGATGGTGATTGTAGTCTATGAATAAATGTTTTTTGGTACAATTAGCATTCTCACTATTTCCTTTAATGGTTAATCGATTTAATGGGAGTTTGCCAATTAAAGAACGCGATATTCATCATTAACCAGAGAAATCCGACACTATACCCTGCAAAAATATCCGTGGGCCAGTGAACCCCTAAGTACAACCGACTGATGCCGATCGCTCCAATCACGACGGCAGATATCCCATAGAAAATGCTTGACTTTTGAGGAAATAGACGTGACAACAGATAGGCCCAGACTCCATAGAGAACCATCGACCTTAAGGCATGACCACTAGGAAAACTGAACGATGTTTCTGGAATCAATCGGGGCCAAAGTTCTGGACGTGGTTTCGCAAAAATTAGTTTCATTCCTGTATTTAGGACGAATGCTCCAGCTAAGGCGATCGTAAACATCCTCATTTCCGCATATCTTCCCTTTAAGCCAAACCAAACTAACGTTGCAATGACGACGGCTACCACCCACTCTGGATCTCCCAACCGTGTCAATGCAATCATGAGATTATCCAATTGAGGAGTTGCCCATTGGTGGATGCTAAGTAAAATTTGCCGATCAAATCCAAAAGACTCTTTTTCCAAGACTTCCTGACAAAGCCAACCGATCAACAGTAGTAAGGTGAAGCAAAGGGCGAGACTGATCAAACTGAGTCCTATCATCTGAGAGGTTTTAGCGTTAATTTGAGATAGGGAAGCAGTGAGTTTTTTCATTGGGTCCAATACAAAAAATCCATTGTGGTCTTATTTTCTCATTTTAATGGATGGTTGATTTTACGGTGGTTTTGTATTGGGGATTTATAGTGGTTCTATTGCTGCGTTTTTGTGAGTGGGGGATTGGGGGATGGAGATTACTTTTTTGGGGACGAGTTCTGGGGTGCCGACGCGATCGCGGAATGTGTCGAGTGTGGCGTTAAGGTTGCCGCAGCGATCGGAGGTGTGGTTGTTTGATTGTGGGGAAGGGACGCAGCATCAGTTTTTACGGAGTGAGTTGCGATCGAGTCAGATTCGGCGAATTTTTATTACGCATATGCATGGAGATCATATTTTTGGGTTGATGGGGTTGTTGGCGAGTTGTGGGTTGGCGGGGGCGGTGTCGGAGATTGATATTTATGGTCCTCCTGAGTTGGGGGATTATTTGGCGGCGGCGAGACGGTTTTCACAGACGCATTTGTCCTATCCGGTGCGGGTGCATGTGGTGAAGCCCGGATTTGTGATGGATGATGGTGAGTTTCGAGTGGATTGTGCGCTGTTGAAGCATCGGGTGACGGCCCATGGGTTTCGGGTGACGGAGCGCGATAAGGTGGGAATTTTTGATGTGGAGAAGGCGAAGGCGTTGGGAATTCCGTTTGGTCCGGTTTATGGTGAGTTGAAGCGGGGCGGGCGGGTGACGTTGGCGGATGGTAGGGTGTTTGAGGGTGCGGATTTTGTGGGTCCGACGGAGCGGGGTCGAAGTGTTGTTTATTGTACGGATACTGTTTTTTGCGATCGGGCGGTGGAATTGGCGCGGGGGGCGGATGTGTTGATTCATGAGGCGACCTATTCCCATGCGGATGCGGAGATGGCGATCGCTCGGCAGCATTCAACGTCTACGATGGCGGCTCAGACGGCGCATTTGGCGGGGGTGGATACTCTTTTGATGACCCATTTTAGTCCGAGGTATGCGCCGGGGAATGGGGGGCTGGAGTGGAAGGATTTGTTGGCGGAGGCGCGATCGATTTTTCCGAATACGTTGATGGCGAAGGATTTTTGGTCGTTTGAGGTGCCGAGGCGACGGGAGGGTGTTACGGAGTCTCAGAATGAGTTGCAAGTTAAGACTCAGGATGTGTCTCAGATTGAGACTGCGAATGTTGAGGTTAAGAAGCGGGTGATTGTGAAGAAGAAGTGAGGCGGTGGCGGAGTTGGTGGAGGCGATCGATCGTGTTGACGGGGTTGTGGGGTTGAAGGGTGTCGCTGTTGGGCCAGGTGTCCATGTTTTGGCAGATGCAGTGGTTGCCGATGATGCCTGCGATTTTTAGGGGAACGGGCATTTCGCATCTTGCGCAGTCGATGATTTCCCAGGTTCCGGTGAGGAGTTGGGCGAGGTCTATTTCGCTGTTTTCGAGGTGGGCGAGGTGGGGGTTTGCGAGGATTTCCTGCCAGAGGGTTTCAAATTCGGGGCTGGGGCGATCGGTGTTTAGGGTCGGAGCGATGGTGTGTGGGGTGCTGTTGATGATGATACGTTTGCCGAGCTGGAACCAATGGGTGAGGTAGTGTCGGATTTCTTGATGGGTGGCCATGATATTTTGTGAGTGAAGTGATATCTCTATGGTATTTGCTTGTAGAGGGTTGAGGAGAGGAAGAAAGTCTGTAAGTTTTTTGAGATTGAAGTATTTTTTGAGTCTTGAGATTGGACTTGAATTAAGTCTTGTTTGAGAGAGTGATCTTTTAAGGGCGATCGCTGAGCAAGCATTTATTTATGCCATGCCCGCACATCACTTAACGGAATCCTAATTCGATCGTCCCTGAGTCGTATCCATCACCGGACCAATTGAGTATTTATGCCCTTGCTTCAGATCCCAATAGGCTTGAGTGGTAGAGATATTTCCACCGTCGTAAGACCAGATAACGAAGTTTCGACCGGGTGAAATAGTTATTGATTAGGCGATTCCGTTTCGGGAGGCGACACCAACGTTTTCATGAACCATTGGGCGGCGCTGATGTTGGATTCTTCGGTGAGGCGGTCGAGGGTTTGTTCGAGGAGTGCGATCGGGAGTCCGGTGAGATTGAGAGAAGTTTCGATCGGTTGGTATTTTCCGTTTTCTTGGAGACCGAAGGCGAGGACTTGCTGAACTTTGACGTTGATAACCCAATATTCAGGGATACCGAGGGCGGCGTAAAGTTGCTTCATTTCATCGAGGTCAACGGCGAGGGTTGTATCCGAGACTTCTCCGACTAGATCGGGAATACGCCATGTGTTGAGATCGATATGCCGAGATTGGCCTTCTTTCCAAGTTGGGGCACCATCACCAAGGTAGAGAACTAAGTCTGGTGCGGCGGCTTGGTATCCCGGTTTTTCTAAGAGGGCACCACCAAAGGTTTCTGCTTTTTGGTCTGGATGGAGAAGAAACCAGATCGTTAGAATTGCTGTGAATAAATCGTGAACTCTCGCATGACCAATGCCTTCCCAACCCATGTCGTTTACCCATAAATATCCATTGTGAAAGTACAAACGGTGACGATCGCTTGTCTCAGATTTGTCGCGTTGTCGTTCATAATCTGCCCAGCTTGCAGGTTGCCAGAGGGTGATTTTGGATGAGGTTGGAGTCAGGGATGTTGCGATCATGGACTTCTTGAGGAGTTACAAAGATCTTGGATTTAGTATAACTCTAGCGGGTTGGAGGTGAGGGGAACGACTGCTGAAAGACGATCGATTTCCGATCGATTTTCCCCAATAAATCCTCAAAATTTTTATAGTATATTTAGACTATTTCTGGCCTTTGGACTTCTGTGTGTAACGCAGTTAACCCAAAATATCTATGTAGACTGAAATGCTCTTAGAACAAGGCTTTCCGATCGTATTTTCTGGACTATTCAAATCCCTGGACTAAAATTGGACTAAATTTTTACCCCTGTTTAGCTCCATTCTGTCGTGGTGCAGCCTGTAGCGATCGGCCTTCCACAACTCTCATTTAGCCCCCAACTCCCCTCAGTTCGCACCAATATAAACCATAAAATCAAAATCAAAACACCCTAAAATCTGTCCGTCAATCTCAGGTAAGACTTGACTTAAATCTTGATTTAAACAGGTTTCAAGAAACTGAGACTCCGCGATTTCATCGAAATAATGGCATCACTAACCATCCTCAAAATTCCTCATCCGCTCGATCGATTAACGTAGAATAGCATCCTTCTATTCAGATGATTTCACGACACGATCGACAGGAAATGTCATTGAATTCGTTATAATCTAAAGTAATTCCTCGCTAGGATTTAGGGATGCGTCATCCTCAGCTTGATGAAATTTTAGGTAAATTACGGTCGTACCTGGAAGATAGCTACGGCGATCGGCTTGCACAGATTGTCTTATATGGGTCTCAAGCGCGTGGAGATGCAACTCTAGATTCAGATATTGATGTGTTGATTGTCTTGGCAGATGAATGTGATCCACGATCGGAGATCGATCGAACAACCATATTTTTTTCAGACTTATGTATGGATTATGGCGTTTTAGTTTCCCAGGTTTTTGCACATCGTGATTGGGTTGAATGTAAGCCTAATCCTTTCTATCTGAATCTCAGGCGGGAAGGAATTTCAGTATGAGGGCACAGCAATTAGCCTTGATTCGGAAAGCTCAGGAGAGCCTGAGAGCTTCTCAGGTATTACAGACTGAAGACCTCTACGATTTTGCAGCTTCAAGAGCATATTACACAATGTTTTATATTGCTGAAGTTTTTCTACTGGAAGAAGGGCTGACATTTTCAAGTCATTCAGCCGTCATCAGTACATTTGGACAGCGTTTTGCGAGAACAGGAAAAGTCGCAGTGGAATTTCATCGCTGGCTGATTAATACCGCAGCAAAAAGGACTCGCGGAGATTATGAAACAGATGTCCCGGTGAGCAATGAAGAATCGCTGGAGATGATTGAACGATCGCAAGTTTTTATTGAGACAGCAAAACAATGGCTTGAGGATAATACGAATATGAATTCAGAGGTCTAACGAGAATAACTAGGTGCTTTCCACTCCGAAAAAGCACCTCTCTTCTTCAAATCCCGCTTCACCGCCTCGATCGCCCCATCACAACTCAAATCTGACTTCTGAGGGATACGAATAATCTCCGGCTCTTTTGAATGAGCGATCGTCGCCAAAGTCCCCAAAAACGACACGGAAACTACTGAGAGCAAAACCTTAGAAAGAATACGCTTAACTATCTAAAATTACCTAACATCTATCCCTAATTCTTCCCATCGTTCTCATTATCTAGCGTTCTAACGTTGCTGATTTGGCTTATGCCCTAACGCAATTGTAACTAAGATTTTACTTCTGCTCAATCCTAGTCCGGTACATTGGTGGCACTATGACATGATGAGGGTCAAGGAAATCAATTAAATCGATAAGCTTACTGTGAATTAATACAAGTCTCTCAGCATCAACCTGTGGTGCATTTCCCATCGTGTCAATATCGTCTCTCAGCTTCGCAAACCAACCCGCGAACTCCGGATCACTCATCTTTTTCACAAACGTTGCATAACCGATACAATCATATCCAACAGCTTCACTGTCAGAACGAGGAATCGCCATGATTTCCCCGATCGCTCGCTGCTCACCGTTATGGAGTTGAAAAATGTCTCCAGCTTTGTAATGTGCAAACGCTTGATTAATGTTGACCAGTAATTCACTCAAACGACGATTCAGATCTAGATCACCCAAGTCCAAAAACTGAATTTCTCGGCGTAAAATTTCTACCCATCCGAGATATTCCGCCACAACATAAAGGGTGTTGTTAACCGCGTAGTTCTGTGAGGATGGCGATCGATTATAGAAACGCTCTAAAAATCTGTTTTGATGAATATTGTACAAGCGGCTTTGAAGATCAATCGCTGAGCGCAATAAAGGATTTCGGTACTTAGACATTAAAATAGCCGTCTGAGCCGCACGCAATTCGGCTTCACGCTGCTTTATAAGTCGGTCAGTCAATCGGGCGATGCGATTTTGACCGTAGATACTGATAACTGCACTGATAACTGCGACGACTGCTGCAAGGATTGCAGTAATGACTTCAGGTTTCATTCTAGCTTGCTTCTATATTCATTTGCTCAATCTTACCTGATCTGCAATACGACAAGATAGCCTTAAAACCGCTGCCAACACCCGTAATTCAAGCGATATAACAATTAAGTCAAAATCTAGACTCTATCCAAAATCTCAAATAAGACTAATCTTGAGTCTCATCAATAGACTCATTTACTGCTAGTTCCACATCTAAATACAGCTCTTCGATCGCAAACCTCGCCCCAACACTCATCAACTCCACTACACTACCTGCCCCATATCCCTCCAACTCCCATCGCCCCGCAGCATTCAACCGAAACACATCCACACTCATACGATCCTGAGCAATCAACACATACTCCTCCAACGACTCCGATCGGCGATAATCCTCAAACTTCCGTCCCCGATCGAATGCCTCCGTCGAATCCGACAACACCTCCACAATCAACTTATAGTGCCGCTTCACATACCGATCGCCCTTATCCCGCTCATCACAAGTCACTATCAAATCCGGATAATAATACCGAGACAACCCCTTAGGCTGAGCCTTCACGTCCTGTGGAAACAGCCGACAACCGTACTTCCTCACAAAAGGAATCAACGCTATAAACGTATTACCTACGATCGCAGCATGATCATCACTAGACCCTGCCATCGCAAACACCTCACCATCAATAAACTCATGCCGAACCTCACTCCGCTCCTCCCACTCCAAATACTCCTCAGGAGAAAGCAACAAAACTCGATTCGCCACCATAACCATCACCCTCAATAAAACCTTACTCCTTAGTCTAATCCCTACACTCAATCCCAAAAATACCGATCGCCTAAAAACAAATCATCATAATCTCACCCCAAGACTTGAAAAAAGTCTTGGGGTGAGACTCAAAAATCTGATCTTGAGATCAAAATCGGCCTTTATTATAAGTATGGACTCCCCGCCAGATCTTTCCTTCCTATATAAGACTTGAATCAACTCCTATATTGAGACTCATTTAAGATATTGCAGCAATGAAAACACTCACAACAATCTACAACCAAGCCTTCACCGCCCTAAACCTCCAACCCAGCCCAGCACTCTTCACCCAACTCATCAGCGCCTATCAAGAACCCGATCGCCATTACCACAACCTTCAGCATCTCCAACAACTCTTCACAGCATTGCAAAATTTTAATCCTAGTAATTATCTAAACGATCGCCCCAGTATAATCCTAGCTATTTTCTTCCATGATGCAATCTACGACACCCGATCGCACGAAAACGAAGCCCAGAGCGCAAAATGGGCCGCAGAATCCCTCACTAAACTCAATTTCCCAAACGCCACAATCGATCGCATCACCCATCTAATCCATCTCACCAAAACTCACCGCCCAGACCCAACAGATCTCAGCGCTCAAATCCTCCTAGACTGCGACCTCTCCATCCTCGCCTCGCCGCCCGCCCAATACCAAACCTACGCCCAAGCCATCCGAGAGGAATACCACTGGGTCTCCGAAGCCGACTACCGAAAAGGACGATCGCAAATCCTTCAAACCTTCCTAAACCGCGATCGTATTTACCACCACCCCGAAATGCACCACCACGAACATCAAGCCCGCACCAACCTAAACCAAGAAATTCAAACCCTTAAACAAAACTCAATCTAAAATCATGGATTTGTGGGTTTCGTAACGAGCCATTGGGTGATGGGAGACAGCGGTTTCCAGCCGAGAAAGTTGCCGATCGGTTCGGCCCGTTGGATTTGAATTCGGGTTAAGCTGCCCCCGTAGACTTGTTTTAATTGAAAGAGTTTCGTTTCACTTTCTAAGGTCACCCCATTGATCACCATTCGTCCGCCGTCCTTGAGTGCGTTCCAACAGGTTTCAAATATGCCCGATCGTGTAACACCACCACCCACAAAAATACTGTCGGGCCGCTGAAGATTTTGCAATGCTTCTGGGGCGCGTCCGGCGATGATTTTAAGGTTTGGGACTCCCAGGTTTTTCGCGTTGTGGCGGATGTTCGCTAGACGATCGGGGTGGGATTCAATGGCGATCGCTTGGTTTCTGGGATGACTTCGCAGCCATTCAATGCCGATGGATCCACTACCTGCACCGACATCCCAAAGAAGCTGACCGGGAAAGGGCGCGAGGGCGGCAAGCGTTAGGGTGCGGATTTCTTGTTTGGTGATCTGGCCGTCGTGTTGATACTCTGTGTCGGGAATTGAGAATTGAGAATGGGGAATTGAAAATGGGGAATTGTGGGTTTGAATGGCGATCGTGTTGAGGGGGGCGATCGGTTGGGTAAATTTTTGGTGGGCGATCGTGTGCAATTGGTTTTCGTTCGGACCGCCGAGATGTTCAAGAATTGTTACGTTTGCATCGCCATAACCCCATTCAGTCAGACGATCGCAGACGATATTCGGCGTATGTTGATCGCTGCTGAGGACAAGGAGTTTGGCGTTTGGGTAGAGGGCGGCGCGGAGAAATGCGGGATCTCGACCACAAAGGCTGAGGGTTTCCACTTCTGTGCTGGACCAGCCGAGGCGAGATCGGGCCAGAGTGAAGGCGGAAAGATCTGGAATTATCTGCATTTCTGGCAGGGGAATCGATCGGAGTAACGTGGTGGCGATGCCGTGACAGAGAGGATCGCCGCTGGCGAGAATGCAAACAGGTTGGCTTCGATAGGTGAGGAGTTCATTGATGGAGCCTTGAATGGGTGAACTCCAGAGAAGCCGTTTGCAGGTGATAGTGGGGGGAAGAAATTTTAGGTGCCGATCGCCGCCGATGATTAAATGGGCTGCTACAATTGCATGATGGGCTATTTCGCTGAGGGAATCAAATCCATCGTCGCCAATTCCAACGATCGTGAGCCAGGGTTTGGGGTCTGTTGTTTTTTTGGGCATTGCGATCGGGTTTTTCTGGGATTACGCGCTCTATGGTACGCTTTTGAGGCTGAAAATGTGGGAAAGTCCGGTGAGATTCCGGGGCTGTGCCGCAACTGTAATGTTGAGATTTGATTCAAATTTTCGACCAGTCAGAACACCAATTTTTAGCATCATTTCTACGATTTACCATTTCCTGCGACGCACAGGAACGGAGCAAATGTGGCTGTTAAATTGACTGCTGGATTGACTGATGGATTGATTGATAAAAGTATTGTTGAATTGGCGAGTTGTCCAGGATTGTTTTGTCCAACGATCGCAATCGATGGGATCTTAACTAGAATTCGGACTCCTGGTGGAATAGTATCTTGTGTTCAATTGTCCACACTCGCAAGGGTAATGGAACGATCGGGGTGTTTGCAATTACTAATTACAAATCGGGCGAATATCCAATTACGATCGGTTGAAAATCTAACAGAATTTGATTTAAATGATTTACAAGATGCAGGACTCGCCGCAAGGAATCCTGATGTCGATCATTTACGCAATGTGATGACCAGTCCGATGGCGGGGCTTGAATTAGGCGCATTTGATGTAGTCCCGGCGCTGCGAGAGATTGAACAATATATCTGTGAAACTCCAAAACTTGCCGCATTGAGTGCAAAATTCAGTATTGGGATTGACGGCGGGGAAAGGGTTTCCGTTCGTGATCGGGCCAATGATATTTGGTTGGTGGCGGAGAATGGGGGATACCGTTTAGTTCTGAATTTAGGGCAGGAATGGCGATCGGAGATTGTAAGTGATGATCCGGTGGAATTAGTGCGGGCGGTGGCCGATCGGTATTTGCAATATGCAGATCAAGTTGTGAATAAATCGGTTAAACATCGTCGAAGTCGTAAGCCGAGATTAAGAGATGTGATTGAATGGATTGGTAAAGAACGTTTTTTAGATGGATTGGTAGATTGCACAATCTCGGAGGACACAGCCAGCCCTGTCCCTACATTTGTCCCTACATTGGGTAAACGGGGTGAGGCAGAGTTATTACATTTACAAGAAGATCCTCATCGGATTGGATTGGAGATTGTTTGTGCATTGGGAAAACTGACTATTGAACAAATCAATGGTTTGATTGCAGTTTTAGAAGGGTTTGAGTTGGGTGAAATTCGGTTGACCCCTTGGCAAACCTTCATTATTCCGAATGTGCTGCGATCGTCCCTGGAATCAGTCAAAATAGCATTATCTGCAATCCCTTTAAACCCAAATTCCAATCATCCAGCGCGGGGAGTCATCGCTTGTAGTGGAAAATCAGGATGTGCTTCAGCCGCAACCCACGCCCAAGAACATGCGCAACGATTGATTGCACAACTCGCGAAGTATCCCGATCGTCCCTTTCCCAGCATTCACATTAGTGGTTGCGAAAAGCTTTGTGCCCAGCCCCGAGGAAGTGATACAGACCGCGATATTGTTTTGATAGGGCGCGAAGTCAATGGGACCGAGCGCTACAGTATCGAGCAATATGGATTGGGATATGGTCTATTGTGCCCTGATGACGCGATCGCTCAAATCATCACAAGTCTCACCGCAAAAAACGACTAACAATCACTTCAATCCTTAATTCTCAAATCCTCATTCTTAATTCTCACATGCTTGATTATATTCGCGATGGCGCAGCAATTTATGACAAATCATTCGCAATGATTCGCGCCGAAGCCGATCTTTCTGAAGTCCCCATTGATTTGGAAAAACTTGTAGTGCGGCTCATCCATTCCTGCGGAATTACCGATATTGTCAAAGATATTCAAGCCTCGCCCAATGCGGGGACAATAGGTCGTAATGCCCTAGCCAATGGTGCGCCGATATTGTGTGATGCCCATATGGTGGCGAATGGGGTGACCCGCAGTCGATTAAGTGCAGCCAATCCAGTGATTTGTACATTGCGCGATGAACGAACACCAGAACTTGCAAAACAATTGGGCAACACCCGATCGGCGGCGGCGATGGAATTATGGCTACCTGATTTAGCGGGGGCAGTGGTGGCGATCGGCAATGCTCCGACAGCGTTGTTTCATTTGCTTGAAATGATTGACAATGGCGCACCCAAACCTGCGTTGATTTTGGGGTTTCCCGTGGGCTTTGTCGGGGCCGCAGAATCAAAGGCAGAATTAGCTGCCAATAATCGGGGCGTTCCGTTTGTGACATTGCATGGCCGCAAAGGTGGAAGTGCCATTGCGGCGGCGGCAGTGAATGCTTTAGCACAGGAAAAGGAGTAACAACATGACCACTTCACTCGGAAAACTGTATGGGATTGGGCTTGGTCCTGGCGACCCGGAACTATTAACGTTAAAAGCCTATCGAATTTTACGATCGGTGCCCATTGTCGTGTATCCCATGTCGCCCGATGGTCGATGTATTTCTCGATCGATCGTAGCTGAATATTTGCAACCTCACCAAATCGAGATGCCGATGGTGTTGCCCTTTAAGCCAGGAGAATCTTCCCAACCGGGCTATCAATTGATGGCCGATAAAATGGCGATCCATTTGGCTCAAGGTCAAGATATTGCCGTGCTGTGCGAAGGCGATCCATTCTTCTTTGGAACGTTCATGTATTTGTACAATCGATTGAACGATCGGTTTCCCACCGAAATGATTCCCGGTGTGTCGTCAGTGATGGCGAGTGCAAATATGTTGGGCGCGCCATTAACCTATCGCAATGATGTCTTTATGGCCTTATCGGGGACGTTGGATGCGGAGATTTTGAGAAGTCGATTGTTGATGGCGGATGCGGCGGTATTGATGAAATTAGGGCGAAATTTTGTCAAAGTGTATGGTGTATTAGAAAGCTTGAATTTACTCGATCGTGCCCTGTATATTGAACGTGCCACAATGAAAGAACAGCGGATTATTCCTATTCGTGAAGTGGATTCTACTCAGGTACCCTATTTTGCGATGATTGTAATCCCAAGTGAATGGAAATGGCAGGACGGCTAAATGACAATAGCAGTAATTGTACTCAGTCAACAGGGCGTGACGATTGCCAAACAAATTAAATCTGGATTGCCTGACGTAATCATTTATGGATTAGTCGATCGTGTTGTAACTAGTGATGTAGATCATAGTTATCAAAACTTTGGTGAAGTGACTCAAACGTTATTTCGATCGGGATTTACGATTGTTGGGGTTTGTGCTGCGGGAATCATCATTCGTAGTGTGGCTGAACTCTTAAATGATAAATGGCAAGAGCCGCCTGTGATTGCGGTTGCAGAGGATGGGAGTGCGGTTGTTCCGTTGCTGGGTGGCTTGAAGGGTGCGAATACGATCGCCCGACAGATTGCGGATTTATTTGACACTGAAGCCGCAATTACCACCAGCGGCGATATTCGGTTTCGCACCGCATTATTAGCACCACCACCGGGCTATAGTCTCGCCAATCCTGAACATGCCAAAACCTTTCTGTCTAATTTGCTAGCCGGACAATCCGTTAAACTCAACGGCCATGCGCCTTGGTTAATTCAAAGTAAATTACCGTTTTCTGATACTGCTACTGAATTGACGATCCAAATCACAAGTTCAGACGGGAATCCCAGCGATCGCACCCTAGTCTATCATCCACCCGAATCCAACCCGTCGGGCAAACTATTTGTAATTGGAACGGGGCCAGGAGCCGATCGCTGGATGTCTCCGGAAGTGAAACAAGTATTAAAACAATCAACCGATTGGGTGGGATATACCACCTATTTGAATTTGGTTGAACCAATGCGTACCCATCAAATTCGCCATGACTCAGACAATCGCGTTGAACTCGATCGGGCAGCTCAAGCCTTAGACTTAGCAGCGGCGGGGCGAAGTGTGGTGATTGTTTCTTCTGGAGATCCAGGTATTTTTGCAATGGCGGCAGCCGTTTTTGAAGCGATCGAGACTATTGATAAACCAGAATGGAGAACCATCGATTTACAAATTTGTCCCGGTATTTCCGCAATGCAAGCCGCCGCCGCCCGAATTGGTGCACCATTGGGGCATGACTTCTGTGCAATATCATTGTCTGATATTCTGAAACCTTGGTCAGTGATTGAACAACGATTGACCGCAGCGGCTCAAGCTGATTTTGTCATGGCGTTTTACAATCCTATTTCCACCCAAAGACGTTGGCAACTCGATCGCACCAAAGACCTATTACTACAATTTCGATCGGCAACCACGCCTGTAATCCTTGCCCGGAATGTCGGGCGATCGGGTGAATTGATTCGGGTGACAACTCTCGGTAAATTGAATGCAAATGATGCCGATATGCGGACCATGATTATTGTTGGTTCAAGCCAAACTCGAATACTAGAACGATCGGGCCATGATTTGCCCTGGGTTTATACGCCGAGACGTTATCAACCTGAATAATACTAAGGCCATTCCTCACAATGAATATACCGGAAGCCCCCCCGGCCCCTAATTCTGGGGGAGTAAGAGATTCCGAAGCCCCCAGAATTGGGGGTTGGGGGCCTCCGGTAGGCTTATTCTTGGGAATCGCCTTAAACGTCTACCTATTAATCCAAACTCTCACCAAGCTCCATCGGCTTCCGAACCTCCGTCGGCAAAACGCTATAGAAACTAGCAACAATAGCCACCGCCATCCACCACAAAATGTTCACCTGAGGCCGATACCAAACCGTATCCACCACGCCCTGCCCCAACAACCCAACCATTGCCCCGATCGCCCCCATCAACCAAAACCCTTGAGGATTTGTCGCATTTCGTAAGCGCTGCAATTGCAAACCGCCTTGAGTAAATGTCACCAGCAACATCCAAAGAAAACACGTTAATCCAACCAATCCCGTTTCCACTGAAATTTCCAATAAAACAGAATACGCGCTCAAGGCCGTAAATTTTGTCCGAGCATATAGCGGATAAACTTTATTAAAGGCATCATTCCCAGGACCAATGCCCAACACCGGACGCGCTTTAATCATTTCAATCACTGATTGCCAAACATTCAAACGGAAATTATTACTACTATCACCGCGCCCGATAAACATACTCAACACTCGATTACGAATCGGCGGAATAAACGCCACACCAACCACAATCACAGAAATCAATCCACCCAAAATAGAGGGCAACACCCATTTCTTACGATATAAATTCATCCAATATCCCAACAGCAGCGCGATCGTCCCAAACATCAACACCAACCCAATCCATCCACCCCGACTATAAGTAAATGCAACACAGGCCAGATTAGTCGCAAACATCACCACCGCCAACGCCTTGCGATACATCCCCACCCAAGAAAAAATCGCCATCAAACTATAAGCCACCGCAGGCATCAAATAACTGGATAAAAGATTTGGATTGCCGAGAAAACTATAGGCACGAGTAAAATTTCCCATCTCTGAATCCGGATCCGACCAAGTTGCCAACGCCGGGGCACCAAAGATCCATTGACGAATCCCATAACAACTGACTAAAAGTGCCGTGTGTAGATAAATCGCAATCAACGCACTCCGCCATTTCTCCAAACGCAGCACCCGCGCCATCACCACAAAAATCAATAAATACAGCGTCAACTTCCCCAATCCCTCAAGTGCAGCCATGCGGACCGGAGACAATCCAGTTGCAATCGCGCTAATGCCCCAATAGACCATCACCGTCAAATGAATCGGGGTAAGTCCCCAGCCTGCTTTTTCTCTAGTCTCGGCTAAGGTCAGCAACGCCCAAAAACCAATGCAACCCACCACCAACACACTAATCAACGTTGTGGAAATGTAGGGAGCAGCCGCAAACAAGATGCCCAATAGACCCAACGCAATCCCGTCGCCCCATTGCAACAACACACTCCCCGATCGCCAGCCTTGAAGCGCCCCAATACCCTGCGATACGTAGCTAGCCGTGCGCCATTGAGAGAGCGGTAAGGTCTGGAGCGTAATTTGCTGCCACAGACGATCGAGTTGCGAAGACGAAGAAGTATTCATGGGGACGCGGTAATAAATCCTCCATGAATTATCCATGAAAAAGGGACGATCGCTTTACGCAACATCATCCCCTTAGAACACTCACAATTAATTTAGTGTAACCATTGGATTCAAAACTGGATTCAAAACTTATGCAGTTTCTAGTTCCGTACTGCCCTTACGACCCCGACGAGTCATCAGGTTAAAGAGCTGGATCCCAATAGCCTTGATCAAGTTTCCTTCAAGCTCTTGGAACATTTTCATGTTGTGGTGGAACGCGTCGTTTGCTTCTTCTACGATCGCATCACCTTTTTCATCGGAGATATCTAAGCCATCCAAAGTGCCGCGATACATGACTTTGAATTCTTTCTCATCAGAAATCTTCGCGAACTCATAGAAACTTGTGCCTTCGCCATCATTCAGGTTCATGGCATTGACAGCAATTTTTTTCAGGATTTGGCCGCCCGAAAGATCGCCAATGTAGCGGGTATAAAGATGAGCAATCATCAGCTCGGGATCTTCCTTAGCCACCCGATTAATCTCGGCAACATAGTCCTGAGTCGCAACGGAAGGCTTAATATCAGTCTTCCAGTTGGGTCCATAATAAAACTCAAGATCGCTCTCTAGAGACGCTTTACGATCGAGTTCAGGAAAATACATTTTGCCCATGACTGGATGATCCTTGAGCTGATGCATCGCGTTTTCCATGGCGGAATAAACAAAGTACAGATTCGCAACCAGCTTACGATAGGACTGTTTTTCTACGGTTCCGCGCAAGAAACAAGCGATAAATCCAGTATTCTCGGCCATCGTGTGGGCTTTTTTAGTGCCTTCGCGAAGTTTTAATGCTAAGTTGCTCATTGTTTTAGGGGTCCAGACGCTTATGTTAAAAGGTTTACCTCACGATCGGTCTCAGCAGACCATAAAAGTGCAGCCGAAGAGACTCAGTACAAGCGACAGATGAACCCACCGCTTGCAAAATTCGCTTCATATTAATTTAGGACGACATGGGCCATGAATTTATTACAAATTCTTAATTACGTTACTTTCGTTACATTTGTTCAAATTTTAATCCGAAATAATTAATACGAAATAAATCATTGACTCTCCCGAACGCCGATCGTTGAAAGAGTCAATGATTTCCAGCTATTTCAGACTTTCTTTAATTTTTAGACAAGCCCTCAACGCCAAGCTATCAGGAATATCAATGTCATCAAAGGTAAGAATTGCTCGTGCTTCCACTCGTTTTACCATAGTCACCTTTTCCAAAAGACCGATGGGCACAGCATTCGGATGGCTAGAGAACTGGGTTGCAATTCCTCGAACGTCAAAGCTACCAATGCCACGCTGAATTTCATCGCCCACTTGCAAATCCTTTTTCGCGATCGCCACAACCGTCACTTGAGGCGTTGTTGTGTTGTTCAGAAGAACTCCGCCGCCATTCAATACTCGTCTAATGGTTTTCGTTACTTCCAAATGACAGAGATGATAACCCTGAACTAGGGAATAGTATGGACCCTCACCCATTTTCAAATAGCGTAAGTAGTCTTTTTGACTCGACTCATGCTCAGCAATAATAAAAACGCCCGCTGGAGATTTAGGCGAAAGAATGTAGTCACTCACCGATCGGCCCAATTGTTTTGCTGCTTCCGCAATTTGAACGCCTCCAGTAAAGATATCGTCTGACGATTGTCCCATCAGTCCATCTTGTAATACATCAGCCCCTAATCCATTTGCGACAAACGCTTGCTCAATTTGAACTTTGGTTCCATCGGTAAATGATGTGACTTGATCTAGGCTAATGCCTTGTTTATTGGACCAATAGGCCATATCTTCTGGCGTTGGAGCTAGGTTCATAAAGCCTTTGATATTTCCATAGACCAATGGCTTAAATCCCATTTGAATTGCACTTTCTCTCAGCGCCGCTAAACAACCGGGCTGGTCGCCTTCTGCCTCTGTAATCAATCCTTTTTGAGCGAGATACGATCCTGTTGTGATATGAACTTCAGAATCCATCGTAACAACTGGAATATTCGCCTCTAAAACCCGATCGAGTACCAGCGTAGCCCAGAGTACAGAACCCGTACATTCAACAACCAAATCAGAATTCTCAATTAATTCATCAATAGAATCGGTTAATAGCTCTGGCCGAACAAACTTAAATTCTGGATTGATTTTTCGGCGGGTTAATACCTTAGAAACTTGAAGATCTTTCTGAGATTCCAGTGCGAGAACAATTCCTTGACCGATGAATCCAGTCCCAACAATTCCAATTCTAGTCACAGATGGTTTCGAGTTCATAATAATTTCTCTGTAGTTTCTCTGTAGTGTGAGTAATGCTAGATATCTTTCCAGAAATTTTAAGGCAGAGTGCCTAGTATATTTTGGATGGAGCGCTCTAATTTTTCGAGACAAATATACATATCCTGACGGATGTTGCCGGGACGATCGACCGCTTCACCATGGAAAAACGAATAGTGATGTCCCATATCTTCACAGGTGGCCCAAGTTTCGGGGCAGTAATATTCGCCCAAAACTGGATCAGATTCTTGCGTGGAAATTTCTAATACATGGGTTCCTCCCTGAGCAAACATTAGGTTAGCGAGTGCGGCCCCGGTGGCAGAAACGACCACCTTGGCTTTAGAAAATAATTCGACTTGTTGGCCGATATTCATTTTTTCGGTTAAGTAGGTCGTGAACCCATAGCGTGCGAGTAGCTGTTCAACCTCAGCTTCATTGACAATTCTCCGCCAAGAAGTCAGGGCGCGGCTGATGTAGATTAATTCGGTTTGAGTTTCGGGTGTGGCTGTGATCCCATGATGATCATAAAACCGTTGTCGTCCCCACTCAAAGGCTTCCGTTGTGCCCATTTCTAAGGCATTACCATGGGGCGTAAAGTAGAGGGATTCTAGGGTCCAAATTTCAAATTTTGGAAAATTCAATAGACGATCGTTTCCAATGCCCAAGGTTGCTAAAATTTCATACTGCCAAGCTTTTAGTTTCTGAGGAACTAGAAAAATCACATCATCCGGCAAATATTCAAGCGCATCATACAAGCGATTTACATTGTCACGAAGGGTATGATAATAGTTATGGGTTGTTGACCACATCTGCATCAATGAGAAGTAGTTCCCTTTCACCTTGCGCCGCTTTAAGAAAAGATGTCTAAGGGCACTGTAATATTCGGGGAGACCTTGGAGCAGGAAGTCGTGTTTGGCAGGTTCCTGGGTGTATGAGCCATCTGGCAAAATGATAATCCCTTCATTTCCAATCACGTTCGCATTTGAGATTTGAGTGAGATACCGACCGATCGGACGACGGGATAGAGAATCAAGGAAAACCTGGGGCGTTGTTACTTCAATAGTTTTAGGTTGGGGGCGACGATCTGTTCTGGGAGCAACCTGTCTTGTGTAAACCGTTTGAGCGATCGCGGGCGGTTGAGTCTTGGCCCAGTCTCGGACATTTTTACAAATCCTTGGCGATACTCTCCATAGATTATTGAGCTTGGCCATCACCCATTGGGCCATCACCTTTAGGCTCGATCGGTTCATTTGTAGGGGTAACGATGGAAGGTTGATCCCAGGATATAACTTTATGCGATTCAGCGATGATTGAGACATTGAGAAAACCCCGACTAAAAAGGTGAAATATGAATTTTTGACTTATAAAAAGACTGAATAATATTCATGTCAGTCCATCAATGCTTATGCACACTGTCAACATAATTTCTAGGGTGATTTTACGTGTACTCCTCATTCAAAGTATTCCATCTAGCCGATCGCCGCCACTAAATCTCCGTCTTTTCACATAGACTTTATAAAACAATAAATCATACCCACAAAATATTCATGGCAGATGATCACTGGCGTTGCTTTACGAGCTTCGGTTTGCTTAAGATCCCGTAATCTTTCCGAAATATTGCCTTCGCACGATCGCGGACTCTATTTTCAATCCTCCTGAGGGAAGCCTAGACCATAACCAGACCGTTGATGGATTGACTTATTTTTGGGTTGGGACCGGATTATGAAGAAAATTTTGATTGTGGATGATGACACAACGTTACGGGTTGCCTTGGAGCGATACTTACTCAAACGTGGGTTTGTAGTGCAGACAGCGGTTTCGGGAGTCGGAGCATTGAAAACATTTCAAGAGGATCCCGCCGATCTAATTGTCTCTGATATCTTGATGCCTGAAATGGACGGCTTTGAATTTTGTCGGCAAATTCGGATGAGCCGATCGGGACAGCTTGTTCCTTTTATTTTCTTGTCTAGCCGATCGGAAGTCGAGGATCGTGTCCAAGCGCATTCGATTGGGGCAGATGATTATTTGATTAAGCCGTTTGAATCCCGCGAACTCTTGGCCAAAATTGATGCACAACTCGAACGCAGTCGGCGAACCAATGCAGAAATTGTTCGACTCCTACAACAGGCCTCTGTATTACCTGTGGCGGCCCCATTACCTGCGCCATTGCCCCTAACGCCCGCTGAAGAAAAGGTATTTTGGGAGGTGATTCAAGGCTATACCAATAAGCAAATTGGGGAACATCTGTTTGTCAGTCCCCGCACGGTTCAAACGCACCTCAGCAACATTCTCAACAAATTGCACCTCGAAAATCGAGCGCAGTTGGTCCGTTATGCGTTTGAACAAGGCCATCAGCCACCGTTGCCTCAGACCTCTACGGCTGTTTGATCGGGCTGTTATTTAATTGGGCTTAGTCGCCTGCAATTATTTTGGGGACTTTGAAGAAGTTTTCATCCCGATCGGGGGCGCTGTTCATTAAGCCTTCACGGTTATCGTAGACTTTCATTTCGTCAACGCGAGTAACATTACTGACATCGATCGCCCGAGTCGTGGGTTCAACATTGCTCACGTCTAGTTCGTTCAGTTGTTCAATGTATTCCAAAATACCGTTGAGCTGTCCGGCGAACTGTTCTTCTTCGTCAGGCGTCAGGGCGAGACGGGCGAGATTTGCAACTTTGTGGACTTCGGCACGATCGAGAGACATAAAATAATTGGGTGTAGAAGAACGGGTTGTAGTTTTGCTCAATATCAATCTCTATGCACAAAACTACAGTGCCATTTTACCGCAAAAAATACCCACTATTTCCCTGATTCTCAAACAAGTTACAGCCGATCGCTGTCCCTCTGTGGAATTTGAACGAAGTTCATTCTGATGAACAGTTGGTAGACATTAGAAGAGCGATCGAATTCCTGTAAACTATTAAAAAATAAAACGTTTAAATTGCAGTATCCATCCGATCGCCCCACCCACCAAAATTAATACCATTGAATTTGGTTTAAATTTCAAAAGTACGATCGCCGCCAAAACTGAAATCCCGACCGTCCAGCCATCGACCAAACTCGATCGAATCAATGTTACCGTCACCCCCGCCATTAATCCTAAAGATGCGGCAGTAACCCCCGTGAGAAAAGCTTGAAACCCCAACGATCGCATCCAAGGCATGACCCAAAGATTCAAAATGCCCACCAACAAAAACGATGGCAAAAAGATTCCGATCGTCCCCGCAACTGCCCCTGAATTTCCCGCTAACAAATAGCCAATAAAGGTCGCCGTCGTCAACACTGGCCCAGGTGTCAACTGCCCGATCGCCACCGCATCAATTAATTGTTGTGAGGTTAGCCAACCATTGCGATCGACTAATTCCCGCTGAAGAAATGCCAACAATACATAACCACTTCCATACAACACCGCACCAATTTTAAAAAAGATTACAAAGACATTGGTCCAATCAATCGATTTAATAGTGCCGATCGGATTAACCTCTGGAATCTGTACCAATAAACCCGAAATCGGAACCCAACCCAGCAGTTCACTTTTTTGTCGCCTCACCAACCAAACTAAACTTCCTAAACAAACCAAAACCGCAATCTCATCCCAGCCGAAAAAATAAGCTCCGATCGCCACAACTCCCGCCAATCCCGTCACCCAATCCGTCACCGCCTTTTGCCCCAGCTTCCACAATGCCTGAAGAATGATCACCACAATCACAGGCTTTATTCCATACAGAACTCCAGACAACTGCGGCAAAGTTTGAGTTTGGGCATACCCGATCGCCAATCCCCAAACAATCGCCATGGCCGGACCAATAAAACAAACTCCCGCAATGATCAATCCCTGCCAACCCGCCCGATCGTAACCAATTTGCATCGCCAATTCAGTCGAATTCGGACCCGGAATCAAATTAGCCATCCCAAACAATTCCAGTAACTTCTCCCGCGTCATCCACGATCGCCGCGTCACAACCTCCTCCTCCATCATCGCCACATGAGCCGCCGGACCCCCAAACGCGATCGTCCCCAACTTCAAAAAAACCGCCGCTAATTCAAACAAACGCTGTCGTTGAGAAATTCGATCGAGCGTATTGTAATCATTACTCATGACCAGCACCCCAGGTAGTATTTTCTAAAACAATACAATTCTCCCAACTCAACGACTTAGTATACGGGGTGAGGAACGATCGGATTCGATTTCACTATGACAAATAAAAGGTTGAGATCAGATGATTTAAGAAACCGTTAGAATAGAGATTGATTTTGCCGAGGTTTTTATGGTTGCACAATTTGTCATAGAACAGCCGATGTCTGATGAAGCTCCCGTATCGCCATCGAAGCAAACGATCGAGATTGGGTCCGTGACATTGATCTTACCGATCGAGACTGATCCCAAGCCTTATATTCGTCAGATTTTGCGAATGGATTTAGAATCGATTACTCATCCGAAGGCACGGGAATGTTTAGAGTTTGGGCTTTTGGATGCGACGACCGATGAAGACTTTTCGAGTTTGATTGAATCGTTCCACCTATGTCGAAGTTATGCAAATGCTCAGCGTTTGTTTGCCTCATTGGAAACAGACGAAGAATCTGCGCGTGTTTTCCAGACCGTAGATGAATTGCAATGGGTTTGACTGATTAATCGGGTTTTGAATTACAGTGAAATTTGGGATAGTTTTTATGAGAAGAGTTGAGTATGAAGTTGAAATGTTAGACTGCTAACATAGATTGTTAGGTTTCCTATGTCTTATCATTTAACGGCTGTGATCGAAAAAGATATTGATGGATATTATGCTTATTGCCCGACTCTGATGGGTTGCCAGAGTCAGGGAGAGACACTGGAAGAAGTGCAAGTCAATATTCGAGAAGCGATTGCACTTTATCTAGAAACATTGACGAGTGATGAGCGTAAACGTCTTTTCGATCGTGAAGTAACCACGATGATGATGGAGGTTCAAGTTGCCTGAGCAACCTAAGCTAACAGCACGGGAAGCGGAGAAATTACTCTTGCAAGCTGGATTTGAAAGAATTCGGGTGAAGGGGAGTCATCATATCTATAAGCGTGATTCTGTTCGGGTTGTCATTCCATTCCATGGCGGGAAGATATTGCATCCCAAAATTGTGCGACAGGTTTTAGATGCGATCGGGTAGTGGGATTAAGCAGATTGATTACAGCAGCCGATCGCATTTTCCCTATGATCGATCGCACCGACACTAAAAGATCGATCGCCCTCTAGACCCGATCCCCCTAAATCCCCCTTGTGAAGGGGGACTATGAGTTTGATTTCAATTCCCAATCTCATTCCCATTCCACTTCCCATTCATGTTCCCCCTTCACAAGGGGGCTAGGCAGGGTGGTTTCATACAAAGAAAAGATAAACATTGTCGAGCATATTAGCCCAAGCTCTGAGGGCATCCGGTACGGTACGGTAGCCTCCGCGTCTGGCTAACGTAATGGCGAAGGAATTGAAGATGGCC
>JAPLHZ010000357.1 GCA_026389365.1 Cyanobacteriota bacterium
GAGGCGGACATCCGGTAAATCGAGTGGAATGTGAATCTGATTCTCCATGAGGCCCCTCGCTTGCTGGCTAACATCTTGATTTTACAGCCAATCGATGAACGCTATATCTGGATGCCGACCACGGCAATTCTAGGAGAACCGGATTTTTCCGGGACGACCCATCTGGGGAAATTGCTGGAGTAGGATGACACTTTGTTCAATGCGATCGATGATGTCGTTTGCTCGGTTGGGACTGGTGTTTGAGATGTAGTCATAGGCTTGGTCGAGGTCGAATAGTGCTAATTGAGTCCAGAGGATTTTCATAGTGGATTAGGGTTTCGATCGCCACTTTGCAAAGGCTTGAGCGACTTCTTCTTCTGTTGAAAATTGTCCGGCATCGGCTTGTTGAATGCCTTTGAGAATGTGATTAACTTGCCATTGATAATTTTTTAAGTAAGCATCGATCGCTTGTTTGACGAGTTCACTTCGATCGCAGTTTAGGTCTGTGGCGATCTGGTCAAGGGCGAAATTTTGTTCAACGTCAAGTTGGAGGGTGAGGGTTGTTGGACTCATGATAGGTTGGGCGATGGAGTGATTTGATTATAGTCGATCGATCTTATGATCTTATAAATTGAGAATAGTGAATTAAGAATGTAGGATTATTTTGCATCTCTTCTATTCTCAATTCTTCAATTTCCACACCATAAAACAAATCGCCAATCCCACACAGAAATAAAAGATTCGATTCATTTTACGATCGTCTTCAACATTACGAGGGATCGGTTGATTGGCTTGTTTTTGGCGTTCATACCATTCGATCGCACTTTCCTTGGGTTCCTGATCGATCGCTGGTGGGGAGCGACGTTCAGCGGCGATGATTTGGTTGCAGGTGCGAAGGGCTTCGTTACATTGTTTGACCATGTGATCTAGTTGTAGATCTTCGTAGATGAGTTTGGCTTGTTGGAAATTGAGGAGGGCTTGTCCATGATTGTCAAGTTTAGCTTGAGCAATTGCCATGTTGAATAGAGATGCACCAATTCCCCACCGATCGCCAATTTCGCGTTCAATTTCAATAGATTGTTGATGCAATTCGATCGCGCGTTGGTAGTCGCCGAGAGACTCAACATTTTCAGACTTCTATCAATAGGTAAGTCCTATTATAGATTCCAAAGATTAAAGACTATAAAGTTCCCGAAACCATGTAACGAAAGACTGGGATTGTGGATGTTTTGGATCCAAAATTCGTTTTGTGATGGCTTGATGGATTTGGCATCCAGTGGGATCTTGCCAAGCCAGCCAGGTATGAATATTGGCTTTGTCCCGATGAACCTCTTTCCAAGATGCGCCTTTGGTTTTAGCAATTTCGGCAGTTTCTTGGGCATATCGCCAAAGTTCATCCTGTTCATCGCGAACAAGACAAGCCAAAAACGTCTCCAACATGCCCCGACGTTGGTTATCTGGCATCATCCAAATCCCAAATTTAATTGGATTACCTGAACTACTATAGGCTTGGTGAATCAGTCCCGTTTCTGGTAGATCGTCTGGCAGATCAGGAATACTCTGACGACAAGCGTTTCTGATACTGAGCCAACGGTTTATCGGATCTTCGTCCGCATCCAGAAGAATTCCTAAGGCTGTTCGATCAACCGCAGACAGTTCTGCTTTGATACCGATCGGATTTGAAAGTTTAGCATATCCCTTGCAATCTTTAATTTGAACAATCGGTACATCTTTTTGAGGCTCCCACACTATTCCGTTTGCTTTAATAAATTCAGGGATTGTTCTTAATTCGTCAGCACCTTCCACTAAAAGGAGCTTTTGGTGAATAGCTTTAGGCATAATTAGCGAACCTCAATCTCTCTTTCTGCCGCAACCAAAATCATTGGGGCATCAAAATATGCCGTCTGATCGTGCCCCTTTTCAATTCGATGAATTGTGATACCTTCTTCCTCTGCATCATCCATCGCCGCAATCTCTGCCAAACTCTCCCAACAATCTCGACTATGGGTTGTTGCAAAAACTTGGACATTTGATTGTTTAGCCGTCTCCCAAATCATCTTCCACATTTTCGACATCGCACTGTAATGAAGACCCGTATCAATTTCATCAACGAGTAGAACGCCATCTTTGGTACAAGCGGCGGCAAGCGAAAGTCCGAGCATTCGCCAAATGCCATCTCCCATACTCCCGATCGGTACAGGTTGAGAATCACCCGATCGCCGGATCTTGAACCCGGAGCGTCCAGAATATCTAGCTCTAGGTACATACACGGAAGCAATTCGTTCAATTTCAGGATCAATCGTCTGTAATGCTGTTGTAATGATCTCTTCTTCAGGTTTGAGAACTATTTGATCAAATAATTCAATCATTTCATCCGAAGTCAATGAAGAAGATGTCACAAACTGAGTTTTTATTGCAGGAGTTTTCAACTCTCTTCGACTACGCCGTAGATAGTCCGATAGAACACCTCCTTCAGGAGAGAGTAAGAGACGTATTTTCTCTATATCTTGAGAGGAGAACCAATTTAAACTCATTGCTAAGTTTTGAGATGAATCTTGAAAATCATCATCATCATTACTAAGTAAGCTAACCTGCTCGATCTCTTGAGACTCATAAATATCAATCGAGCACTCAATGCGATCATTGCCAGAGGAAATTGTAAATTTGCTGTCTAGCGTTAGATTATGTCCACAGAAAAGATGGCATACATCCAACACGTCTCTCCGATATGATGAACTCTTGCGTTCATCATTAATAAGTACTTCACCACGACCGACCATTAATTGTGATAGAGGCTCAAGATTTCCTCGTGAACAGAGAAGTTGAATGGCTTCTAAGATCGAAGTTTTACCACAGTTGTTTTCGCCAACCAAAAGATTGATGCGACCAAACTGCTTTAGCTCCAATGTTTCAAATCCACGAAAATTCTCGATTTTTAGAGATTTCAACATACGCTTTGCCGGAAATTAGGACGATCGGGTGAGGCTTTTCAAAAAGTTGGTAGCGGGTTTCATAATCCAGTTTAGACTAGCCTTGACTTGATGAGCGAAGAAGGTCGGCATTCTCAGAAGATAACGCTACAAAAAATAATTTCCCATATCTACCCCGATCGTCCCCACAAAACCTAAGCCTCACCCGCATGGTATGAACTGCGCACCAATGGACCCGATCGTCCTTGGTTTGGCTGTTGGTAGAGGGGCGATCGTAAGGGTCTCAGTCTGTAGGTTAGAATGATCATGTCGCAGTAGTCGAGGCATTATGCTTAGTATTTCGATCGCGGATCAGGTTCAACCATTGGTCGAAAAACAATCAATGGCTGCGGGGTTCACCACAGTCAATGACTACATTCACCATTTAATTATGCAGGAACAAACTCGTCTGGAACAGGCTGAAGTTGATTTAACAGACCCGATCGTCCTCATGAGACTTCCTTTAGCAGAGCGGCAACGAGTCTTGACCATGCAGGCTGCGAGCATGATAGAACATTATGATCAAGATCCAGAATGGCGAGATTTTACAGTAGGAGACATCGTTGAGTACGCATAAATCCCCTCAACGCGGTGAGATTTGGCTGGTCAATCTTGATCCGACGATCGGATCTGAGATTCGTAAAGTTCGTCCGGCTGTAGTTGTGAGTTCAGATACAATCGGACGGTTGCCGATTAAGTTAATAGCCCCGATCACAGACTGGAAAGATACGTTTGGCCGCAATAGTTGGCATTTAAAACTAGAACCTAATGTTGCCAATGGATTGACTAAAGTTTCTGCCGTTGATACCTTGCAGCTTCGAGGTTTGGATGAACAGCGATTCATTCGACACTTGGGACGAATTGAAGATGGAAAAATGAGGCGAATTGCAGCCTCGATCGCATTGATTGTGGAGTACGAAAATTGAGATGATGGAAAGCCGATCGTCCTCAGATTGTCTGTTGGTCTAGGGACGATCGTCGTTATGGTAGAAAGAGAATTAGGTTTTGAGGCTTAGTCTTATGTCGAACTTACTTGAGCGCATTACGGTCAACCCAAAACAGTGCGGCGGACGTCCTTGTATTCGAGGAATGAGGATTCGGGTTTCGGATGTGTTGGATTTGTTCGCATCTGAGTTGAGTGCTGCACAAATTTTGGAAGAGATGCCTGATTTGGAAGTAGATGATCTGAAGGCTGTATTGCAATGTGCAGCGCGGAATGCTCAGCATCCGATTTTGGTCGCATGATTATTTGGATAGACGCACATTTGTCGCCTGCAATCGCAGTTTGGATTACCTCTATCTTTGGGATTACCTCAAATGCACAGTTGCAAAATATCTTGCGTTCTACTCTACTTGATTCGTTAGAGCTTTTACGATCGGGTGAGGTTTTGGTGGAGATTCGAGGGTGTTAGATTTTTTTGAGAGGGGGCGATCGTTCCCAAAGTCTAGACTAGGATTGACGGCTTTTAGTCCTAGGAGACGGTTTTCGGCTTGGGTCAGAGGATTGTGCGAGGGTTTGAGCGATCGTTGGTAAACGGCTAGGCTACGATCGATCCCTCGCGGCTTTACTGGACAAGGGGTGGGTGGGTCTAGGCAATCGTTTTTTGGAGTTGAGATTTTGCTTTTTTAGGTATCCCTCGCGATCGGGGGCTAGACAAGGGATGGGGCTTGGGGTTCTAATGGAGGACACTCGCAGGGGAAATCACTTGAATGGAAACTTCATCCCTGGTTTCAGCAACGCCCTGTCCCGTCCCTCGATGATCAAATGACAGACAGACAGCATTTGCATGGATCGGTTACAACGGTTTTAAGGAAAAGTCATCGGCACTGAAAAGACCATCAGGATCGAGCGTCCCCTTGATTCTTCTCAATCGTTCGTACTTTTCCTGGCTGTCATAGTAGTACTGCCACACGTTCTCCAGCACCCGATCCCCAAAGGTGTATGCAAACATCCGCATATCTACGTCAGCAAACTCCTTCTGCTCGATAAATTCCTCATCATTATCGAGTTGCCACTGCTCCGCAAATAAATCAGCTTTACGGTGGAAGCGGCCCACACGGTAGAACGAGTCGTGGCTCATCGCCAGAGCTTGTTTGCGCCATGAGTAGGAGGTGAGCTTTGCTTCTCCATTTTTCTCTACAGCACCACCCGCGTAAATCTGCATTTGGGAAACGAGGTGCTGTCCTCTTCGAGTGCCGATAGATCCCATAATCATGTACATACGTCTAGTGTACGTCTCCGAGAAATTCTCAGGTACGTCCATCGTGGCTCGGAAGCGCTTTACAAAGGGATACTCCATCTCGCGCTCACTGTTCATAATGAAATGTTCCGCTAGCCCTTTGGAGTACCCCTGTTAAGGTGATCTTATGTACTACTTAATTGAAGTGATCAGAAATTTTGAATAGGATTGAATTCGTGAGCTAGAAAACTTGACGAGAGATAGATGATCATGATCAATGGCATCTTTGAGCGCTTCGTAGAAA